>DATCJU010000115.1:0-50249 GCA_036562635.1 Pseudonocardiaceae bacterium
CGGCTCCGGCCAGCCCGTCGACTACGCGGTGGTCCGGGACGGCACCACCGACGTCACCGGCCGGCTCGACCCGGCCGGGTCGGGGCACGTGTGGCTGCGGCAGGGCAGTGGCGTCACACACCCGACCCGGGCCGCGGCCGAGCGGCGGGCCGTGATCCACTACCACCGCCCGGACAGGAACTACGACGGCTGGACCCTCTACAACTGGTCGGGCTCGGCCGAGCCCAGCCCGTCCTGGCCCGAGTCACGGCAGCCCGACGGGCAGGACACGTTCGGCGTGTACTGGTCGGTGCCCCTGACCGAGGACGCGACCGGGCTGAGCTACATCATCCACCGCGGTGACCAGAAGGACCCGGACGCCGACCAACGGCTCGAACTGGGAGTCTCCGGGCACGAGGTGTGGTACGTGACCGGCTCGGCCCGTCCTGACGGGTCGGCCTCCTACGTCCTGCCGCCGGCCTCGAGCCGGGCCGCCGGGGACGTCGACCTGACGAAGTCGAAGGCGGTGTGGGTGAGCCGGGACCGTCTGGTCTGGGAGGTTCCGGTCGTCGCCACCTCCGGTTACCAGCTGCGGTACGACCCCGAGGGGCGGATCACGGTGCAGGACGGCCGCCTGGCGGGCGGGAGCGTGCTGCGGCTGGAACCCGACCCGGAGGGCCTGCCGTCCGAGCTCGCGGACCGGTTCCCCCACCTGCGCGACAAGCCCGTCTTCCGGCTGCGGGATGCCGACGTGGGGCGGGTGCCCGAGGTGCTGCGCGGTCAGGTCGTCGCGGCACACCACGACGCCGCCGGCGCCCTGCGGCACGCCACCGGGGTGCAGATCGGTGGGGTCCTGGACGACCTGTACGCGGAGCGGGCGAGCAAGCTCGACTACGGGCCGGTGTTCGACGGGCCGCGGCCCACGTTGCGGTTGTGGGCGCCGACCGCGCAGAGCGTGCGCCTGCAGTTGTTCGACCGCCGGCCCCCGGCACCCGACGCCGCACCGAGCCAGGTGCTGGACCTGCAGCGGGACGACACCACCGGAGCCTGGTCGATCACCGGGTCGCCGAGCTGGCGGGACCGGTACTACCGTTACGAGGTCACCGTGTGGCAGCCGGCGACGCAGCGGGTGGAGAAGGCCGTGGTCACCGATCCGTACTCGGTGGCACTGAGCACCGACTCCACCCACTCGCAGATCGTGGACCTGACCGATCCGCGCACCGCGCCGCCCGGTTGGCACCGTCACGTGGCCCACGGTCTGGGGGACGACCCCACCGAGCACGTCATCACCGAACTGCACGTGCGGGACTTCTCCGCCACCGACCCCACGGTGCCGGAGGTCGACCGTGGCACGTACCGCGCCTTCACCCACCGCGACTCCGCCGGGATGCGGCACCTGCGTCGGCTGGCCGAGGCGGGCATGGACACCGTGCACCTGCTGCCCACCTTCGACATCGCCACCATCCCGGAGCGCCGCGAGGACCAGCAGCAGCCGCCCTGCGACCTGGCCGCGCTGCCCCCGGACTCGGAGCAGCAGCAGGAGTGCGTGACGCGCACCGCGGCCCGCGACGCCTACAACTGGGGCTACGACCCGCTGCACTACGACGTGCCCGAGGGGTCGTACGCCACCCCGGACGCCCGGGACGGCTGGGCGCGTTCCCGCCAGTACCGGGAGATGGTGCAGTCCCTGCACGAGGCCGGGCTGCGGGTCGTCGTCGACGTGGTCTACAACCACACCACCGCGGCCGGCAACGACCCGAAGTCGGTACTGGACCGGGTGGTGCCGGGTTACTACCACCGCCTGATGCCGGACGGGTCCGTGGCCAACTCCACCTGCTGTGCGAATACCGCGCCGGAGAACGCGATGATGGGCAAGCTCGTCGTCGACTCCGTGGTGCGCTGGGCGCGGCTGTACAAGGTCGACGGGTTCCGGTTCGACCTGATGGGGCACCACCCGAAGGCGAACATCCTGGCGGTGCGGGCCGCCCTGGACCAGTTGACCGTGGAGCGGGACGGGGTGGACGGCCGACGTATCCGCATCTACGGCGAGGGATGGGACTTCGGCGAGGTCGCCGGCGGGGCCCGTTTCGAACAGGCCACCCAGGCGAACATGGCCGGCACCGGTGTCGGCACCTTCAACGACCGGCTCCGCGACGCCGTCCGCGGGGGCGGCCCCTTCGACCCCGACCCGCGGGTTCAGGGCCTCGCCTCCGGGCTGGCCGGTGCCCCCAACGGCTCGCCGGCCAACGGCAGCCCCGAGGAGCAGGCGGCCCGGCTGACCAACTACACGGACCTGGTCAAGCTCGGCATGGCCGGTAACGGGGCCGACTTCGTGTTCCGCGGCACCGACGGGCGGATGCACACCGGCCGGGAGGTGTCGTACAACGGCGCACCGGCCGGCTACACGGCGACACCCGCCGAGGCCATCACCTACGTCGACGCGCACGACAACGAGACGCTCTACGACGCGCTGGCCTACAAGCTGCCCCAGTCCACCTCGATGGCGGACCGGGTGCGCATGCAGGTGCTGGCGTTGGCGCCCGCCCTGCTGGGCCAGGGACAGCCGTTCGTGCTCGCCGGCACCGAGTTCCTGCGCTCGAAGTCGCTGGACCGCAACAGCTACGACAGCGGTGACTGGTTCAACCGCTACGACCCCACCCTGCGGACCAGTGTCTTCGGCTCCGGGTTGCCCCCGGCGGCGGACAACCAGGACAAGTGGCCGTACGCGCGGCCCCTGCTGGCCGACCCGGCGTTGCGGCCCACCACGGCCGACATGCAGAGCACGGTGGACCGCACCCTCGACCTGCTGCGCATCCGCCGCTCCTCGCAGCTGTTCACCCTGAACGACCCGGTCGCGGTGCAGCAGAAGCTGTCCTTCCCCGACCCGGGTCCGGCCGCCGGTCCGGGGGTGATCGTGGCGTACTTGGACGACACCGTCGGGCGGGACGTCGACCCGGAGCGGCGTGGGGTGGTGGTGGTGTTCAACCCGCGGCCCGAGGAGCAGTCGGTGCACCTGCCCACCGGTGGTGGCTGGCGGCTGCACGAGGTCCAGGCGAACGGGCACGACCCGGTCGTCGCGGCCACCCGGATCGAGGGTGACACGGCGGTCGTGCCGGCCAGGAGCGTGGCCGTCCTGGTGCGCTGACCCGGGCGTCCGGCACGGGGCCGGGACGGTGACCGCCGTCTCGGCCCCTGCCGTTTCCGCAGGCGTGGTCGCGTCCCACCGGTCGTCGTGCCGACCGGTGTCGTCCGGGCTCAGTCACCGGTCTCCGAGTTCGGGGCCGACACCTCCTTGGACTGCGAGGAGCCCCGCTGGCGCAGGAAGATGGACAGCACGACCAGCGTCCCCACCGCCAGGAACTCGCTCTGCCAGTTCTGCATCGACTGGAACCAGAAGTCGCTGCTGAGCAGGAAGTGGAGCGGGCTGATGGGCGGTTGCCCGTGCAGGGCCTGCCGGTCGTTGTAGGCGGCGGTGCCGCCGAGCAGGTGCAGCACGAAGGACAGCAGGAACAGCCCGAACAGCGCGAGGGAGAGGCTGTTGTCGTACAACCGGCGCACCGCTCCGCGACGGTGTCTCCGCACCACGGCCGGGGAGTCGGGGGTCACGGCGCGCCCCACCTCGGAACCGGGGTCGTGCGGCGCACGGGATTCGGGGGAGCCCCGCTGCACCAGGAGGGCGGTCAGCACCACGTACGCGGCCATCTGCAGGAACTCCGACTCCCAGTTCTCGAAGGTCGCCTCGACGAACTCCCCGCTGGCCAGGTACGACAGGTACCCCCGCGTCGCCTGACCGTGTTCGGTCAGCTCCTGGTTGTCCGCCTGCCAACCGAAGACGCTCTGCAGGACGACGAACAGCAGGAACGCCCCGAACAGCACCAGCGACAGCGCGTTGCGCGCCATCCATCCCCGCACGGCCGACCTCCTCGCCCCTTCCAGGTCACGGCCGCGAGCACCCGGAGGACCGGCGGCCCGCAGCTCGCCGTCCCCGGCCGGGACGCGGAGCCGCGGATCCGGTCGGCCTGCGTCCTCGTGCGCGGTGGTGTCCGCGTGGAACGCCCGGCGGTGCCCGCACCGCTGTCCCGCGACTGCCCCGGTGTACCCGGGTTCCCACGCCGGTACCCCACGCAGGCGGAGCGCTATCGTCCGGCCGTGTCGAACCGGGAACTGGTCGTCCTGGGCACCGCCAGCCAGGTGCCCACCCGGCACCGCAACCACAACGGCTATCTGCTGCGCTGGGACGGTGAGGGGTTGCTGTTCGACCCCGGGGAGGGCACCCAGCGGCAGATGCTGCTCGCAGGTGTGTCCGCCACCGACATCACCCGCATCTGCATCAGCCACTTCCACGGCGACCACTGCCTGGGGCTGCCCGGGGTGGTGCAACGACTGTCCCTGGACCGGGTGCCGCACCCGGTGTGGGCGCACTACCCGGCGTCGGGGCAGCACTTCTTCGAGCGGCTCCGGCGCGCCAGTGTCTTCCACGAGGTCGCCGACCTGCGTCAGGCACCAGTGGAACGGGACGGTCCGGTCGCCTCCGGCGCGTTCGGTGTGCTGGAGGCCCGGCGGCTGGAGCACCCGGTGGAGAGCTTCGGGTACCGGTTGGTCGAGCCGGACGGCCGCCGGATGCTGCCCGAGCAGCTGGCCCGGTTCGGGATCACCGGCCCCCGGGTCGGGCAGCTGCAGCGTGCCGGTCGGCTGGAGGTCGACGGCCGGGCCGTGACGGTGGAGGAGGTCAGTGTCCCTCGGTGTGGCCAGCGGTTCGCGTTCGTGATGGACACCCGGTTGTGCGACGCGGTGTACGAGCTCGCCGAGGGAGCGGACCTGCTGGTGATCGAGTCCACCTTCCTGGGCGAGGACACCGCGCTCGCCACGGAGTACGGGCACCTCACCGCGGCCCAGGCGGCCCGGGTCGCCGCCGAGTGCGGGGTGCGCCGCCTGGTGCTCACGCACTTCTCCCAGCGCTACCCCGATCCGGCCCGTTTCCATGCGGAGGCGGCCGAGGTGTTCGACGGGGAGATCGTGGTGGCCGCCGATCTGACGCGCGTCCCGGTCCCACCCCGTCGCTGACCGAGCGGGTTCGGCCGGCGCCCCGGCGGCCCGGTGTCCGAGGGCGAGCATTCTCGATCCCGCCGGAGTCGGCGGGGAGGTGTTCCGGCGACTTCGGGGATATGCACTCGTTCGGCCGATCCGCGGGCTAGGCTCCATCTGACCCGTTCGAGTAACGCGAGTAGGAGAGAAGATCCAGTGACGGAGCGCACCCTGGTCCTGGTCAAGCCGGACGGCGTCAGCCGCGGCCTGGTCGGTGAGGTGATCTCCCGCATCGAGCGCAAGGGCCTGAAGCTGGTCGCCCTCGAGCTGCGCCACGTGGAGCGGGAGCTCGCCGAGCAGCACTACGCGGAGCACGCGGACAAGCCGTTCTTCGGGTCGCTGCTGGAGTTCATCACCTCCGGGCCGGTCGTGGCCGCCGTGGTGGAGGGCCCGCGGGCCATCGCTGCGTTCCGCCAGCTCGCCGGGGGCACCGACCCGGTGGAGAAGGCCACCCCTGGCACGATCCGCGGCGACTTCGCCCTGGAGACGCAGTCGAACCTGGTGCACGGGTCCGACTCGCCCGAGTCCGCAGAGCGTGAGATCAAGCTGTGGTTCCCTGAGCTGTGAGAGAAGAACTCGATTTACCCTCCGGGCCCCACTGCGTCGATCTGCCCTATCCGGGGCTGGTCGACGCAGTGGCCCGCCTGTGGCTGAGAGTGTCTCGGGCCGGTGGGGCGGTCGACTTCACGCCCGACGTCGATCCGGCCGAAGTGCAGGCTGCCGCGGTGCGTGCCCTCGCCGAGGTGGCCGAACGACGAGCGCACATGTTGGTCCTGTGGCGGGGTGACGACCTGGTCGGGCTGGCCTTCCTGGAACGCGGTGACCACCAGTTGACCCGGCACCGTGGGATGGTCAAGCGACTGATGGTCGACCCCTCGCTGCAGGGCCAGGGCTGGGGTGCGCGGCTGTTGGAGGCCTGCGCCGACCTGGCGCGGCGTCAGGGCATCGAGCGGCTCTACCTGTCCGCTCGGGACGGCACCGGGCTGCCTGAGTACTACGCCCGCCGTGGCTGGCACGAGATCGGCCGGTTCCCCAAGGCGGTCCGTGTGGCACCCGGGGACGAGCGCGACGAGGTGTGGTTCCACCGCGAACTCTGACCCACCCGATCCGACCGGAGCGTGGTGACGCCGGGCCCACGGCACGCAGAGGTGTTTATTGACGCTGGTCAGGGCCATTACAGTGCTGGGCCGTGATCGGCGACCAAGCTCTGGTGCGCGCCCGGGGGCTCGTCAAGAGGTTCGGAGATTTCGAGGCGGTACGCGGGATCGACGTGGACGTCCGGCCCGGCGAGGCGTTCGGGTTCCTCGGGCCCAACGGCGCAGGGAAGTCCTCCACCATGCGCATGGTGGCCTGTGTGTCCCCACGGACGGCGGGTGACCTGCGTGTGCTGGGCATGGACCCCGACGTCGACGGCCCCCGTATCCGGGCCCGTCTGGGCGTGGTGCCGCAGCAGGACACCCTGGACACCGAGTTGACCGTCCGGGAGAACCTGCACGTCTACGGTCGCTACTTCGGTCTGTCCCGCGCCCAGGTGCGGGCCAAGGCCGAGAAGCTGTTGGAGTTCGCCCGACTCACCGAACGTGCGGACGACCCGGTGGAGCCGTTGTCGGGCGGCATGAAACGGCGGCTGACCATCGCGCGGTCGCTGGTCAACGACCCCGAGCTGCTGTTGCTGGACGAACCCACCACCGGACTGGACCCGCAGGCCCGGCACCTGCTGTGGGACCGGCTGTTCCAGCTCAAACAGTCCGGCGTCACCCTGATCGTCACCACCCACTACATGGACGAGGCCGAGCAGCTGTGCGACCGGCTGGTCATCATGGACGGTGGCCGCATCGTCGCCGAGGGCTCGCCGGCCGAGCTGATCCACCGCCACTCCACGCGTGAGGTGCTGGAGCTGCGGTTCGCCCCGGGGGAGCAGGACGCGGCCCTGCCCCGGGTGCGGGACCTGGCCGAGCGTGTCGAGGTCCTGCCGGACCGGTTGCTGCTGTACACCACGGACGGGGACGCCTCGTTGTCCGCGGTGCACCGCCGGGACGTGCGCCCGGTGTCGTCTCTGGTGCGCCGAAGCACCCTGGAGGACGTGTTCCTGCACCTGACCGGCCGTAACCTCGTGGACTGAAGGAGCGGACGTGTCTTCCTCGTCGCGTGCCCACCGCCCGACCTCGCGGTCCACCGGCCGTGTCGTCGGCGGGTTCCGGGCCAGCCTGCTCGTGGTCGAGGGGCTGTGGACCTGGTACCGCCGCAACTGGCGGGCCTCGGCGGTGTCCAGCTTCGTGCAGCCGTTGCTGTACCTGCTGGCCCTCGGGTGGGGACTGGGTGCGCTCGTCGACGGTGAGGGTCGGGCCGCCCGGGCCACGGGCGGGGTCTCCTACCTGGAGTACCTCGCTCCCGCGCTGGTGGTGATGTCCGCGGTGCAGAACGCCGCCGGGGAGAGCACCTATCCGGTGCTGTCGGGGTTCAAGTGGCAGAAGAACTACTGGGCGGTCGTGGCGACACCGATCGGTCCCGCCCAGCTGGCCACGGGGCAGCTGCTGTGGATCGTGATCCGGCTGTCGATCTCCGGGGCGGTGTACCTGCTGGTTGCGACGCTGCTGGGCGCGGTCGGCGGGCCGGGCGTACCGGCGTTGTTGCTGGTCGCCGTGCTGACCGGGATGGCCCTCGCCGCCCCGCTCGTGGCCTACTCGGCGTCGCTCACCAGCGAGGGCCAGGAGTTCAACATGGTGTCCCGGTTCGTCGTGGTGCCCATGACGTTGTTCGCCGGCACCTTCTTCCCGGTGGAGCAGCTCCCCGCCGTGGTCCGTCCGTTGGCCTGGATCACCCCGCTGTGGCACGGCACCGAGCTGGCCCGGGGTGCTGCGCTCGGCGGCCTGGAGTTGTGGCCGGCCCTGGGTCACGTCGCCTACCTGGTGCTGCTGCTGGCGGCGGGGGTTGTCCTGGCCCACCGGCGGTTCCGGATCCGACTGGCGGAGTGAGGGGGAGCGGTGGTCCAGGACGTGGTGACGACGGGGACGAGACCCCCGGTCCCGCGGCGGCGGGGGTTGCTGCTGCGGATCGTGCCGCCCGCCCTGTACGTGGGTCGGGCCCGGGCGGTGGTGGAGCGGGCGTTGACGGCCGGCCGGCGGGAGTGGCTGGTCATCGTGTCCGGCTTCTTCGAGCCGCTGTTCTTCCTGCTGGCCCTGGGGCAGGGCCTGGGGTCGCTGGTGGGCGAGGTGACCGGGCCGGGTGGGCGGCCGCTCAGCTACGCCGAGTACGTCGCCCCGGCGCTCCTGGCGGCCTCGGCGATGAACGGTGCGATCTACGACGCCACGTTCAACGTCTTCTTCCGGTTCAAGTACGCCAAGCTGTACGACGCGATGTTGGCCACGCCGCTGGGGCCGGCGGACATCGCGCTCGGGGAGGTCGGCTGGGCGTTGCTGCGTGGCGGCATGTACGCCGCGGGGTTCCTGACGGTCATGCTCGGGGGCGGGCTGATCGGCTCCTGGTGGGCGGTGCTGGCCCTGCCGGCCGCGCTGCTGGTGGCGCTGGCGTTCGCCGCGGTGGGCATGGCGGTGACGACGTGGATACGGTCCTGGCAGGACTTCGAGTTCGTACAGCTCGTGCTGCTGCCGATGTTCCTGTTCTCCACCACCTTCTACCCGTTGGAGGTCTATCCGCGGGCGATCCAGCTCGTGGTGGAGGCGCTGCCCCTGTACCACGCCATCGAGCTGATGCGTGGGCTGACCACCGGCATGGTGCACACGGGGATGCTCGGGCACACGGCCTACTTCGTGGTGATGGCGGGGGTGGGGATCGTGGTGACCGCCCGTCGGCTCGGGGCGCTGTTGCTCCGCTGAGCCGTCCGACACCCCGTCCGGCGAACCCTCGTCACTCCCGGGTGAGTCGGGGGTGACGGCTCGGACTTTTCGCCTGCGATTGGTACCACCCGCTCGGGCGCCTCTACCCTGGTGCGTTGTGAGTGTCGAGTCGGTGTTCCCCAAGCTCGAGCCACTGCTGCCGCGTGTGTCGAAACCGGTTCAGTACGTCGGTGGGGAGCTCAACGCCACCGTCAAGGACTGGGACGCCGCGGTGGTCCGCTGGTGCCTGATGTACCCGGACACGTACGAGGTCGGGTTGCCCAACCAGGGCATCATGATCCTCTACGAGATCCTGAACGAGCAGCCGGACGTGCTCGCCGAGCGCACCTACGCGGTGTGGCCGGACATGGAGCGCCTGATGCGTGAGCACGGTGTGCCGCAGTTCACCGTGGACGCGCACCGTCCGGTGGGTGCGTTCGACGTCCTGGGTGTCAGCTTCGCCACCGAGCTCGGCTACACCAACCTGCTCACCGCACTCGACCTGGCCGGGATCCCGCTGCACGCGGTGGACCGCACCGACGACCACCCGATCGTGGTCGCCGGTGGCCACGCGGCGTTCAACCCCGAACCCATCGCCGACTTCATCGACGCCGCCGTGCTCGGCGACGGTGAGGAGGCGGTCCTGGAGATCACCGACATCATCCGGTCCTGGAAGGCCGAGGGATGTCCGGGGGGTCGGGAGGAGCTGCTGCTGCGGTTGGCCGAGACCGGCGGTGTCTACGTGCCGCGCTTCTACGACGTGGAATACCTGCCCGACGGGCGTATCCAACGTGTGGTGCCCAACCGGGACCGGGTGCCCTACCGGGTGTTCAAGCGCACCACCATGGACCTGGACGCCTGGCCCTACCCGAAGAAGCCGCTGGTCCCGCTGGCCGAGAGCGTGCACGAGCGGATGAGCGTGGAGATCTTCCGCGGCTGCACCCGGGGCTGCCGGTTCTGCCAGGCGGGCATGATCACCCGCCCGGTGCGGGAGCGGAGCATCGAGACCATCGGGGAGATGGTGCAGCGCGGGCTGGAGGCCACCGGTTTCGAGGAGGTGGGCCTGCTCTCGCTGAGCTCGGCGGACCACTCGGAGATCGCCGAGATCACCAAGGGCCTGGCCGACCGTTACGAGGGCACCAACACCAGCCTGAGCCTGCCGAGCACCCGGGTGGACGCGTTCAACGTCGACCTGGCCAACGAGCTGTCCCGCAACGGGCGCCGCTCCGGCCTGACCTTCGCACCCGAGGGCGGCAGCGAGCGTATCCGCCGGGTGATCAACAAGATGGTGTCGGAGGAGGACCTGATCCGCACCGTCACCACCGCCTACTCGCACGGGTGGCGGCAGGTGAAGTTGTACTTCATGTGCGGTCTGCCCACCGAGACCGACGAGGACGTGCTGCAGATCGCCCGGCTGGCCCAGGAGGTCATCAAGGCGGGACGCGAGGCCTCGGGGCGCAAGGACATCCGCTGCACCATCTCGATCGGGGCGTTCGTGCCCAAGCCGCACACCCCGTTCCAGTGGGCGGCGCAGTGCGACCCGGACACGGTGGACGAGCGGCTGCGCAAGCTGCGTGAGGCGATCAACTCCGACCGCAGCCTGGGCCGGAACATCGGTATGCGCTACCACGACGGCAAGCCCAGCCTGATCGAGGGGCTGTTGTCCCGCGGTGACCGCCGGGTCGGGCGGGTGATCGAGCGGGTGTGGCGCGAGGGTGGCCGGCTCGACGGCTGGAGCGAGTACTTCTCGTTCGAGCGCTGGGTGAACGCCTGCGCGGCGGAGCTGGAGCCGCTGGGGGTGAGTCTGGACTGGTACACCACCCGGGAGCGGGACGAGACCGAGGTCCTGCCCTGGGACCATCTGGACTCGGGCCTGGACAAGGAGTGGCTCTGGGCCGACTGGCAGGACGCCCTCGACGAGCGCGAGCAGGACGACTGCCGGTGGACCCCGTGCTTCGACTGCGGGGTGTGCCCGTCCATGGGTACGGACATCCAGATCGGACCGACGGGGCGGAAGTTGTTGCCGATCACACCGGTCAGCAAGGGCACGCCGGTGCGGAACCCCGCCTTCAGTGGACACTGATCCGTAGCGGTCGCAAGCGACAGCAGTGGGGCCCAGGACCCGTCCGGTCCTGGGCCCCACTGCTGTCTCGGGCGGCGGTGGTCACGCCGGTGACGAGCGTTCGAGGAGGATGGAGTCCGGAACTGACCGTCCGTACGGTCGCCGGGTGCGACATCCGGGGGAGCCGGTACCTGCCTCTTCGAAACCGGAGCGCGTCTCGCCGGGGGAAGGGGATACCACCCGACACCGAGACAGGCCTGATCGGCGCGGGGGACACCAGGTCGCCCACTGAGCCGAGCTACTGCGCAGTCGGTTGCGAACCGGTCAGGTGGCTGCTGGTTCCCTCGGCGTATCCGTGTGCCTTCTCCCAGTTCATCCCACCCCTCCCGGCGGGGGTTCGATGTTCCTCTCAACAGAGACTGGCGCGGTCACAATGCATGTATGAACATCTAGTTCGAAGATAGTGATCGTGGAGGTTCTGCCGTGAGAAGTAGGAGGCGGCGCGCGGCGCTCCCCGTCCCCCTGCGCGAGTGAAGGTGCCGCAGTTCTCCGGCGAGCGGGTACGTCTGTGCGGACGTTGTGGGACGTATCGCGCTCGTACGACCGCCGATGATTTCTCCTCTCGGCACGCGGATCGGTGATGCCGTGTCCCTTTGCCGACCGGGGAAAGCAGAGGTTTTCGCGACAGTCGTTGCATCGGTTCTTCGGCTGTTCCTGCCTGCATGGGATCCGCCGGTGGGATTCCTTGTGTCCGAGTGATTCTCGTTCTGGAGGTAAGTGTGCCGTCGCGATTATTCCTGGAAAACTTCCTGCAGCACGCAGAATCGTCCGGCGAACAAGCGGCTCTGTACTGGAACGGAAGCGATTTCACCTACCGAGAGATCGCGCGGCGAGCTCGCCGGGCCGCGGCCGAGATCGAACGCCTGGGCGGCGACCGGGCCGCACCGGTGTGTGTTCTGGCCAAGAAGTCTCCCGAGACCCTGGCGCTGGTGATCGGCTGTTGGCTCGCCGGACGGTCCGTGTTGCTGCCCTCACCCGAGCTTGGTACCTCGGTGCTGGAGCAACTTCTGGCGACCGCGGGTTGTCGTCACGTCCTGGTTCCGGAGGGCGAACCGGGATCGGTGTCGGTTCGCACGGTGGAGCCGAGGAAGGACGTCACGCCGCACACCGCTCGGTCGGACACCCTCCTGATGTTGACCACGTCCGGCTCGACCGGTGTCCCCAAGATCGTTCCCCTGGATCCGGACGGGGTGCAGCGGTTCCTGGCCTGGGCCTGCGACCGGTTCGACATCGGTGCGGGGACGACCGTGCTCAGCTTCGCGCCGCTGAACTTCGACCTGAGCCTGCTGGACGTGTGGGCCACGCTGTATGCGGGTGGTTGCGTGGCCCTGGTCGACCCCGAGCGGGCGGCGGACGGGCATCACCTCGCCGAGGTGCTGGAGGCGGGCAGGGTCGACGTGGTGCAGGCGGTGCCGGTGTTCTACCGGCTGCTGCGCGACGCGGTGCCCTTCGGCTGTTCCTTCCCGGCTCGGCACGTGATCCTCACCGGCGACGCGACCTCGCCTCGGCTCCTGGCCGAGCTGCCGGCCCTGTTCCCCAAGGCGCGGGTCTACAACGTCTACGGCTGCACCGAGACCAACGACAGCTTCCTCCACGAGGTGGACTCGTTCGAGCTCGCCCCGGGGGAGCGGCTTCCGATCGGGCGGCCCATCGCCGGGGTGGAGGCGCTGCTCCTGGACGAGGAGGGCAGGCCGGTCGAGGGGGCGGGAACCGGCGAGCTGGTGGTGCGCACCCCCTTCCAGGCGGCCGGGTACCTGGACGCCCGGTTGGACGTCGGGCGGTTCGTCCCGGGCCCGGACGGCAGCACGTACTACCGGACCGGTGACGTGGTGCGACGCACCGCGGACGGGGTGTACGTGCTCGAGGGGCGCAACGACTACCACGTGGAGGTCCGTGGGGTTCGCACGAACCTCCAGGAGGTCGAGCACGTACTCCAACTGCATCCGCAGGTGCTCGAGGTCGCGGTCGTGGCGATGCCCGACGAGGTGTTCGGGAACCTGCTGCACGCCAAGGTCCGGCGGAGTCCCAACAGCGGGCTGAACAGCCTGCACCTGCGCCGCTACTGCTCGGCCCATCTGCCGAAGTCGGCGATTCCCAGCACCGTGGAGATCACCGATCAACCGCTGCCCAAGACCAGCACGGGAAAGGTCGACCGAAATGCCGTGAAGGCGGCACTGGTGAAAGGACGCTGATGTCGGTCACGCACGACGTGAAGAGATACGTCATCGAGAACTTCGCTCCCGATGTCTCCTTCGACGAACTGGAGAACGACTACGACCTGCTCGAGAACGGGGTCATCGACAGCCTCGGTCTGCTGCGTCTGATCTCGTGGCTGGGCGAGCGTTTCTCCATCCCGGTCGAGGAGATGGACCTGGAGCCGGCGAACTTCCGTTCGATCGACGAGATCTGTGCCTTCGTCGATTCCGCGAGGAAGGTCACCACCTGAGCACCCCGCGACACCGTGGGAACACGACGCCGGGACAAGAGGACGGAAAGCACGAGAAGGGAGAGGAAGGATGATCGTCCGTAGCAGGATGCAGATAGAGCCCGTGGAGTGGGGAACGGCCAGAGCTATCGGTTGCTCACCGTGGCGGACGAGATGGGGTTCACCGTGTGCCACACCGTGGTGCGGGCCGGGACGTCCTCGCGGCTGCAGTACACCCGGCACCTGGAGGCCTGCTACTGCATCTCCGGCAAGGGTGAGGTGGTCACCGCCGACGGCGAGACCCATGTCCTGGAGCCCGGGGTCATCTACGCGCTCAACAAGCACGACGCCCACACCCTGGTCGCGGCCCCGAGCGAGGACCTGCACCTGATCAGCGTGTTCAACCCCCCGCTGCGGGGCGACGAGAAGCACAGCCTGTCCGAGGACGGCTACTCGCGTTACTGAGTGCCACAGCCACCGTACCGGGGTGCGGGCCCGTCCCGCGCCCCGGTGGGCACCCCTGTTCGGGCCGCCGGGTCGGGCGGCCGGCGTCGGGAGCTCTCCCGCACCACTGACGAGGTGGAACGTGATCCAGTGGAACGACGATCAGCGTGCGCTGCGCGAGCTGATCGAAGGCATGGCCGATGTGCTCAGCAAGGACCACATCGAGGACGACCAGGCCGGTACCTTTCCCCGGCACAAGTGGGACCAGATCGCCCAGACCGGGTTGTTGGGGTTGCCCTTCGCTCCCGAGTGGGGCGGCCTGGGGCAGGACCTGTTGACCACCCTGTACGTCCTGGAGGGTCTGGGGTACGCCTGCCGGGACGGTGGACTGAGTTTCTCGGTGTCCACCCACCTGGCGAGCACGGGTACCCCGCTCAACCGGTTCGGCTCCCGTGAACTCAAGGAGCGGTACCTGCCCGGGGTGTGCGCCGGCACGCTGATCGGTGCACACGCGATCACCGAGCCGTCGGGCGGCTCGGAGGCGTTGAACATGAGCACCACCGCCGTCGCCGACGGCGACCACTTCGTGCTCAACGGCAGCAAGACGTTCATCAGCAACGCACCGATCGCCGACCTGATCGTGGTCTACGCCCGTACCGGCACCCGGGGCGGCCCCGGCGCGATCACCGCGTTCCTGGTCGAGCGGGACACCCCGGGACTGACGGTGGGCAAGTCCGAGGCGAAGCTGGGGCTGCGGACCTCGCCGCTCAGCGAGTTGTTCTTCGACAACTGCCGTGTCCCGGCACGCAACGTCCTGGGGCGCGTCGGCTCCGGCTTCCTGGTGCTGGACTACGTGATGAAGCGGGAGATCCTCTACTCCTTCATTATCAACGTGGGGGAGATGCAGCACCGCCTGGAGCGGTGTCTGGAGTACGCGCGTACCCGCACCCAGTTCGGCAAGCCGATCGGCTCGTTCCAGTCCATCGCCAACCGCCTGGTCGACATGAAGATCGGGACGGAGACCGCGCGCACCTGGCTCTACGGCACGGCGCAGAAGGTGATGGCGAACAAGGACACCACCGTCGACATCGCGATCAGCAAGCTGGTGGCCAGCGAGCAGAACCTGGCCAGTGCGCTCTCCGCGGTGCAGATCTTCGGTGGCTACGGCTACCTGGCCGAGTACGGCCTGGAGAAGGACCTGCGCAACGCGGTGGGCGGCACGATCTACAGCGGCACCACGGAGATCCAGCGGGCACGCATCGCAGCGATGCTCGGTCTGTAGTCGGGGCTCCGTTTGCCTGTTCACCCTCTTCGGCCCTGCTCGTACCCCGTGTCGGGGCGAGCCGCATCCAGGTACGTACAGAAACGGAAGGCAGAGCATGCGATGAGCGGAGTCGCCGACCTGAGTCGTCTGCTGGACGCGACGGAGTTCCTCGACTACGACTCGCCGGAGGTGCGCGAGTTCGTCGCCCGTGCCGTACCCGACCCGGAGGCGCCGGCCCGCGAGAAGGCGGTGCAGTTGTACTACGCGGTTCGGGACGGGGTCTTCTATGAGGTCTTCGGTGCCGATCTGTCCCGGGAGGGCCTGCGGGCCAGCTCGGTCGTCCGACGGAACATGGGCTTCTGTGCCCACAAGTCGATCCTCTACGCCGCGGCGGTCCGTTCCGTGGGCATCCCCAGCCGGCTGGTCCTGGCCGAGGTGCGCAACCACCTGGCCTCGCCGCGGTTGAAGGAACTGGTGGGCGGTGAGGTGTTCCTGCACTGGTTCACCACGATCCACCTGGGCGGTCGCTGGTTGAAGGTGACTCCGGTGTTCAACCGGATGCTGTGCCGGCTCTACCGCATGCGCCCGCTGGAGTTCGACGGGACTTCGGACAGCCTCTACCACCCGTTCGACGAGTCCGGGCGACGGCACATGGAGTTCCTGCGCTGGCACGGCGAGTACGACGACGTCGACTACGACCTGCTGATCGGCAAGATGCGCAGCCTGCATCCGGGCATGTTCCGCGAGGGCACGACGGTGCCGGCCGGCTCGCTGGTGGAGCAGGCGCCGGGACACTGAGCACGGTTCCACGCTGTGCCACCGTGGCGGCGGAAAGTATTGACCAAGAACATTCATGTGCATACAATTGATTGTGTGGACGGGGAAGTCCCGTCGTAGACCGTCCCGAGCCGGTGGTTCGACCCCACCAGGGAGAATCGATGAGTAGTCAGGTCCCCAAGATCATCGTCTACTCCGATTACGTCTGCCCCTACTGCCTGCTCGCCGAGGGAGTGATTGACGAGGTCGCCGAGCAGACCGGGGCCGAGGTGGAGTGGCGTCCGTTCGAGCTGCGCCCCCACCCCACCCCGACCCTCCGGCCCGAGGACGACTACCTGCCGCGGGTCTGGCGAGCCTCGGTCTACCCCATGGCGCGGCGGATGAACGTGCCGGTCGTGCTCCCCCGCATCTCCCCGCAGCCCTACACGCACACCGCGTTCGAGGGCTTCCAGTACGCCAAGGAGCACGGGCTGGCCCGCGAGTACAACGCCCGTGTCCTGCGCGCCTTCTTCCAGGAGGAGCGCGACATCGGCCGGGTGGACGTCCTGACCGAGATCGCCGCGGAGCTCGGGCTCGACGCCGAGGAGTACCGGGAGGCCCTGGAGAGTCGCCGGTACCGTGACGTCCACCAGGCGGCGCTGGCCCAGGCCCACGCCGATCGCGTCAGCGCGGTGCCGACCATCCTCGTCGGCGACGGTCGTATCACCGGTGTGCCCGACCGGGAGCAGCTGCTCGCCCTGGTGCGTCAGCAGACCGCCGAGCAGGCTCCGGGTGAGCAGGTCGACGCGCCCACCCGCTGATCCCGCACCTCGCCGTTCGGTGCCGCCACACCGGTCTCACCCCTCCCGCCCCACCGTCCGTGGGCGTGACGTGCCTTCGCACCCCCGTGGGTCCCGCACCGGCGGGCCCACGTCCGACCCCGTGGCACCGGGCCGAGTCGTCGGCGGCTCGGCCCGTTCCTGGAACTCACGAGAAAGCGACACCACTCATGGCATGGGTCTACCTGGGCATCGCCACCGTCTTCGATCGCCACCGTCTTCGAGATCGCCTTCGCACTGGGCACCAACGCCACCAAGGGCTTCACCCGACTGTGGCCGTCGGTGTTCACCCTCTGCGCGGCGGCCGGCGGTATCTACACCCTGAGCCTGGCGCTGCGCTCGATCGACGTGGGCGTCGGCTACACCATCTGGACCGGCGTCGGCTCGGTGGGCACGGTCCTGCTCGGCTCGGTGCTGTTCAAGGAGAAGATCACCGCCAAGCGGTTGCTCTGCTTCGCCGCGATCATCCTCGGCGTCATCGGTCTGCGCCTGACCTCCGCCTGATCGCCCCCGAACCCACGATCCCGGAACCCATCACAGCCGCGCCCGCACGCGCGGTGGTACGTGGAAGGACAACCCGATGAACACCCAGGCCACCTTGGAGAGCAGTGCTGGTGCTGCCTCGGTCGAGGCGACCCGTGAGTCCAACGCGCAGCACGTGCGCGCCTGGACCTACCTGCTCATCGCCGCGGTCTTCGAAGTCGTGTTCGCGCTGGCCACCAACGCCACCGAGGGCTTCACCAAGCTCGTGCCCTCCATCATCACCATCCTGGCGGCGGCCGGCGGCATCTTCTTCCTGAGCCTGGCGCTGCGCACCCTGGACGTCGGCGTGGGCTACACCGTCTGGACCGGCATCGGCTCGGTGGGCACGGTCGTGTTCGGCACGCTTCTCTTCAACGAGTCGATCACGCCGCTGAAGGTGCTGTGCTTCGCGGCCATCATCCTCGGCGTCATCGGCCTGAAGCTCACCTCTCGTTCCAGCTGATCGGACTTCTCACTCCCGCCGCAGGACCGGTCGGGAGGAAAGCGGAAACGGCCCGGCCCGCCGGTGTCGTGCACCCGCGGGCCGTTCGTCGGCGGTTCCCATCCCGGCAGTCCCCGAGGCCGAGCCGGACCTGGTGCGACCGCCTGTCAGTTGAGAGGAAGCGGAATTCATGTCGTCGATCCAGCCAGGTGCATCGCCCCGCGACACGCACATCGACACCTCGGAGGACGAGATGCTGGCCGCCTACATGCGGCAGGCGGTCCAGCTGTCCCTGGAGAACGTTCGCCAGGGAGGGGTGCCGTTCTCCGCGGTGATCGTCGACCCGCTGCGCGGTGTGGTGGGTACCGGGGTCAACCGGGTCATCGCCGAACGTGACTCCCTGGCCCACGCCGAGGTCGTCGCCATGCGCGACGCCTGCTCGCGCCGCAGCCACCTGTGGCTGGCCGGATGCATCATGTTCGCCTCCGGCGAGCCCTGCGCCCTGTGCTACACGGCGGCCCTGTGGTCCAACGTCAGCCGGATCCTCTACGCCGTCGACCGGTACCAGGCGGCTGAGGCTGGTTTCGACTACGTCAGTTCCTACGACCTGTTCGCCACCCAGCCCGCCCAGTGGCCGATCGAGGTCCGGGCCTTCCCCGTCGAGGGCGCGCTGGAGCCCTTCGAGGAGTGGCGCCGCATGCACGGTCGGCGCTGATCCCGACCCGCCGCCCTCGGTACGGCGGAGTCCACCGTCTCCCGTTCGAACCCGTTCACGACGCACGAGCACATCCACGACACGCCGGTGACCTGAACGAATCCACACGCCGAAGAACTGGGGATTCCTGTGACAGTCACGGATGACACCAAGCTCGGCCCGATCACGGTGAGCGACGAGGTTGCCGAGGCGTTACGCGCCGGAGGCCCGGTCGTCGCACTGGAGTCCTCGGGCATCCCGCACGGGTTTCCCTATCCGGACAACCGACGAGTCGCCCTCGACGTGGAGAAGGCGGTCCGTGCCGCAGGAGCGATCCCTGCCAGGGTGGGCATCCTGGACGGCCGCCTGGTGGTGGGCATGAGTGAGGAAGAGGTCGAGCGGCTCGCCGCGGACCCGGATGTCCCCAAGGTCAGTACCCGTGACCTCGGTCCTGTACTCGCCGGCGGCGGACTGGGTGCCCCCACGGTGTCGGCGACGCTGGTGGTCGCCAGGAGCCTGGGTATCCGCGTCTTCTCCACCGCGGGGATCGGAGGAGTGCACTACGGGGCACAGCAGACCTTCGACATCTCTGCCGACCTCTTCGAGTTCGGGCGGACGCCGATCGCCGTCGTCTGCGCCGGTGCCAAGTCGGTCCTCGACCCGGCGCTGACGCTGGAGTACCTGGAGACCCTCGGGGTGCCCGTCGTCGGTTACCGCTGCGACGACTTCCCCGCCTACTACAGCGTCTCCAGCGGCCAGCGCAACCCGCGTCGCCTCGACGACCTGCGGGAGATCAGTGCGGCCATCCGGGCGCACTGGGAGGCTGGCAACGCCAACGCCTTCGTGGTCACCCACCCGATCAACGAGGCCGACGCGATCCCGGCGGAGGAGATCCGGAGCCTCATCCAGGACAAGCTTGTCGAGGCCGAGCGGGCAGGTGTACGCGGTCCCGACCTCACCCCCTTACATCCTCAAGGCGGTGTCGGCCGCGACCAAGGGACGCACCGCGGCCGCCAACCGCTCGGTGCTCATCTCCACCACCGGCCTGGCCGGTGAGCTGGCGGTCGTGCTCGCCGACGAGCTGGCCCGGCGGGGTGGGACGCGATGAGTGCGGCCACCCTGTTCGACCTGGACGGCACCCTGCTGGACACCCCGAGCGGGATCGCCCGGGCCATACACGAGGTGCTGGCGGAGCTGGGGGCGCCGCCCGCTCCCGAGGACCGGGTGCGTGCGACGATCGGGCGACCGCTGGTCGGTGTCTTCGCCACCCTCCTCGGGCAGCCGGAGGACCACCGTGACGTGCTGCACGCGGCGGAGCGCTTCCGGGTGCTGTTCCGCGAACAGGTGGTGCCCACCGCGCGTGACCTGGTCTTCCCCGGGGTGACCGCGCTGCTGGCCGACCTGCGGGCCGACGGCCGCGCCCTGGCCGTGGTGACCAGCAAGATCCGTGCCAGCGCGGAGGAGCTGCTGACGGCGGCCGGACTGACCGAGCACTTCGACGCGGTGGTCTGCCACGGCATGGCCGAGCGGGGCAAACCGCATCCGGACCTGGCGCTGCTGGCCGCGGACCGCCTGTCCGTGGCCCCCGAGGAATGCGTGGTCGTCGGGGACGCGGTCGACGACGTCCGTATGGCCGTGGCGGCCCGGATGGACGCGGTCGGCGTGGGGTACGGCGTGGCGGAGCCGGAGCAGCTGCGGGCCGCGGGGGCACGGACGGTCGCGGCCACGGTGGCGGAGCTGCGGGAGGCGTTGGGACTTGCGGCGCCCGCCCCGGCCACCACCTCGGTACCGAGTGCCGCCGGGTGATCACGTTGTTCCCCGACGTGTCACCCCTGCTTCTCATCCGACCCACCCAGGCTCACGGCGGAGGTTGTGATCGGCCATGACGGTCAACGGAAGCGAGACCGCGGGGCGGGGTAAGGGCGGTGGCCTGGCCATCCTCGCCATCGCCCAGTTCCTCATCGCCCTGGACTACTCCATCGTCTACGTGGCACTGCCCAGTGTCGGTGCCGATCTGGGGCTCGACGAGAGCACCCTGCAGTGGGTCGTCAGCGCCTACGCGGTGTTCTTCGCGGGTTTCCTCGTCGTCGGTGGACGGGCGTGCGACCGGCTGGGGGCCCGTGCCCTGTTCATCTCCTCGCTGGTGCTGTTCGGCGTGGCGTCGCTGGTCGGCGGCCTCGCCACGCAGGCGGCGCCCCTGCTGATCGCCCGCGCGGCGCAGGGTGTGGCGGCCGCCGTGCTCCAGCCCGCCACACTGGCCCTGATCAACACCTCCTTCCGTGCCGGTCCCGAGCGCAACCGTGCCCTGGCGGTGTGGGGCACCGTCGGCGCCTCCGGGCTGGCCGCCGGTGTCATCATCGGTGGCCTGCTCACCACGGCCTCGTGGCGTTGGGTCTTCTTCATCAACCTCCCGCTGACGATCATCTGCGCCGCGGCGGCACCGCGACTGCTGGCCGCGCCCCGGGGAGGTACGCGCCGCACACCGCTGAACGTGCCCAGCGCCGTGCTGTGCACCGGTGCCGTGCTGGGGCTGGCCCTGGCGCTGACCTGGGCCGCGGAGGCCGGGTGGACCGCGGTCACCACGCTGGCGGGGTTCGGGACCGGTGTGGTGCTGCTGGTCTGGTTCGTGCTGTGGGAGCGGCGCAGTGTGCAGCCCCTCGTCGACCCGGTGCTGCGGCGCACCAGGTCGCTGGTGGTCGGCTGCGGTGCAGCGGCGCTCTACATGGCCAGCGTGGGCAACGAGTTCTTCGTGGTGACCCTCCTGCTGCAGCAGGACCGGGGGTACAGCCCGCTCCAGGCCGGCTTGGCCTTCCTGCCCCTCGCCCTGGCGATCACCGCGGGCAACACCGTCGCCGGTCGGCTGGCCGGTCCCCTGGGGGTGCGCAAGACCCTGACGCTGGCCTTCGCCATCGACGCGCTGGGGCTGCTCCTGCTCGCGCTGCAGATCCACGGGGACGGTTACCTGGTCCACCTGCTGCCCGGCCTGCTGATCAGCGGTCTCGGCCACGGGATGACCTTCACCTCGATGTTCATCGCCGGCACCGCCGACATCGACGACCACAACCAGGGCGTGGGCTCGGCCCTGATGACCACGGCCCAGTACATCAGCGGCGCCCTGGGGGTGGCCGTGCTGGTCCTGGTGCTCGGCCCCAACCCCGACGACCAGCGGTTCTTCTGGGCGTTCATCACCACCGCGGCGGCCGCGGCAGCGGGTGTCCTGCTCGCCTGGTTCGGCCTGGCACGCTCCCGGGCCCGCGCCGCCTCCCCGGTGCCGGAGGCCAGCTCGGCGCGGGCGTGAGCGGGACGACCGGCGTGGTCGAAAGGCAGTTGTCCGCAACTCAGGCGAGGAGGTGACGGATGCGGGTGCAGGGTGCGGAGTGGCTGGGCCGACTGGGCATCCTGGTCATCCACAACGACCCGGTTCCCGAGGCCGAGATCTGGGCCATGGCTCCGCGTGGGGTGACCGTGCACACCGCGCGGTTCGACAGCCCCACCCGTACGGGTGCCGAGTACACCGGGAGCCACTGGCGGGCGATGCTCGACGAACCGGACGTGGCCCACGGTCTCGACCAGCTGGGGCAGATCGGCCTGGACGCGGTGTGTCTGTGCTTCGCCTCCAGCAGTTTCTTCGGTGGACGCGAGTTCGACGAGAAGTTCACGGCGGAGGCACGGGGACTGGCCCACGACACACCCGTGTTCACCGCGGGGCAGGCCATCTCCGCGGCCCTCCGGGCCAGCGGGGTTTCCCGGCCGCTGGTGATGCTGCCGCCGTGGTTCACCGAACCGACGTTCCGGGCCACGACACGTTACCTGTCCGAGGTGGGCTTCCAGATCGCCGCGTTGCGCCAGTTCGACCTCGGCACCGAGTGGAGCGAGGTGCCCCGGCACCGGATCTTCGACCGGGGTGGCCGGTGGACGGTGCGGGTCGAGGAGGTGTACCGCCAGGCGCGGGAGCTCTTCCCCGCCGGCGCCGACGGGGTGCTGATCCCCGGGAGTGGGTTCCGCTCGGCCGAGGCCATCGAGCCCCTGGAGGAGGACCTGGGGGTTCCGGTGATCACGTGCAACCAGGCGTGCCTGTGGTACTTCCTGCGCACCACCGGCCTGAGCGACCCGGTGTCCGGGTTCGGTCAGCTCTTCGGGCGGGCGCTGTCCCCCGCAGTCACCTCGAACCGGGAGGAGACCTCCCGGGAGGCCACGACGGGTCGTGGTTCACCGGAGCGGGGAAGGGGGTGAGGGACCCGGTTCCGTCGTCGTCCGGGGCGCCGGGCCCTCGGTTGCGGGGGCCCGACTGCTCCGTCCGAACACATCCGAGCGAACACATCCGAGGTTGTGGAGGTTGCCGTGTCCAGGTCCAGTGAGCGTCGTTGGCGTCCCGACGGGTGGGACGCGCGGTTCCGTGTCGGTGTGGTGGTTCCGCACGCCGATGTCGGTCCGGAGGCGGAGATGCAGGTGATGCTTCCACCCGGTGTCACGTTGCACGCCACCCGGTTGCACTTCGCGGCCATGCGCCCCGGTGGGGAGATGGACCCGAAGATCCCGCACACGCCGGTCCGCTCCTTCGTCGAACCGCCGCACGTGGACGACGCGGTCGAGTTGTTAGCCGCCTCTCCGCTGGACGTGATCGCCACCGGCTTCACCAGCTCGGCCTACAAACACGGTCCGGAGGGGGAGCACGCGCTGCTGGAGCGGCTGGCGAAGCGCAGCCGGGGCATCCCCCTGGTGTCCACCTGCCTGGCCGCCACGCGTGGTCTGCGGGCGCTCGGTGTGAACCGGTTGGCCCTGGTCAACCCACCGTGGTTCGACGACAAGCTCGACGCCCAGGGGGCGGAGTTCTTCACCGCCCAGGGTTTCGAGGTGGTGCATCACAGCCCGTGCGGGCTGCCCAGCAGCCAGACCGCGATCACGCCGGAGGGTCTGTACGACTGGGTGCGTTCGGTCGCCGGTGATGCCGAGGGCGTGTTCATCGGGGGCAACGGCCTGCGCGCGGTGGGCGTCATTGAGGTGCTGGAGGAGGACCTGGGCATCCCGGTGCTCACCGCCAACCAGGTGTTGGTGTGGGAGTCCCTGTGGCTTGCCGGGTGTGACGCCCCCGTCACGGGGTACGGCAAGTTGTTCCAGGTCACGCCGGCGGTGGAGGTCAGCTGTTCCGTCGACGGCTGCTCGATCGGCCGATCCTTCTGGAGCAAGGGGGCTTCGGCGCGCCGTCGGAGCCCCCTAGCGCATCCGGGCGGACCGGCGATGGTTGAAGCACTACCAAATGTATGGACATTTCGTGTAACGTCGAACTAAAGCGAGGGTGAGCCGGCTCCGCGCTCAGGTGACGCGGGGTCCGCGGAGCGCCCACCGGGGAGGGTATTCCGCGAAGGGGGTAGGGGAATGTCGGCACCCATCCACTCCGAGGCTGGCTCCGCGGTAGGCAACCTGTCTCCCGAGGTCGAGCTGTGGTCCCGTCTGGACGCGTTGCACGCGCGGATCACCACGACCGTGGAGAAGGCGTTGCACCGTCGTTGTTCCTTCGGCCTCTCCGAGTTCTTCGCGCTCGTCGCTCTGGCGAACGCACCCGAGGGTGAGCTGCGGATGCAGGAGCTCACCGACGTGACGCATCTCAACCAGAGCTCGGTGAGCCGACTCGTCGCCCGCCTGGAGCGGGACGGGTTGGCCGAGCGACGGCTGTGCGAGCGCGACCGGCGCGGGGTCTACACCGGTATCACCAAGCAGGGGCAGGAAGCCCTGCGCGACGCCGCTCCGGTGTTCGAGAACACGCTGCGTGAGGAGTTCACCCGGCTCTCGGTCGACCCGCAGCTCGGCCCGTTGCTCCACCGGCTCAAGGAGAGCACCCCGGATCCCGCCTGAGCCCGGGACGGCACGTGCTCCGGCCCCGTCCCGGCCGCCGCCGACACAGGCCACAGTGGCGGGGACGGTGCTCCGGGGCCGGCTCGACGTCGCCGGTGCGTGTTCGTCGCTGGTCACCGCGGGGTGACCTCCTCGGAGGACGTGGTCGTACCGGTCGGGGTTGCCGTGGTGTCGACCGGGGTCGACGTGCCGCCGGACACCGCCGCCAGCGCGTTCACCATGCCGTGCCCGTGGAAGCCGTTGAACTCCGGTGAACCGTGGCACACCGCGTCCTGGACACCGTCGGCGTTGCGGTCGTAGTCCTCCGGGCAGGGCAGCGGTGTGGCCTGCTCACCGAGCAACCGGGTGAGCTGGTCGGGCGTGGCGTCCGGGTGAGTGGACGCCAACAGCGCGGCGACCCCGGAGACGTGCGGTGTGGCCATCGACGTGCCGCAGAGGTGGTCGTAGCCGCCGGGCACGGTGGACAGCACGCAGTTCTTCCCGCCGGCGCTGTCGGAGTCCCCGCCGGGGGCCACGACGTCCACCACGCCCAGGCCGTAGGAGCTGTAGCTCGTCTTGACCCGGTCCGGGCCCACCGCCGCCACCCCCACCACACCGGGCAGCTCGGCCGGCAGGGCGTCGCAGTGGTTGTCCACCCAGCGGATCTCCTCACCCCCGTCCACGGTCCTGCCGCGGAACCGGGCCAGGTCGAGGCCGTCGTTGCCGGTGGCTGCCACCGTGAGCACCCCCCGGCTCGTGGCGTGCGTCACCGCACGGCGCACTGCCTCGTGCGCCACCTGCTCCCGGGGCCGGTCGCGACAGGTCAACGACCACGGATCGACGACGTAACTGTTGTTGGTGACCCGGATGCCGTGCTCGGCCGCCCACATGAACCCGCAGACGACGTACTCGGGGTAGATGTGGCCGTCGTCGTCCACCACCTTGATGGCGGCCAACCGCACGCCCGGTGCCACTCCGGTGATCCCGACGCCGTCGTCGGCGGCCGCGATGGTCCCCGCGACGTGGGTGCCGTGCGGGGAGACCGTGGGTGCCCACGCACTCGGTGTCGGATCGGGGGCTCCGGTCAGGCAGCCGGCTGACAGGGACGGGTCGACCGCCTCGGCCAGCTCGGGATGGTCGGCGTCGATGCCCGAGTCGAGCACGCCGACCACGACCCGGTGATCGCCCGGGTTGGTCAGCCGGGCCCGATCGGCGCCGATCATGGTCATGTCCCACTGCTCGGCGGCGAGATCCGTCCGGCCCGCGTCACCGACCAGGGTCAGGTTCGGTGCGGTGAGGTCCGGGGAGGCGAGTCCGCGGCGGGCCAGGGTCTCCCGTTGTGCGCTGACGGCACGTGACGGTCCGAAGCGGTCACCGAAGCCGGGGTCAGCGGAGGTGGCGATCGCCACTCCGATCTGGGGGTAGTAGGCCGTCGTGGCGCCACAGCCGGCGGTGATCTCGGCGTCCGCCTCGGCCGGCTCGGTTCCCGGCGCGAACAACACGACGTAACGCAGGTGCGGGCCGTTGTCGGCGCACTGCTCGGCCGGATCGGGGGTCTCCGGCTGGGCGCTGGCCGTCGGGGCGACCAGGTACGCCGTGACGAGCAGCGCGGCACAGGTGCAGCCGTACAACGCCGCCCGGGTGCGGCGGGGTAGAGGCACGGGGGACCTCCATCGTCGGGGTGGGCGCCGTCGGCACGGGAGCGTGTCGGGGCGCCCACCGCGCGACGACGTGGCGGACGGTAACCAGGATGAGGGAAACCAGACAAGGTGGTGGGCCGAAGAAGGAGTCGAGGTACCTTGCTGGAGGACACATCGAACCGCCTCATGGAGTAGCAGGGGGCAGCACTGAGTCGTCAGCACCAGCCCAACCCGTCCGCCGCGCCGGTGCAGAAGCTGCGGTTGCGCTATGCCAAGCGCGGACGGTTGCGGTTCACCTCCCACCGCGACGTGGCCCGGGCGTTCGAACGAGCGTTGCGACGCGCCGGGGTACCGATGGCCTACTCACAGGGATTCAGCCCCCACCCGAAAGTGTCCTGGGTGAGCGCGGCGCCGACGGGCGTGGCCAGCGAGGCCGAGTACGTGGAGATCCAGGTCGTCGAGCGAGTGGACCCGGAGGTGCTGCGTCGCGAGCTGGACGCCGCCCTCCCGCCGGGCCTGGACGTGCTGGAAGTGGTGGAGGCGGGTCCCGGGAGCCTCGCCGAGCGCATCGACGCCAGCCTGTGGCGTATCGAACTGCCCGGGGTCGACCCGGAGGAACTGGCCGGTGCGGTGCGTGCCCTGCTGGCCGCGGACAAGGTCGAGGTGGAGCGGCTCACCAAGGACGGCCGGCGCACCGTGGACGCCCGGGCGGCCGTGGTTCGGGCGGAGGTCGGGACGACCCCGGAAGGAGCCGTTTCCTCGGCCGTTGCGCCTGGTGACGGGGCCGCCGGCACCACGACCGCCCATACGGCCGATTGGCCCGTACCTGAGCAGCCGTGTGGGATACTCGTTACGGTCGTACGGCAGACGACACCTGCGGTGCGGCCCGACGACGTGCTGAGTGCGCTCCGCGTCGTCGCCGACTTGGTGCCGCCCGTGCCCGCGAAGGCGACCCGGATGGCCCAGGGAAGGCTCGACGACGACGGGCGTCTCGCCGACCCGCTCGCCGTCGACCGGGCGGCGGTCTCGCGGTAGCGAAGGTTCCCTCACCGGGGACAGCGGGAGGCCAGGGCGCCGTCGCAGGACTTGCCGCCTAAGCACCCGGCGCCGGCAGCGGGTCGGGGACCAGGCGGCACGGCAGGATTCCCGCCGCCAACCGCGGCGGAGACAGGACAGGAAGGCCCCTGTGCGGCCGCGTCCACGGTGGTACCGCCGAACGCGCCCGGGGGCCGGAGGAGCTGCATGTCGAACAGGGACGTGCCCGCCGTGAACACCGGCGGGCGTCTGGTCGCACCCTCCACCGGGGAGGGTGCAGGAGAACCGGTGAGCGGGGCAGTGATCCCGGAACTGCCACCCAAGATGCGGGTGCACGCGCTGGCCAAGCTCATCGGTACGAACAGTCGGAAGGTGCTGAGCACCCTGGCCGATCTTGGCCACGAGGTGCGCAGCGCCCAGTCCAGCGTCTCGCGTGAGATCGCGACCCAGGTCGTCGAGGCCCTGCTGCCTCCGGCCGAGGAGCCGGACGAAACCCAGGTCACGCCGGTGGTCGAGCCGGTCGTCCAGCCCGTGGTGCACCAGGAGAAGACCCCGGTGGTGCCGTTGGCGCCCGTCTTCGCTCCGCCGACCCCGGTGTTCCTTCCGCCGCAGCCTCCGGAGCCCGCGCCCGCGGCGTCGGCCGGGTCCGGTGGCGTCGTGACCGACGAGGACGTGGCCGAGGCGGAGGAGACGCCGGGGGAGGAGCCGGAGCAGAGCGAGAGCAGCGGCCGTCGTCGTCGGCGTCGTGGCCGCCGGGGCCGGGGTCGGGGCCGCAACGGCCAGACGGCGGAGACGGAGGAGCAGCAGCCCGAGCAGCCCGAGCAAGCCGAGCAGGCCGAGCCTGCCGCCGCGGTCGAGGAGAACACCACGGCGGACGAGGGGGCCCAGTCCGGGACTCCCACCGAGGCGGCCGAGACCACCGAGGCCACCGCGGAGGGCGAGGAGAACGAGGGGACCGAGGGCACCGGGCAGCAGGAGACGGCGACCACCTCCAGCACCCGCCGGCGCCGTCGTCGTCGGCGGCGCAAGGGCTCCGGTGACGAGGAGACCGCGCTGCGCGAGGACGACCCGCCGAACACCGTGGTGCACGTGCGGGAGAGCCGTCCCGAGGCCAAGGCGGAGACCCAGGGCTCCACGAACGTCGAGGACGAGGTCCGCTCGGTCAAGGGGTCGACCCGGCTGGAGGCCAAGCGGCAGCGGCGTCGGGACGGTCGCGAGGCGGGGCGTCGGCGTGCACCGGTGCTGTCCGAGGCCGAGTTCCTGGCGCGCCGGGAGTCCGTCGAACGCAAGATGGTCGTCCGCCAGCGCGGTGACGTCACCCAGATCGCCGTGCTCGAGGACGGGGTGCTGGTCGAGCACTTCGTCACCTCCTCGGGCAACGGCTCGATGGTGGGCAACGTCTACCTGGGCCGGGTGCAGAACGTGCTGCCCAGCATGGAGGCGGCGTTCGTCGACATCGGGCGCGGTCGTAACGCGGTGCTGTACGCGGGCGAGGTGGACTGGGACGCCGCCGGCCTGGAGGGCAAGGCTCGCAAGATCGAGCAGGCGCTCAAGACCGGCGACAGCGTCCTGGTGCAGGTGACCAAGGACCCGGTCGGGCACAAGGGCGCCCGGCTGACCACGCAGATCAGCCTCCCCGGGCGTTTCCTGGTGTACGTCCCCGGTGGCGGGGTGACCGGCATCAGCCGCAAGCTGCCGGACACCGAGCGGCGCCGGCTCAAGGAGATCCTCAAGCGGATCGTCCCGGACAACGCGGGTGTGATCATCCGCACCGCCTCCGAGGGCATCAGCGAGGAGGAGCTGGCCCGTGACGTGCGGCGGCTGCAGGCCCAGTGGGAGGTCATCAAGGAGAAGGCCGAGACGCCGAACGCGGTTGCGCCGCAGCTGCTGTACGAGGAGCCGGACCTGCTGATCAAGGTGGTCCGGGACCTGTTCACCGAGGACTTCTCGGCGCTGATCGTGCAGGGAGACCAGGCCTGGGACACCATCGAGGCCTACGTCAACCACGTGGCGCCGGACCTGCTGCCGCGGCTGCGCAAGCACGTCGACAAGGTGGACGTGTTCACCACGTACCGCATCGACGAGCAGATCACCAAGGCGCTGGACCGCAAGGTGTGGCTGCCCTCGGGCGGGTACCTGGTGATCGACCGCACCGAGGCGATGACCGTCATCGACGTCAACACCGGGAAGTTCACCGGGTCCGGGGGGAACCTCGAGGAGACGGTCACCCGCAACAACCTGGAGGCGGCCGAGGAGATCGTCCGTCAGCTCCGGCTGCGGGACATCGGCGGGATCATCGTCGTGGACTTCATCGACATGGTCCTGGAGTCCAACCGGGATCTGGTGCTGCGTCGGCTCACCGAGTGCCTGGGACGGGACCGCACCCGGCACCAGGTCGCCGAGGTCACCTCGCTCGGTCTGGTGCAGATGACCCGCAAGCGGGTGGGTACCGGTCTGCTGGAGGCGTTCAGCACCACCTGCGAGCACTGCCGTGGTCGGGGTGTGCTGGTGAGCACCGAGCCGGTGCACTCCAACGGCGGCAAGAACTCCGACGCGGGCCGTCGTAACCGGGGTCGGGGACGGAACGGGCAGCCCGCGGAGCCGGCCGCCGAGACCACGCGGCAGGAGAACGGTCGACCCGAGGCCGAGCTGGTGGCCGAGTCGAAGCCGACGTCGGAACCCGCCCCCGAGCCGGAGACCGGTGCCGCGGAGGCCGGGACCGCCGCGGCTGCGGCGCAGCCGGAACCGGAGCCCGCGCCGGTGACCGAGGTGGACCGGCAGGAGGCCACCCGGTCCGAGGAGTCCGAGCCGGCGGGCCGGGCCGAGGCTGCCGGGTCCACCGTCCCGGAGCCGGAGGCGCAGCCCGAGCCGGTCGCCGCGGCGCACATGCCGCAGGTCGAGTCCCTCCCGACCACTCCGCCGGTCGGTGAGCGGGCGCGTTCCGCCGAGTCGCGGCCTCCGACCCCGGAGGTCCCGGCCCAGGGACAGCCGTTGGTCACGGTGGCGACCGGGGTGCGGCGCCGTGCCCGCCGCGCGGCCGCCCGTCCCGCCGGTCCGCCGATGACCGTGATCAAGGAGGGCTGACACCCACCCCGTCTCGCCACGGTGGGCCCGGAACCAGGACCCTGGTTCCGGGCCCACCGTTTCTTCTTTTCCCGTTCCTCCTGCAGGAGTCGGCTCGTCGACGCCCGGTGGAGACCGCGAAACCGGCGGAGATCACGAAAACGGACACGGCGTGCGCCGGGACGAGTACTGTGAATGATCGCCCGATTGCACAACGGAGGTGCGTGGGCGTGGAGCACACCAGTTCCTGCGCAGTCTGCTCGCACGCCCCCGTGTCCGGAAACCGCTCCGCACTGGAGCTGCGTCGCCTCCTGGTGCCCGGGCTGGCCGCCCCGGTCTGCCTGCGGGTCGCCACGGGCGGCCTGGCCGCCGTGGTGCTGCCCGACCCGGTCGTCGCGCGTCGGTTCGTTCGCACGCTGATCGGGCTGGAGGCTCCAGACAGCGGTGAGGTGCTGGTGCACGGAACCCCGGTCCGCAGGGCCGGCCGCCCCCGGGCGGGCCACCGTGATCGGCGAGGGGTGGCGTTGGTCCCAGCGGGAGGAGCTCTGCTACCGCATCTCACGGTGGCGGAGAACATCGCCTACGGCCGGGTGCACGGTGAGGGACTGAGCTATCGGCAGGTGGCGCCGTGGGTGGAGAGCATCGCCACCGACATGGGCATCCGGGACCTGTTGCCCGAGTACCCCGAGCAGATCGGTCCCGGCCGTCGGCTTCAGGTGGGGCTGGCCCGGGCCCTGCTGCGTCTGCCGCGGGTCGTGGTCCTCGAGGAGCGGGCGCCGCACCCGCGGTGGCGGGAGCACGTCACGGGTGGCTGGACGCGCAGCCTCGAGGGGACGGCCGCCCTGATCGTCACCGACTCCCGGGGCGAGGTGGATCCGATCGTCGACAACCCCGACGACGTCCACGAGCCGGCACTGGCGATCGGGGGAGGCGGCCCGTGACGGCCGGAACGGCCGACCCCACGGGGGTGTCCCGGCGCACGTTGTTCCGGGGTGCGGCGGCGTTGTCCGGCCTGGCCCTGCTCGGCGGCTGCGCCACCCGGGACGAGGTGTGGGTGGCCGTGCCGTGGAGCGGGTGGGAACTGAGCCGGTTCCGCGCGGTGCTGGCCGACTTCGAGCGGGACACCGGACTGGTCGGCCGGGTCGTGCCGCTCGGCGACGACATCGGTGCGGTGCTGCGCGCCGGGCCCGACGGGATCGCCGACGTGGTGGTGCTGCCCCGGCCCGGCCTCGTGCGCCAGTTCCACGACGTTCTGCAGCCCCTCGATCCCCGGGTGTGGCCCGAGGGACGGTTCGCGGACGGTTGGAAGCCCCTGCTGCGGGACGGCGGGGGCGACGGACCGGTGCTCGGGGTGCCGTTCAAGGCCGCACACAAGTCGGTGGTGTGGTACCGCCGGGACCTGCTCGCCCAGGTTCCGCTGTCCGTGCCGGGGCGGGGGTGGGTGACCAACGACCCCCGGACCTGGGGCACCTTCGACGACTGGGCGGCGGTGGTGCGCGAACTCGTCCGATGGGGCGTCACACCGCTGGCACTCGGTGCGGCGGACGGATGGGTGCTCACCGACTTCTTCGAGAACGTACTGCTCAGCACGTCTCCCGCCACCTACCGTGAGCTGGCGCGGGGCACCGACCTGTGGCAGGACACGAACACCAGGAGCGCGCTGATCGACGTCGGGCGGGTGTGGGCGGAGCCGGGCGCGTTGGCCGGTGGGGCCTCCCGGGCGCTGCTGACCCAGTTCGAGGAGTCGGTGCTCGATCTGGTGTACGGCCGCGCCGCCATGCTGGTCGCACCCGACTTCGCCTACCCGGTGATCAGACGGTACCTGCCGTCCGACCGGGAGTTCGGTGAGCGGATCGACGTGTTCCGCTTCCCCCCGATCACCGTCGGACGGCCACCGCTGGTGACCGGCGGGGACGTGCTCGTGCTGCCGAAACCGGGCAGCGAGGCGGGGCGGCGGCTCGTCACCTGGCTGGCCCGACCCGGGGCCGCGGCGCAGTGGATCCGATACGGCGGTTTCGTCCCCCCGCAACAGGGTGGGCTTTCCGGGGTCCGGCCCGCCGAGATACCTCGTCGCCTCGTCCAGGAGTGGCAGGAGGCCACCTCGTCGCAGGGACAGGGGCTGTACTTCGACCTGTCCGACGAGCTCGGCGCCTTGGGTGGTGGTGACGGCCAGGGGTTGTGGACGGTGCTGCAGGACTTCCTCGCCGAGATCGGGGGTTATCCGGGGCGGGTGCGGTCCGCGGCGGAGGCCGCCGCACGCCGCATGTCCGACCTGCGGGCCAGGACGAAGGGAGCGTGGAATGACCCGCCACGCTGACCCGCCACGATTCGAGATGGTGGGGCGGGACTTCACCGGTCCCCTGGTCACCGGCCGGCCCCGGTCGGTGTTGCCCGTCCGCCTGCTGAGCCTGCCCGCGCTGCTGCTCGTGGGTGTCGTCCTGGCGGTGCCCGTGGTCGTCACCCTGCTGCGGGGACTGGGGATCGGCGGTGGTTCGGGAGGCCTGGGGCGTCTGCTCGACGACGAGGCGGCGTGCCGGGCGGTCGGCAACAGCCTGCTGTGGGTGGTGGTGGCGGCCCTGCTGGTCGCGGCGGCGTTGGGACTCGCCGTGCTCACCCGACGCTGGCGGGTGAACTCCTGGCTGCTCATGGCGGTGCTGTGTCTGCCGGTCGCGGTGGCTCCCCTGGTTGCGGGGGTGGCGTTCCGCCTGGTGTTCGACAGCTCACCGCAGCGGGGCACCGTCTCCGCCGTCGTGGCCGCGGCCCACGACCTGCTCGTCCCGTCACCCCCGTTGTCGGACGCCCGCCCGAGCCCGGACGGGGAGTTCCGTCTCGTCCGGGACGTGGAGCGGGGCGCGATCGTCTCCGCCGCACCGGTGCTGCCCGGTGGGCAACCGCTCGAACTGCGGCTGGTGACCGGGGAGTCCACCTCGGCCAACCCGGCCGACCGGGGGGAGCCGTCCGCGTTGGAGGCGCGGGCGGAACACATCGTGGGACGGGTGTGGGCCGACGGCCGGCCGGTGGGTGACGTGCCGGTGCTGCTCCGCCACGCCTCCGGCCCGGAGCAGGGGGAGATCGCACTCCGGGCCACCACCGACTCCGGGGGCGTCTTCGTCTTCGACCTGCGCGACCGCTCCCCCGGCACCCCCTACGAAGTGGAGTTGCCCGCCGAGCTGGTGGGTCCCGCGTGGTCCCCGCCGGAATGGTTGGGCCCCGGGTGGGTGTGGCCGGTGCTGGTCCTGGCCTTCAGCTGGACCTGGCTGGGGTTCCTGGTGGTGGCGTTCCGCGCCGGGCTGGAGTCGGTGCCACCGGAGCTGGTGCTCATGGCCCGGGCGGAAGGGGTGAGCTGGATACGGCAGGTCCGGACCGTGTGGTGGCCGCACCTGCGGCCGGTCGCCGCGGCGGCACTGCTGATCGTCATGGTGGCTGCCCTGCGTCTGTTCGACCTGCTCCTGGTGGGGGTGCCCGGCTCGGTGCAGGACGACGTCGGTACCGCGTCCGTGTACTGGTGGCGCAGCCGGGACACGCCGGGGGAGGCCGACACGCTGGCCGCCCTGCTGTTCCTGGCGACCGCGCTGGTGGCACTGCTCGGCCTCCGCGGTTTGCGGCAACGGCGTGGCCGGCTCGTGCTGGACGTCCCGTGGTCCCGGTCCGCCTCCGCGGACGAGGACGAGCAGGGGCGGCCCCGACGGGCCGGAGGGGTGCTGCCCGTCCTGCAGGTGTTCCTCACGGCGCTTCGGCGTCGTGTGCCCGATCGTCGCGGTGAGCTCGTCCGCAGGTCGTTCCGGGTCTGGTTCGGTGTGGCGCGTGCGGACCTGGCCGGGGAGCTTCGCCGCTGGGCGCGCCGGGGTGCGGGGGTACTGGTCGTCCTGCTCTGGTTCTTCCCGTTGCTGGTCCTGGTCATGACGGCGCTGCGTACCCCGGAGGACGCGGCACGCACCGGATGGTGGCGGATGTTCCGCGACGGGATCGGTGCGGAGTCGTTCCGTCAGGCCGGGGAGAGCGGTCTGGGCACGGCCCTGTGGTCCACCACCGTCCTGGCCGGTTCGGCCACCGTGCTGGTGCTCGTGCTGGCGGTACCGGCGGCCTACCTGCTGGCCTGGGGCAATCTCTCCCGCCGTACGCACCGGGTGTTGGTGGTGCTGCTCACGCTGCTCGCGGTCGCGCCGGCCCAGGTCTACGCCGGGCCGCTCGGCGAGGTGGTGGACGGCGCGGGGCTGGCGGGGCGGCGGGCGCCGCTGATCCTGGTGTACGCCGCCGTCGGGCTGCCGTTCGCGATCCTGCTGCTGGGCAACGTGTTCGCCACGGCACCCCCTGCGTGGGCCGGGCGGGTGTTGTTCGCCGAGATCCCCTGGTGGCGGGCGGTGCTCCGGGTGTGTCGGCGGCGCTGGTGGGCGCTGCTGCTGGTGGCGGTCCTGGAGTTCGTCCAGGTGTGGAACGACTTCGTCATCGGGTTCCTCGTCTCCGGGCCGGGGGTCACCCCGCTGACCCAGGTGCTGTGGGGGCAGGCCAGGTACTTCGTCACCTCCGCCGGCCCGGTGGCCGCCGGTGCGGTGGTGCTCACCGTGGTGCCGATGGTGGTGGCGGTGACGGTGCTGGTGTTGGCCCTCCGGTGGAGCCGGGGCGGTGGGACGGACCGGCGCGGTGCGGTGACCCGGGACGGCGGGTGAGGTGGTCATGACCGAGAACACCGGAACCACGGAGTCACCGGAGCCGGAGGAGCCACAGGAGGCGGTCCGCTCCCTGCGGCGCACCTGGTGGAGTCGACCCCTGACCGCGAGGAGCGGCACGGTCCGCGGGCATCTGACGGTCTTCGGCACCGCGGCGCTGACCCTGCTCGGCGGGGTGAGCGTCGAGCTGTTGGGGAACTCCCTCTCGGACAGCCTCGAGAACAGCGTGCTCGGCCCCGTGGTGTCCGTGGCCACCTTCCTGATGATCGGCGGGGCCGTACTGGTCGTGCTGGTGTACAGCTACACCCTGTGGCGGGGGCGCCGCAGGACCTCCCTCGAGACCCCGGAGCTTCCCCCCGACGGGTCCTGGCTGGTGTGGGAGCCGCCCCACGCCCAGCTGTACGGCAGGGAGTGGGAGATCGACGCGGCGCTGGAGCGGGCCAGGACCGGGCAGATGGTGGCCGTGGCGGGGCCACGGGACATCGGTACCTCCGCGGTGGCCCACGAGGTCGCGCGCCGGCTGGACGTCGGGGTGGACCCGGCCACCGGTCGTCCGGCCCGCTACCGCCTGGACGTACGGAGCCGTTCCTCCCGCGGCCCGGCCCCGGTCCGGGAGGTGGCGTCCCGCCTGTTCGCGGGGTTCGGGTTGGACGAGCCGACCCGGGACGACCCGGCGAGCCTGGAGGAGGCCGCGTACCGCTTGCGGAGCCACCTGGAAGATCGACGGTGCGTCCTGCTGCTGGACGAGGTGACCAGCCCCGAGCAGGTGAAGTGGCTGGTGGGGCCGCTGTCCGGGGCGAGGGGGATCACCCTTGTCGTGGCGGGGGAGGCCAAGGTCGCCGAGGCGTTCGGCGAGGAGCACGTGGTGTGGGTCCAGCCGCTCGCGGTGGACGCGGGACTCCAGCTGCTGCACCGGGAGCTCGGGGAGCGCCGGACACGGTTCGACGAGACGATGCTGCGCCAGCTCGTCGAGGCCTGCCTGGGCCGACCCCGTGCGGTCATGGTGGCCGCCCACGAGCTGGTCCGCAGGCAGATCGTCGTCGAGAGCAAGCAGGACGAGACCGTCTGGAACGGCCAGGGCAGGCAGGCCGACCCCGGTCGGAGGAGACAGGGCAGGCAGGACGGCCCGGCGGAGCTGGTCCAGCAGTTGCGGTCCGCCGACCATCTCGGCGAGCAGGTGCTGTACCGGGTCTGGCAGGCCACGGTGGAGCGGATCAAGAGCAATCCCGAGCAGGAGGGCGGCCTGAGCGCGGCGGCCTGGGAGTTGCTCAAGGCGCTCGCCGGACTGGCGGTGACCGGCCTTCCCGAGCAGGCCGTTCTGGCGATCCAGCGGTCCCGGTCGCGGGCGGCCCTGGACGAGCTCGTGGCCAACCACCTGGTTCGGGAGGTGGCCCCGCACCAGTTCCGCATGCCGCAGGAGGTGCGGACCGCGGTGACCCACGGCCTGGGAGAGCAGGAGATCACCAGGACCAGCAACCGGGCGACGGTCAGGTTGATGGCCTACTACGCGGACCGGGCCTCGGCCAGTGCGGTGGCGCTGGTGGTGCCGGCCACCAGCCAGCAGGCTGCCCGGTGGTTCCGGGCGGAGGAGCCCCTGCTGCGGGTCCTGGTCACCGAGCACTACCAGTCTGATCTGCTGCAGCAGGTGTTCTCCGACCTGTGCCAGGTCGTCGACGCCCTCGAGGTCTGGTACGTCCGAGCGCAGCTGCCCGATCTGTTGCACGCGGTGGCGCGTCGGCAGTTGGAGCTGGCCGGTGTGCTCGGCGAGCACACGGTGGAGGCACTGGCCAGGATCCGTCTGGCGGTGGCGGACCGGATGCGCGGGGAGTTGGTCAGTGCGGAGCGACACCTGTCGGCGCTGGATCGTCGGTGCACCGGGGCGTTGGAGGCGCGTCGGCAGAACGCGTGGGCGGTGCTGCGTCTGGCCCAGTTCCACGAGCAGGTCCGGAACAACGGGGACCAGGGGGCGGAGCTGCTGCGGGAGGCCGAGATCGCGTTGAGCCGGTGTCTGCGCCGGCTCCCGGTCGCCGACCGGGTGGGTGAGATCGGGGTGTGGGTCAACCTCGGTCTGGCCCGGCTGTACCAGGGTGAGCTGTTGTCCGCGATGGAGCATCTGACCCGGGCCAAGTCGTTGGCCGACCGGCTGCGGTACGGGCCGGGACAGGCGCACGCCACCGAGGTGCTCGGCGCGGTGGACTGGGCGTGCGAGGCCCGCACGACGGCGATGCGTCGCTGGCAGGAGGCGTTGCGGCACTACCGGACGCTGGGGGCCGACGAGGGCACCGGGCGCTGCCTGCAGCACCTGGGCCGGGCGGTGCGGGCCGTGCCGAGGCTGGTGGACGAGCTGCGCGGGGACCTGGCGCCCAGGCGGCAGGAGACGGCCGACGACGTGGCGACCAGGTTGCTGCGGCAGGGCGCGGAACTGCGACAGGGAGCCACCGGGTGGGACGAGCCGGTCCTGTCCGCCGTGCCCCGGCCACGCCCCTCCGAGGCCGGTGACGGGCGGGGACGACCGGAACCCGGTAGCGTGGGGCGGGCGGAGCCGGGAGAGGCACCCCCGGTTTGACCCCCTTCTGCGGGGGTGCGTACTCTGTTACCCGGCCCGCCGTTCGGCGGGCTCTGTCGTGCGCCGCATGCCTGTGCGGGTCGAACGAGCGGCCCGGGTGTTGTCGATCCGGACGGTCGTCCCCCCGTGGGCAGCGTGCGTGTGGCTCCCCGATCGATGTCGAGCAGCAGGAGACTTCGGACCGATGTACGCGATCGTCAAGACCGGCGGCAAGCAGTACAAGGTGGCTGTCGGGGACGTCGTCGAGGTCGAGAAGCTCGAGGGCGAGCCGGGCACTGATGTCACCTTCCCGGCGCTGCTCGTCGTCGACGGCAGCGACGTCATTGCGGACGCCGAAGCCCTCGGGAAGGTCAAGGTGACCGGGAAGGTCGTCGAGCACACCAAGGGCCCCAAGATCCGCATCCACAAGTTCAAGAACAAGACCGGCTACCACAAGCGGCAGGGTCACCGTCAGCCCCTGACCCGCGTCGAGGTCACCGGCATCACGAAGTGAGGATCTGACCAGCCATGGCACACAAGAAGGGCGCATCCAGCACCCGTAACGGCCGTGACTCCAGGGCGAAGCGGCTCGGCGTCAAGCGCTTCGGCGGTCAGGTCGTCAACGCCGGCGAGATCCTGATCCGTCAGCGGGGCACCAAGTTCCACCCCGGCCTCAACGTCGGCCGTGGGGGTGACGACACCCTGTTCGCTCTCGTCGCTGGCTCGGTCCAGTTCGGTCAGAAGCGCGGCCGTCGCGTCGTGAACGTCGTCCCGGTCGAGGCCTGAGGCCCGCTCGAGACGCACGTCAGCCCATCGAGGTTTCGACGACACCCCGGCGAGGGGCGGGTCCGGATGTTCTCCGGCCCGCCCCTCGCCCGTTTCTGTCAGGCCATTCGTAGTTCCAGCTCCAGCGGAAGGAGTTCTGCCGTGTCTCGCTTCGTGGACCGTGTGGTCATCCACGTGGCCGCCGGTGACGGCGGGCACGGTTGTGCCTCGGTGCACCGGGAGAAGTTCAAGCCCCTGGGCGGACCGGACGGCGGCAACGGCGGCAAGGGCGGAGACGTCGTGCTCGTCGTCGACGCCGGAGTGCACACCCTGCTCGACTTCCACTACCGCCCCCACGCCCGGGCCGCGAACGGCAAACCGGGACAGGGCAGCATGCGCGACGGTGCGGCCGGGGAGGACCTGGAGCTGAAGGTGCCCGACGGCACCGTGGTGATGACCCCGGACGGGGAGGTGTTGGCCGACCTGGTCGGGCACGGCACCCGGTTCGTCGCCGCCCAGGGAGGCCGTGGCGGGCTGGGCAACGCCGCTCTGGCCTCCCGGGCACGGAAGGCACCCGGGTTCGCCCTGCTCGGTGAGCCGGGGGAGCAGCGGGACCTGGTGCTGGAGCTGAAGTCGGTCGCCGACGTCGGGCTGATCGGCTTCCCTTCCGCCGGCAAGTCGTCCCTGATCTCGGTGCTGTCCGCCGCCCGTCCCAAGATCGCCGACTACCCGTTCACCACCCTGGTGCCCAACCTCGGGGTGGTCAGCGCCGGGGAGACCGTGTTCACCATCGCCGACGTGCCGGGGCTGATCCCGGGCGCCAGCGAGGGCAAGGGCCTGGGGCTGGACTTCCTGCGCCACATCGAGCGCTGCGCGGTGCTGGTGCACGTCGTGGACTGCGCCACCTACGAACCGGGGCGGGACCCGCTGTCGGACATCGACGCCCTGGAGGAGGAGCTGGCCAGGTACACCCCGTCGCTGGACACCGACCTGGCGTCGCGGCCGCGGCTGGTGGTCCTCAACAAGATCGACGTGCCGGACGCACGTGAGTTGGCCGAGATGGTCATGGACGACATCAGGGCCCGCGGCCTGCCGGTGTTCCCGGTCTCCACCGCCACCCGGGAGGGGCTGCGGGAGCTGACCTTCGCCATGGCACGCGCGGTGGCCGACTACCGGGCCGCGCAGCCGAAGCCGGAACCCACGCGGATCGTGCTGCGCCCGAAGGCCGTGGACGATACCGGGTTCACCATCGAGCCCGATCCGGAACGGCCCGGCGGCTTCGTGGTGCGCGGCGAACGCCCCGAGCGGTGGGTGCGGCAGACCAACTTCGACAACGCCGAGGCCGTGGGTTACCTGGCGGACCGGCTGGCCCGCCTCGGCGTGGAGGAGGCCCTGGCCGGCATGGGAGCCGAGCCGGGATGCCCGGTGACCATCGGGGACATGACCTTCGACTGGGAGCCGTCCACCCCGGCCGGGACGGCGGTCGCCCTGGCCGGCCGGGGCACCGACCCCCGGTTGGAGCGGAGTCACCGGCCCACCGCCGCCGAGCGCAAGGCGGCCAAGCGGGCCCGCCGCGGCCTGATCGAGCTGCCCGACGAGGACGGGGACGACGCCGCGGGTGACGCGAACGAGGACGACGACGAGGAGTGAGCCGTGGAGGCGGTGATCCAGCGTTCCGAGGCCCGGCGGGCGATCGCGACCGCTCAACGGCTGGTGGTGAAGGTGGGGTCCTCGTCGCTGACCACCGCCGCCGGCGGGTTGGACGTGCAGCGGTTGGACGCCCTGGTCGACGCGGTGGCCGCCCGGGTCGCCACGGGCAGTCAGGTGGTGCTGGTGTCCTCGGGCGCCATCGCCGCCGGACTGGCACCCCTGGGCATGACGCGGCGGCCCCGTGACCTGGCCAGTCAGCAGGCAGCGGCCAGCGTGGGGCAGCTCCAGCTCGCGCACGCCTACCGGGCCTCCTTCGCCCGGTACCAGCTCGTCGTGGGACAGGTGTTGCTCACCGCGGACGACGTGGCCCGCCGCGCGCACTACCGCAACGCCCAGCGCACCTTCTCCCGGCTGCTGGCCCTGGGCGCGGTGCCGGTGGTGAACGAGAACGACACCGTGGCCACCGAGGAGATCCGCTTCGGGGACAATGACCGGCTCGCCGCACTGGTCGCCCACCTGGTCGGTGCGGACGCCCTGATCCTGCTGTCCGATGTGGACGCTCTCTACGACGGGGATCCGCGCCGTGGCGCGGCCCGCCGGATCACCGAGGTGACCGGTGAGGCCGACGTGGCCGGGGTGCGGGCCGGGGGCGCCGGGGCGTCCGGGGTCGGCACCGGCGGCATGGCCTCGAAGCTCGCCGCGGCCCGTCTGGCCGCCTCCGCGGGTATCCCCGTGCTCCTGGCGGCGGCGGCCGACGCGTCGCGTGCCCTGGGGGCGGCGGACGTGGGCACCGCGTTCGCGGTCACCGGTCCCCGGTTGTCCGCCCGACGGTTCTGGCTGGCCCACGCGGCGGGGGCGACCGGTCGGCTGCACCTGGACGATGGTGCGGTCGCCGCCGTGGTCCGCCGGCGCCGGTCGCTGCTGGCCGCCGGGATCACCGGAGTGGAGGGCGACTTCGAGGCCGGGGACGTGGTGGAGTTGGTCGACCCGGCGGGCCGGGTGGTGGCTCGGGGCATGGTGTCCTTCGACGCCGACGAGCTGCCCGCGCTCGTCGGCCGCTCCAGCCACGAGCTGCCCGCCGAGCAGCGGCGCGAGGTCGTGCACGCCGACGACCTGGTGCCGCTGAACTGAGCGTCGGTCGTGAGAGAGGGGGCGGGGTGGGCGGAACGGTGACAGCGGTCAGCCGTGGGACCGCGCACACGTTCGGCAAGGACAACCAGGAGTTCATCGACCTGCTCGCCGGGCTCGGGGTAGCTGGGGACGTGCACGCGGGGGAGACCGTCCGGCACCGCTCGCGGGTGGCGCGGGACCCGAGCCAGCCCAACCTGCGCCAGGTGCACCTGATCCACGCGGAGCTGCACGACGAGCTGCGCGCCGCCGGGTTCGCCGTGTCGGCCGGGCAGCTGGGGGAGAACATCACCACCCGCGGTGTCGACCTGCTCGGTCTGCCCACCGGGACGCGGCTGCACCTGGGGGAGTCGGCAGTGGTCGAGGTGACCGGTCTGCGCAACCCCTGCCGCCAGATCGACGCGTTCCAGCGCGGTCTGCTGGCGGCCGTGCTCGACCGTGACGAGCGGGGGAACCTCGTGCGCAAGGCCGGCGTGATGGGCGTCGTCCTGGCCGGAGGCCGGGTACGGCCGGGTGATCCGGTGCGGGTCGAGCTGCCACCCGAACCACACCGACCGCTCGTACCGGTCTGAGTCGGGCGGAGCCCGTCACAGCCCGCCGGACACCCGCAGTATCGCCCCGGTGGTGTAGGAGGCCTCGGGGGACAGCAGCCAGGCGACCGCGCCCGCGATCTCCTCGGGCTGCCCGGCCCGGCCCATCGGAATCCGACCGGCCACCCGCGCCGGTCGGTCCGGATCGCCCATGTCGGCGTGGATGTCCGTCCAGACGGTGCCGGGGGCGACCGCGTTGACCCGGATGCCCTCGGGGGCCAGCTCCTTGGCCAGGCCGACGGTCAGGGTGTCCACGGCAGCCTTGGTGGCCGCGTAGTGCACGTACTCCCCGGGGCTGCCCAGGGTGGCCGCCACCGAGGAGATGTTCACGATCGCCCCACCGCCGTTGGCGATCATGTCCCGTGCGGCCCGGCGCGCACACAACACGTATCCGACGAGATTGACGTCCACCACCCGCCGCAGGTCCTCGGTGCGCAGGTCCACCAGACGACCCAGTGGCCCCGTCACACCCGCGTTGTTGACCAGACCGGTCACCGGCCCCAGCTCGGCGGCGGCCACGTCGAAGAGCCGCTCCACGTCGGACTCCTCGGCGGTGTCCGCCTGCACCACCAGACATCTCACCCCGGCCTTGCGCACCTGGTGTGCGGTCAGCTCCGCGGCTGCGGTGTCCCGGCGGTAGGCGATGACCACGTCGTGACCTGCGGCGGCGAGCCGACGGCAGATCGCGGCGCCGATACCGCGGCTGCCTCCGGTGACGACGGTGACCGTCTCGGACACGGGTGCCCCCTTGCCGTGCTCGTCCCGGCGGCCGGCGCGGGAGTCACCACCACACCCGCGTGGCCGCCCTCGGGTACCGGGCACAGCGTAGGGGTGGTCAGGGGAGCGGACGACGGCCGTGGGCCGTCCCCGCCTCCGCACCGGGGCGCACCGGAGGGGACGCGGTGGGCTCAGGCGGTGACCGCGAGGGTGAACGGGAGCACCGCGGGAGCGCCGGCCTCGCGCACCAGACGGGCGGCCATGGTGATGGTCCAGCCGGTGTCGACGTAGTCGTCCACCAGCAGCACCGGCCCGCGCACCCGGCCCAGCGCGGCGGCCAGCTCGTCCGGGACCTGCAGCGAACGGTACAGGTCGGCGACCCGCTGGGCACTGTTCACCCCGGATCGGGCGGTGGTCGTGGTGAGCACCCGACCCAGCAGCGGCAGCCGGCCGACCGCGGCCAGCCGCTTGGCCACACTCGCCACCAGCTGCGGGCGTTCCCGGGAGTCCACCGCCACCACGGCCACCGGCCGGTCCGCCCAGTCCCAGGCGGCCAGCACCCGGACACAGGCGTCGAACACGTCGTCGGGTACCGGTTGGTCCGGTCGGTCCGGCCCGAGCAGCTCCCGCAGCCGGTTGCCCCACCCGATGTCGGTGAGCCGCCCCACCGCCCGGCCCGGTTCGCACGCCTGGGCCGCGGGAATGCGACCGGACAGCGGGACGCCGAGCGCGGCCATCCCGGTCGGCCACTGCTTGCGCGGGACCAGCTCCACACCTGGGCGACGCAACCGGTCCCGGGCGTCGCGCAGGCTCGTCTTGCTCACGTCCGCACTCCACCGTCGTCCGGTGCAGTTGTCACACCGGCCGCAGGGAGCGGCGTGTGGGTCGTCGAGCTGGCGCAGCAGGAACTCCATACGGCACCCGTCGGTACGCAGGTAAGCCAGCACGGCCTCCTGTTCCGCCCGCCGTGCCTGGGCCACCCGCGCGTACCGATCGGCGTCGTAGTGCCAGGGCTGTCCGGTGGCCACCCAGCCCCCGCGCACCCGGCGTACCGCCCCGTCCACGTCGAGGACCTTGAGCACCACCTCCAGCCGGGTGCGGCTGAGCTCCACCAGCGGTTCCAACGCCGCGGTGGACAGCGGTTTCTCCGCCTCGGCCAGAGCGTCGAGGAGCCGGCGGACCACCGGCTCCTCGGGGAAGGCGAGCGAGGCGAAGTACGCCCACACCTCCTGGTCCTCCCGGCCGGGCAGCAGCAGTACCTCGGCACGCTCCACACCGCGACCGGCCCGGCCGATCTGCTGGTAGTAGGCGATCGGGGACTGCGGGGCACCCAGGTGCACCACGAATCCCAGGTCGGGTTTGTCGAAACCCATGCCCAGCGCGGAGGTGGCCACCAGTGCCTTCACCCGGTTGGCGAGCAGGTCCTCCTCGGCCTGTTGCCGCTCGGCCGGATCGGTCCGCCCCGAGTAGGACGCCACCGGATAACCGCGTTCGCGCAGGTAGGACGCCACCTCCTCGGCGGTGGCCACGGTCAGGGTGTAGATGATCCCCGAGCCGGGCAGCTCGGCGAGGTGCTCGGCCAGCCAGGCCAGACGAGCTTCCGCGGACAGCGGTCGGTCGTCCGGGCCGGTGATCACCCCCAGGTGCAGGCTCTCCCGGTCCAGCGGACCGCGCAGCACCAGCGCGTCGGTGCCACCGACCCCGAGCTGCTCGGCGACGTCGTGCACCACCCGGTCGTTGGCGGTCGCCGTGGTGGCCAGCACCGGCACACCCTCGGGCAGCTCGGCGAGCAGGGTGCGCAGCCGCCGGTAGTCGGGGCGGAAGTCGTGTCCCCAGTCGGAGATGCAGTGCGCCTCGTCGACCACCAGCAGTCCCGCCGACGCGGCCAGGGCCGGGAGCACCGTGTCCCGGAAGTCGGGGTTGTTCAGCCGCTCCGGGCTGACCAGGAGCACGTCCACCTCCCCGGCGGCCACCTGCTCCTCGATCTCGTCCCACTCGGCGGTGTTGGCCGAGTTGATGGTGGCCGCGTGCACCCCGGCCCGCGCGGCGGCGGCCACCTGGTTGCGCATCAGGGCCAACAGGGGGGAGACGATGACCGTCGGCCCCTCGCCGAGTTCCCGCAGCAGCGCGGTGGCCAGGAAGTACACCGCGGACTTTCCCCACCCGGTGCGTTGGACGACCAGGGCACGCCGCCGCTCCACCACCAGCGCCCTGATCGCGGTCCACTGGTCCTCCCGGAGCCGGGCGTCCGGTCCGGCCAGGGCCCGTAGGCGCTCCTCCGCCAGTTCCCGCAGGGCGTGTTCGTCCACCTCTACACCCATACCCCATGGCCCCGACGGGAGCGGTCCGTGGTGGCCGACACGTCACGAACGGGTGACCCGCCGGTGGGGCGTCCCATTGCCCTCGATCGGGTGATCTCAGGGAGTGGGTTCGGTTCGGGCTCCGGCGTCCGCAGGCCGTAGGCTTGCCCCACACCCAGCAGTCCAGGACACGGAGGCCCTCGTGACCGGGATCGTCGAGCCCACCCGTACCACCGACACGCCGGGTGTCCAGGCCACCGGTGACGCTCTGCGCGAGCAGGTGCACCAGGCGGCGCGTCGCGCCCGCGTCGCCGCCGCCGAACTGGCCCTGCTCACCCGGGAGTGCAAGGACGCCGCGCTGCGGCTCATGGCCGACGCGCTGGTCGCCCGGGCCGGGGAGATCCTGGAGGCCAACGCCGAGGACCTGCGGCGGGGCCGGGAGTCCGGGCTGAGCGCAGCCCTGCTGGACCGGCTGGAGCTGACCGAGCGACGGATCACCGCGATCGCCGACGCCCTGCGTGTGGTCGTCGGCCTGCCCGACCCGGTGGGGGAGGTGCTGCGCGGCGGTGTGCTGCCCAACGGGTTGGAGCTGCGCCAGGTGCGTGTGCCGATCGGTGTGGTCGGCATGGTCTACGAGGGGCGCCCGAACGTCACCGTCGACGCGACCGGTCTGGCACTCAAGGCGGGCAACGCCGTGCTGCTGCGCGGCTCGTCGTCGGCGGAGTCGTCCAACACCGCGCTGGTACGGGTCCTGCGCGACGCGCTGACCGAGGCCGGGCTTCCGGCGGACGCGGTGCAGCTCCTGCCCTGCCACGACCGGGCCTCGGTGCGGTACCTGATCACCGCGCGCGGTCTGGTCGACCTGGTGATCCCGCGTGGCGGCGCCGGGCTGATCAACACGGTCGTGCAGGAGGCCACCGTGCCGACGGTGGAGACCGGCGTGGGCAACTGCCACGTGTACGTGGACGCGGCAGCCGACCCGGACATGGCGGAGCGGGTGGTGCTCAACTCCAAGGTCCGCCGGTGCAGCGTGTGCAACGCGGCCGAGTCCCTCCTCGTGCACGCCGCCGTGGCGGAGTCCTTCGTCCCCCGGATCACCCGGGCCCTCGCCGAGGCGGGGGTGACCGTGCACGCCGACCCGAGGTTCGCCGCGCTCGCCGGTGACACGGGTCGCGTGGTGCCCGCCGAGGAGGCCGACTGGGACACCGAGTACCTGTCGCTGGACATCGCGGCCAAGGTGGTCGACTCGCTCGACGAGGCCGTGGCGCACATCACCGAGCACGGCTCCGGGCACACCGAGGCGATCGTCACCGACGACGTGCGGGCCGCACGGGAGTTCGTCGCGCGGGTGGACGCCGCGGCCGTGATGGTGAACGCCTCGACCGCGTTCACCGACGGCGGCGAGTTCGGCATGGGCGCCGAGATCGGCATCTCGACCCAGAAGCTGCACGCCCGTGGGCCCATGGGCCTGCCCGAGCTGACCACCAGCAAGTGGGTCGTGTGGGGGGACGGCCACGTCCGCCCCGGCTCCTGAGCCACCGCGGGCGTGACCGGTCGCGCTCTGGGCGGTCCGGGGTCGTGTCCCGACAGCGGGGCGTCTGCCGACCGGACGGGGGATCGTGCGACGAGTTCCGGCGTGGTTCCCACCCGACGTCGTCCCCCTCGACGACCGGTCGAGGGAATCCGGCCGCCGGGCAGGACGTACCGGACCGTTCCGTAGGCTCTTCACCCGTGCCGGGAACAGCCGCCAGTGCCAGGGAGAGCCGTTCGTCCACCACCGAAGGTCGTGATCCGTCCCCCCGTCGACTGGGGGTGATGGGCGGTACGTTCGACCCGGTGCACCACGGCCACCTGGTGGCCGCCAGCGAGGTGCAGGCCAGGTTCCACCTCGACGAGGTGATCTTCGTCCCGACGGGACAACCGTGGCAGAAGACCCACCACGAGGTCAGTCCGGCCGAGGACCGTTACCTGATGACGGTCATCGCGACCGCGTCCAACCCCCGGTTCTCCGTGAGCCGGGTGGACATCGACCGCGGGGGACCGACCTACACCATCGACACGCTCACCGACCTGCGCCGCCAGTACCCGGACGACGAACTGTTCTTCATCACCGGGGCGGACGCGCTGGCCCAGATCCTGTCGTGGCACCGGGCGGACGAACTGTTCACCCTGGCCCACTTCATCGGGGTCACCCGGCCCGGTTACGACCTGCGGGACCACCACCTGCCCCGCGGGGCGGTCTCCCTGGTCGAGGTGCCCGCCATGGCCATCTCGTCCACCGATTGCCGCAGGCGGGTCGCCGAGGGGTTGCCGGTGTGGTACCTGGTTCCCGACGGGGTGGTGCAGTACATCAGCAAGCGCAAGTTGTACCGGAAGCAGTCGTCCTAGGGCGGTGCGGCAGCCCGCCGGGGCGGTGTGATGTCGTCCGGTGCCCGGCGGCCGGGCCGGAAAGGCCGGGCGGCCGTCTCCGGGCACCGGGTACGCTCGATTACTCGTGTGGGCCCGCACCCCGCCGTCCGGCGGCCCCGGTGCGTGGACCGGCACTGGAGGGAGTGACGTGGCAGCGACCGACGAGGCTCGCCGGCTGGCACTGGTCGCCGCGCAGGCGGCGGCGGACAAGAAGGCCAGTGACATCGTCGTGCTCGACGTGTCGGAACAGCTGGTGATCACCGACTGCTTCGTGATCGCCTCGGCGCCCAACGAGCGCCAGGTCCAGGCGATCGTCGACAACGTCGAGGAGAAGATGCACGCGGCCGGCACCAAGCCCGTGCGCCGGGAGGGTGCCCGCGAGGGCCGGTGGGTGCTGCTGGACTTCGTGGACGTGGTCGTGCACGTGCAGCACGCCGAGGAGCGGGAGTTCTACGGTCTGGAGCGGCTGTGGAAGGACTGCCCGCGCATCCCGTTCACCGACAGGGCCCTGGCCGGCCAGGGCACCTCGTCCCCCGACGGGAACCCGAGCACCTGATGCTCGCCCGGCTGGTTCTGTGGCGGCACGGAGAGACCGACTACAACGCCTCCGGCCGGATCCAGGGGCACCTGGACTCGCACCTGACCGAGACCGGACTGGCGCAGGCACGGCGTGCCGTCCCGCTGCTCACCTCCTACGGGCCGTCCGTGCTGGTCAGTTCCGACCTGCGGCGGGCACTGGACACCGCCACGGTCTTCGCGGAGGCCACCGGCACCACCCTGCGCGTCGACAAGCGACTGCGTGAGACGCACCTGGGCGAGTGGCAGGGCATGACCATGGCCGAGGTGGAGGCCCGCTGGCTGGGCGCGGTGCGCACCTGGCGCAGCGATCCACGGTGGGCCCCTCCCGGTGGGGAGTCGCGGTTGGAGGTGGCGACCAGGGCGGCCGAGGTCGTCGCCGAACTGGACGCGCAGTTCGAGGGCACCGCTCTGCTGTGTGCGCACGGCGGCCTGATCAGCAGCCTCACCGCCCGGCTGCTCGGCCTGCCGCTGGACACCTGGCCCGTGCTGTCCGGGATCGGGAACTGCCACTGGACGGTGCTGGCCCGTCGCGGGACCGCCGGGGACGGCTGGCGGCTGGTGACCTACAACGCCGGAGCAACCGGCTGACCACGGCGGTGGGCGCGGGCGACACCGGTGGGGACGGGCGGGTGGTCGAGCTGCTGGTGCTGGGCGACTCGCTGACCTTCCACGGCCCCGAACGTCCGATGCCCGCCGACGATCCACGGTTGTGGCCGAACGTCGCGGCCGCCCAGCTGGGTGGGCGGGCCGAACTGTTCGCGGCGGCTGGGTGGACCGCGCGGGACGCGTGGTGGGCCCTGACCGGGAACCCGCGGGTCTGGGCCGTGCTGCCCCGTGTGTCGGCACTGGTGCTGGCCGTGGGGAGCATGGACGCCCTGCCCTCACCGCTGCCGACCGCGTTGCGTGAGGACATCCGCTATCTGCGGCCCGCGCGCCTGCGCCGGTGGGTCAGGCGTGCCTACCGGGCCGCCCAACCACATCTGGCCCGGCTGTTGCGGGGACGTCCGGTGGCGCTCCCACCACGGCTCACCGTGCACTACCTGGACCGTTGCCTGCGGGCGGTACGCACGCTGCGCCCGGGGCTGCCCGTGGTGGGCGTGGTGCCCGCCGTGCACCGCGCCCCCTCCTACGCCCGGGTGCACACCGGACATGCCCCGGCGGTCGCGGCGGTCCGCAGGTGGGCCGCCACGGCGGGGATCGAACTGCTGGACCTTCCCGCCCTGGTCGGTGCGCATGTGGCCGCCGGTCGGGGGAATCCCGACGGCCTGCACTGGGGCTGGGAGGCGCACGAGCGGGTGGGACGGGAGCTGGCCCGGATACTGGGCCGTTCGGGGGTGAAGACCACGCCGGGAGCCGCCACCTCCCCCTAGGCTCAGGTGACATGGCGGTAGCAGTTGTCACCGATTCGACCACGTACCTGCCCGCAGGACTCGCCCAACGTCACCGGATCCGGGTCGTGCCGCTGCACGTGCTGCTGGACGGCAGCAGCAGGCTGGACGTGATCGACCTCGGCCCGGCCGAGCTGGCCGAGGCGATGCACCGGAAGCGTCCGGTCAGCACCTCGATGGCCACGCCGCACGAGCTCTCCGTGGTCTACCGGCGGGCCCTGCACGACGGGGCCACGGCTGTGGTGTCCGTGCACATCTCCAGCAAGCTCTCCGGGACCTACGAGTCGGCGCTGAGCGCGGCTCAGGAGGTGGGGTCGAACCTGGTGCACGTGGTCGACTCCGGCTCCGCCGGTATGGGCCTGGGATTCGCGGTGTTGGCGGCGGCGCAGGCGGCCGAACAGGGGGCCGACCCGTTCACCGTGGCCCAGGTGGCGGCCGACACGGCCGCACGGACCAGGACGATGCTGTGCGTGGAGACCCTGGAGTGGCTGCGGCGCGGTGGACGTATCGGTGCCGCCCAGGCCCTGCTGGGTACCGCGCTGGCGATCAAGCCTCTGCTGCACGTCGTCGACGGGCGGATCGTGCCTCTGGAGAAGGTGCGCACCATGGGGCGGGCGGTGGCGCGCATGGTGGACCACGCCGTGGAGATCGCGGGGAGCGGTCCCGCCGACGTGGCCGTACACCACCTGGGGGCCCCGGACCGGGCCGCCGAGATCGCCGAACAATTGCGGCGCCGGGTGCCGGGGCTGCGGTCCTGTCACATCTCGGAGATCGGTGCCGTGATCGGCGCGCACACCGGACCGGGTGCGGTGGCGGTGGTCGTGCTTCCGGGCGGGATCACCCCGGTTTCCACTGCCCCGTGGCGGAGCGGGGTGGACCTGTTCCGCGGTTGAGCCGTCTCCTCCCGTTTCGCGTCGGAGACGAGGCATTCTGCCGGATCGGGCCAGGAGCCGAACCTGTTGGGTGGTGTCCGGCCGGATAGTTGTCCACAGCACGTCCCGCCATCCACATGTTGATCAGCGGCCGGGGCCGGTGGGCTTCGTGCGCCCTAGCGTCAGCGCCCGTGTTCGACTTCCTGCGCCTGACCGAGGACGACGAGCGAGTGCACGTGGCACGCGCCCGGCTGGCCGCACTGGCCGGCCCCGGCCGGGACGTCGTGGTCCGGGTGGTGGACCAGGACGGTGTCCGGTCCACGGTGGAGCGGCCCGGGGTGTCGGCTGCCGGTGGGCCGGCCGATACGGGGCCGGCGCCCCCGTGCGACGAGGAGGGCGCCCGGCACGTGGTGCGCCGCCACCGCTGGGGGCGCCGCCTGGTGGAACGGTGGGTGCCGGTCGGGCTGCGCACCGGGCGGTGGGACCCCGGGCGGCGTGGCGTGCTCGCTCTCGGGGCGGTCGCGTTGGTCACGGCCGGTGCGGCCTTGATCACTACCCTGCACGGCCGACCGACCCCCGAACCGGTGCCGGTGATCCCCGCTGCTGCGCCCAGCACGATCGCGTCGTCCGGCCCCGGGGACGAATCCGCGTCCGACGCGGC
>DATCJU010000118.1:0-3022 GCA_036562635.1 Pseudonocardiaceae bacterium
ACACGCCCCGACCGGATACGGCGAGGAGGCCGCCCCGGAGGGCACGTCGGAACCCGGCGACGTCCCGGAGGTGCTGGCCGAGGAGACCACCCAGCTGCTTCCGCTGGCCCGTGACCTGGCACCGCCGCACCACACGGCGGAATCGGACCGTGACCTCGGGGAGCACGAGGAGCGTCACGGCGCGGAGGAACCGGAGCCCTCGGCGGGCCCTGTCGGTACGGAGGACACCGCCGAGCCGCTCACCGGTGCGGGCGAGACCACCGAACCGGAACCGACCCGGGACCAGCCGCTGCTCGCGGCCAGCGACACCGTCGAGCGGATCGGCCGGCTCGTGGCCCGGGCCACCCCCGGGCCGTGGCGGAAGGTCGTGCTGCACTACCAGGGGTTGGGTCGGGTCAGCGAGCTGACCGCGGAGTCGGTGTCGCCCGACGGCACCCTGCACCCGGTCATCCCGCCTCCCGAGGTGTCCGAGCTGCTGAGCCGGCTGCGCGACCAGATGTACCGGGAGAACGGTGGCACCTGGTTCGGGGCCCGGCTGGTGGTGCACCCGTCCGGGACGGTCCAGGGCGACTTCGACCACCACGGCGAACCGCAGTTCAGCTCCCCGCTCGACCCCGAGGACTACCAGGACGAGCTGCAGCTCTACCCGCGGGACCCGGAGCACCTGCCGGAGTGGCTGCGGCGCCACCTGGAGTCGGACCTGGACGCCGAGCGGCGGTTCGCCGACGAGGACGTCCCGGAGGACACCGTCGACATCGACGGTGACCCGGCCGACCGGTACCCCGAGCCCGCCGAGGAGTCGGAACCGGCCACCGCGCCGACCGGGCCCGGTCCGAACCGGGTCGAGGCGGCCGAGGAGACCACCATCCTGATGCCGGTGGTCGAGGAACCCCCGGTCGGGTCCGAGGCATGGCGGGCCGAGGAGGCCGAGGCCGAGCCAGAACCGGAGTCCGAGTCCGACGACGAGGACGACATCGAGGCGGCCCAGCTCCGGGATCTGGCGGCGCTGCGGCAGCGGCTCACCGAACTGGGCGCGCACCCGTCCCAGTACCGCCTGCTCGTCGCCGCGGAGAAGGCGTACTGCCTGACCAAGGAGCGGGGCGGCTGGCAGGTGGCCTGGTACGAGCAGGGACGGCCACACCGGCCGATGCTGTTCGACGACCTGTGGGACGCGGCGACGTTCCTGCTGGGCCGGGTGCTGATCGCACCGATCGTGCGGGACAGGTGATCCTGTGGTGCCGGTGGGTTCCCTCGGTGCGTGCGGAACCCACCGGCCCCCGTGGACGGCCCGTCCGACACACAGGGCGGTACGACTCCGTGCCGGAACAGGCGCCTGGAAGGCTGGTGCCACTGGGAACACCCACGGAAGTGGAGATCACCGATGGACCAGCCGCCTGACGTGCCCGGCGAGCTCCTGCGGCGGATCGTGCGCGCCGTGGCACGGGAGTGTCCGTCGGACTGGCAGAAGGCCGAGCTCGCGGCCCAGCGAGCCGGCCGACTGGCCAGCGACCGGATCACCGCGGTACGCACCGGCGGCCGCGAGGTGCAGTTCCGTCCCTCCGCCGACTGTTCCGAGCTGCTCACCCGGCTGCGGGCGCAGATGCGCCACCCGGAGCGCGGGGCCTGGTTCACCGCTCGCATCCACCTCACCCGCCTGGCCGGGGCGACCGAGTGGGAGCCGCGGGTCACCACCGAGTTCGACCACGACTCCGAACCGGAGTGGGAGTCACCGGTCGGCCCCGCCGTCTACCGGGAGGACCTCGCCGCGTTCCCGCGCAGTCCCGAACACGTGCCCGAGTGGCTGGCCCGCAAGATCGGACGGTCCGCCCCTGCGCCGGACCCCACTGGTCCCACCGTGTCACCCGACCGGAACGGGACGTCCCCTGTCTCCGACCAACCGGGCACGCCTGCACCGAGTCCCGACTCCGAGGTCCTGCGCCTGTTGGCGTGGCAGCTGCAGCAGCTCGGGGTGCCTCCGACGAGCTACCGGATCGGTGAACGTGCCGACGGGGCGTGGTGCCTGGAGTCCCGGAACGGGCACTGGCGGGTCACCCGCTACGAGCAGGGCGAGCCTCGGGAGGCGGTGCGGCTGACCCGGTCGGTGGACGCCGCGGCCTACCTGCTGGGGCGGCTGCTGCTCACCACCCCGCGGGCGGAGGTGCCCGGCCCGGGGGCGATGCCCGCTCCCCCGGCGTCGGCATCCGCCGCACCGGTCACCGCGCCACCGGTGTCGCCCACCGCGTCCGTGACGTCCCGGTTCCCACCACCGCCCGGTGATCCCCCGCTGTCCCTCTACCGGGACCTGACGGAGGTGGCCCTGCCCACCGGCACCCTGCTCGACCGGCTGGGCGAGCCGACCGGCACCGTCACCTACCTCGCCGGGACCCCGTTCCCGCAGCGTTCGCTGCCCCCGGACTGGGCCCACCGCGAGTACCACCGCTACCAGCTCACCCGGTCGCTGAACGTGCTCACCGGGGTCGCCGTCCCGTGGTTCGACCAGCCCGGCGGCGGCCGGGCCGTCGTGCTGCCCGCGCCGGTGCACGTGCTGCTGGCGCAGGGAGTACTGGTCGAGGTGGGTCCACCTCCCCCGGCGGTGCACACTGATCGCCGTGGCCCTGAGCGAGCAGGAGCGTGAGGTCCTGGAGGCGATCGATCCCGCGGCCGTGCTGGACGATCTCGCCACGCTGGTGGCGTTTCCCAGCGTGGGCGGTTCGGACGCCGAGCACGAGGTGCAGCACTGGTGCGCCGAGCGGCTGCGTGCGCTGGGCGCCGAGGTGGACCACTGGCGGATCGACGTCGAGGAGCTGGCCGCCGACCCGGACTTCCCCGGCCAGGAGGTGCCACGGCGGGAGGCGTACGGGTGCGTGGGGGTGCTGCCCGGGGCCGAGCCCGGGGACGGTACCCCGGCACTGGTGTTGTGCGGGCACGTGGACGTGGTGCCGCCCGGGGACCTGGAGGCGTGGCCGGACCGGGACCCGTGGACACTGCGGGTGGGCAGCGGGGTGGCCGCCGGGCGGGGTGC
>DATCJU010000005.1:0-1723 GCA_036562635.1 Pseudonocardiaceae bacterium
CCGCTGGCCGAGCTGGTCAAGATCGATCCCAAGTCGATCGGAGTGGGCCAGTACCAGCACGACGTCTCCGAGACCAAGCTGTCCCGTGCGCTCGACGCGGTGGTGGAGGACTGCGTCAACGCGGTGGGCGTCGACGTCAACACCGCCTCGGTGCCGCTGCTGGCCCGGGTGTCGGGCATCAGCCAGACCCTGGCGGAGAACATCGTCCGGCACCGGGACACCCACGGTCCCTTCCGCACCCGCCAGATGCTCAGGGAGGTCCCCCGCCTGGGCCCCAAGGCGTTCGAGCAGTGCGCCGGCTTCCTCCGCATCCCCGACGGGGACGACCCACTGGACGCCTCCGGCGTGCACCCGGAGGCCTACCCGGTGGTGCGGCGCATCCTGGAGGCCACCGGTAACGAGCTGAAGGCCCTGATCGGCAACACCCGGGTGCTGAACGCCCTGCGGCCGGAGGACTTCGTCGACGACACCTTCGGCCTGCCCACGGTCACCGACATCCTCAAGGAACTGGAGAAGCCGGGCCGGGACCCACGGCCCGCGTTCCGGACCGCGAGTTTCGCCGAGGGCGTGGACACCCTGGAGGACCTGCGGCCCGGCATGGTGCTGGAGGGCGTGGTCACCAACGTCGCCGCCTTCGGTGCGTTCGTGGACGTCGGGGTGCACCAGGACGGCCTGGTGCACGTCTCGGCGATGTCGCGGAACTTCGTCCGCGACCCCCGCGAGGTGGTCAAGCCCGGTGACGTGGTGCGGGTGAAGGTGCTGGACGTGGATCTGGCCCGCCGGCGTATCTCGCTGACCCTGCGCCTGGACGACGAGACCACCGGCCGACCCGGGGAGCGTGGTCCGAACGGTGGCGGGCGCGGGGACCGCAACGGTGGCGGCCGCCGGGGCGAGGGGCGCCGGAACCCGTCGCGGCAGGGCCGCGGTGGGCAGGGCCGACCCGCTCCCGGTGGCGCGCTGGCCGAGGCGCTGCGCCGCGCCGGTTACGCCAACTGACCCGACACCGGTCCGAGCCCGGCGGGTTCCGTGTTCCGCCCCGGGACACGGGACCCGCCCCGGACCGCCGACCACCCCGGAATCTGCTCCATCCAGAGGAATCCGGTTCGGACCGCTCCTGAGCCCCGCCGTTCCCCACTACCGACTAAGGATGTGGATCATGGGTATCAGTCCTTTCGCCGGAGCTTCCGTGCACTGATCGGCCCACACCGATGGTCGGCGCTGCTGGAGAACGGTGTACTCCGCAGCTACCGCCCGGGGGCTTTCCTGTTACGCCAGGGGGAACGAGGTGGGCACCTGCTCGCCCTGACCTCCGGGCGGGTCAAGGTGCTGGCCCAGCAGGAGGACGGGTCTCAGCTGCTGCTCTCGCTCCGCGGCGCCGGTGATCTCGTCGGCGAGATGGCGGTGTCCCCGGAGAACACCCGCAGCGCGACCGTCCAGGCCCTCGAACGCTGCACCGCCCGATACATCCCCGGGAACGCCTTCCGCCGCTTCCTGGACCGGTACGACGCGCACCTGGCCTTCAGCACGTACCTGATCGAGAAGCTGTCGGAGACGGTGCCCCAACAGATGCACCTGGCCCACGCCACCGCGCGACAGCGGATCGCCCGACTGCTCCTGGACGTGGTAGCCCTGGCCGACCCGGATCACCCGGACCCCCTCCGGGTGCCGTTCTCGCAGGAAGGGTTGGCCGTGGCGCTGGGCATGTCCCGCAGCACCGTAGCCG
>DATCJU010000010.1:0-7533 GCA_036562635.1 Pseudonocardiaceae bacterium
ACTACGACTTCGACCCCCACTGGCAACCGCCCATCCCACCCCAGGCCTGGCAGGAAGACCTCCAGCACTACCCCCGCGACGAGGAACACACCCCCCGCTGGCTGCGCGACACACTCAACCCCACCACCGCGCAGGAGGAGACCAGCCGATGAGCGAAAACCAGCCGTTCACCCCAGAGGAGCAGAACCAGCAGCTCCAGCGCATCGCCCAGCTGCTCACCCTGCGACTGCCCCCCGGCTGGCAACAGCTCCAGGTGGTGTTCCGCACCGTGGGCCGGTACCACGAGTCCGGGGGCTTCCTGCAGGACATCACCGGGCGGCAGCAGGCGTGGAACCTTCCCGACGAGCTGCTGATCGAGCTCAGCATCCTGCGGCACCGGATGTACCGGCCGGGGCGGGGCACCTGGGTGGGCGCCGTGTTCACCCTCGACTACCCCAACCGGTACACGATCCGCTACACCTGGGACGAGCAGCCGCCGTGGGCGACGCAGCTCGGTGACCTGTTCTTCGCCCAGGAGCTGCTGTTCTACCCCCGGGACGAGGAACACACCCCCGACTGGCTGCGGGAGCGCGCCGCCCGCGCTCCGCAGGAGCACGTCGAGGAGGAGCGCCGGATCATCGCCGCCCAGCCGGTCCGGATGCCCGTGCTGGTGCCGGGGTGGGAACCCGTGCTGGTGCAGCTGCTGGGTGGGGCGACGACCACGTCCCCGGCGGAGTCCTCGGCAGAGCCCGCGTCGGCCGGCACGGAATCCGACGCAGGCACCCAGCCGGGGCCGGAGGCGGGTGCCGAGGCGGAGTCCGGAGAACCGCCGATCCGCCGGGCCCGGTTGTTCGACGCGATGGTGGACGACCGGCCGCAGGTGGACCGCCCGGCCGTGCCCGACGAGGAGCGGGAGCGGCTGCTCGCCTACCTGGAGCAGGCGCCGATCGTGCTGGGCGGCCGTGGTTTCGACGTCGACCTGATCGACGGCGAGCGTCCCGCCCGGGTCCCGCTGACCTACCACACCGACGGTGAGTGGGTCTGGCCCGGTGCCGCCGCCTACTACCTGCGCGAGCACGGTGTCCCGCCCGAGCCGGGTCTGGTCGAGCACGCCCGTCGACGCGGCTTCCGGCCGCCGGAACAGGTCGACGAGTACGCCCGACAGGTGGCCCTCGCGGTGGTCACCGGTGCCCCGATCCCGCCGCCTCCCGCGCCCGCCGAGCAGCCCGCACCCGCTCCCGCCGCACCGTCGGCGGAGCCGACCGAGGACGAGCGCCGCCAGCTGGACGCACTGCGGCGGCGGCTGGACGAACACGGCGTGTACCCCGAGGAGTACGGGCTGCTGGAGACCCGGGAGGAGGCGTACTGCCTGACCCGTCAGGGCGACGGCTGGCAGGTCGCCTGGTGGGAGCGTGGCCAGGCCCGGGACCCGCTGGCCTTCGTGAAGCTGTGGGACGCCTGCGCCTACCTGTTGGGTCGGCTGCTGATCGCCCCGCCGCGCCCGCACGACTACCGGCCGCCGACCGCCCCGACGCCCGAGGGGGGCGCCACCACGCAACCCACCCCCGCGCAGGACGGAGCGGCCCCGGCCGAGCAGCAGGCCACGGCCCCGGCCGAGCAGTCCCAGGAGTCCGGGCAGCCGCCGGCACCGGCACGTCCGAAGGCCACCGTGCCGCCGGGGATCCGGCCGATCCCGCACCCCTCCGTGTCCCCGATCACCCCGCTGCCCGACGAGCCGCCGCTGAGCCTGTTCCGCGAGCGACGGCTGGTCGAACTGCCCGCGGGCACCGAGGTCGACCGGTTCGGCGCCCCCACCGGGAACCTCACCTACGCGGCCGGTACGGCGTTCGCCAACCGCTCGCTGCCCCCGGACTGGGCCAACCGCCCCTACCACGTCTACCGGGTGGAGCGTCCCCTGCAGGCGGTGGCCGGTTTCGCGGTGCCGTGGTTCGAGCAGCCCGGCGGCGGTGTCGGTTACCTGCTCCCCCGCTCGATCCAGGAGCTGCTGGACGAGGGCTCCCTGGTCGAGATCCCGGAGGCGACCACCGAACCGCCCGACCCCCGTCTGTCCTGATCATGCGGGGCCGGCCCACCGCGGGCCGGCCCCCGTTCTGTCCGGCTCCACCGCCGATCACAGTGGTGGACCTCTCATCCCCCCTCCCGGTGCCCGCGGCGTTCCGACCCGGCGTTTACCGTGAGGACGTCCCGAATCCGTTTCGCCGCATCGGCGCGTCGGAGCGGTCCGGCGGATGCGGCAGGATCGTCGAGCGGAACCAGCACGAATACCCCGGGTGGGGTGAAAGAAGGTGGGTCTGCAGTGGAAGAGGGCCGGGCGCCGCAGCCGAGGCCGCTGACCCCGGTTGAACAGGACGAGCTGCTCCGGCAGATCTCGCACCAGTTGGTGCGGCTCCTGCCGTCCGACTGGGAAGAGGTGCAGATCGATTACCGCGCCATCGGCCGGCACATCGAGCTTCCGATGGTGGTGCGCACGTCGACCGGCGCCAACCGCCCGTGGAGCGCCCCCCGGGAGATCGCCCAGCGTTTCGCCGAACTGCGGGCCGGGATGTACCAGGAGGGCGCCGGTGCCTGGTTCACCGTCCACTACCAGCTCCGCCGCCCCGACCAGTACACGGTCCGCTACGACTGGGACAGCGAGCCGGAGTGGGTGATCCCCGTACCACCACCGGCCTACCTGGACGAGCTGCGCCGGTTCCCGCGGAGCGAGGACCGGATTCCCGACTGGTTCCGCCGCCACCTGCCCCAGCGAGCCGGTGGCCGGTCGTCGAGCACCCACCCCGGGATGGCCGCACCGCAGCCGGCGCCCCCGCCGGGTCGCCCGTCGGGCACCCACCCGGGTCTGCCTGCCCAGCCTCCCCGGCCCACCGGCGGTCCGGTCGAGCCCGGTGCTCCGCAGAACGGTGGCCCGCAGAACGGTGGCCCGCAGGAGCCGCACGGTCCCGCCCAGAACGGTCCCGCTCGCCCGCCGCACGGCACTGTTCCGCCCCGCTCCGGCGGTGCCACGGCCGGGACGCACCGGCCTGGTCCCGGGCGCCCGACACCGCCACCCGCGGCCCCGCCGACACCGGCCGAGCCGCCCGTCCGCCCGACACCCCAGGGACAGTCGCGACCGGCCGACTCCAAGCCCCCGGCACCGTCCGCCCAGGACGAGCACCGTCGGCTGGAACGCATGCTGTGCGCCAGGCTGGCCAAGTCCGCACCGGCCGGCTGGCGCAAGCTGGTCTTCAGCATGTCCGCGCTGACCGGTGTGCTGGACACCAGCTGCGTGGTGGAGCTGGCCAACGGGCGCACGGTCAGTGCCCGCGAGCTGCCGGAGGAGGTCATCAACGGCTTCCTCGACCTGCGCGCGCGGATGTACCACCGGGGCAAGGGCACCTGGTTCTCGATGACCGCCCAGGTCACCCCGGAACGGTTCCGGGTGAACTACAACTACGACGACGAGCCGGACTGGGGGCCGCTGCCGCCCGAGGCGGCCCGCTACGTCGAGGACCTCGAGCGTTTCCCGCGCGACCCGGAGCACACCCCGGACTGGTTGCGCCGCAAGCTGGACACCGCAACGAACCGGTCCCGCTCCGGCGCGACCGCGGTGGAGAGGCCCGCCGAACGGAGCAACGGGACGAACCTGTACGCCGAGTACCGCCCGTTGAGCCCCGCCGAGCAGGAGGAGATCAAGCGCAACATCGTCGAGGTGCTGCGCCGCGAGGTGCAGGGTGAGTGGATCGCGATCCGCGGAACCTGCCAGTCCGCGGGCGGCCAGGCGAACCTGCGGGTGGAGGTCGTGCGGCCCGACGAGACCCGGGAGACCCCGGTGCTCTCCCCTCGGGCGGCGATAGCGTTCATGCGGCTGCGTTCCGGCATGTACCGGGAGGGCCGGGGCACCTGGTTCAGCGCACGGTTCCGGATCACCCCCGACGGCGGGACCGACTGGGAGTTCAACGACACGGAGGAGCCAGCCTGGTTCGAACAGCCGGATCGCACGGTGTTCGAGCTGGACATGCGCCTGTTCCCTCGGGACGACGAGCACCTGCCGGCGTGGCTGCGACACCGTCTGGGGCTGTCGCCCGCCGCAACCGGGAAGGCTCCCGGTGCCGAGGTGCAGGACGAGGGTGAGCCCGAGCAGTCACCGGCTTCCCCCGAGGCCCAGGACAGTGACGGTCCCACCTCCGCCGGGGCGACCGACGACCGTGGAGAGGCCCGACGTGCGTCGGAGCCGACCCCGCCCCCGGCGCGGTCCCAGCACGTGGACCCGTCGGCCACCCCCACCAAGGTGGTCCGGCCGGTGCGTCCGCCGTCCCCCGCACCGGCGAAGGAACCGGCACGACCGGCGGAGCCGACGGCGCAGGGTGCGCCCACGGAGATGATCCGGCGCGACGTACCCACCGGTGGAACCCCCGATGCCGAGTCGACCCGGCTGCTCTCCCCGGAGGAGCTGCACGGGGCCGACGCCGAGCCGGAGCAGCGACCCGAACCGGCCGCGGAGGCCCCGGAACAGCACGACCCGGAGCACACGGCGGAGGAGGCCGGTGTCCCCGACGCGGCGGCACCGGGTGGCGCCGCCGCACGTCCCGAACCGGTCGAACACCGTGCTCCCGCCGGACCCACCGGCCCCGCCGGACCGCCGGCCCACCCCGGCCCCGCCGAGCCGCCCGCTGCGCCACCCGCGCACGCCGGCCCCGACGACCGGATCGACCCGCACACTCCGGACGGCCCGGAGCTGCTCGCCGCCGAGCGCGGATCCACCCGGCCCCGGGACGAGATGCCACCGCAGCCGCAGGCCGGTCCGGCCCGACCACCGGAGAACAGGCCGGAGCGCGGCAATCCCCTCGTCCAGGCCCTGCGGGCCCAGGGCGCGGCCGCACGTTCGGCAGGTGCGCCCTGGGCGCCGGGCCACGAGCCCTCGGCCCCCCGTCCCGCCCCGCCGACCACGCCCAACGGGCGCTCCCCGGCCACCGAGAACACCGGTGTGCCGATGAGCCAGGAGGAGCAGCAGGAGCTGCTGCAGCGGATCGCGTACGCCGTGCTCGACGTGGTGCCCGGGCGCTGGCAGCGGGCCCGGCTGACGGCCCAGGCCGCCGGTGACCACGCCCACGCGGCGATCACCGTGACCGACGGGGACGGTCCGTCCCACTCGCACCCGCTGCCGGAGGGGTTGCTGCCCGACCTGCTGCGACTGCGTCGCGGGATGCACCAGCCGGGCGAGGGCACCTGGTTCAGCATGCGCATGGAACTCACCCCTTCCGGTGAGGTGGACTGCGCGTTCAACTACGACGACGAGCCGGACTGGACGGTGATCCCCGGCGTCGAGGAGTTCCGGCGGGACCTGCGCGCCTTCCCCCGGGTGGCGGAGAAACTCCCCCGGTGGCTGCGGCGGCGGGCCGAGCTGCCCGAGCTGCGGGACATCGAGGAACAGACCTCGGCCCCGGCCGCGGAGTCCGGGTCCTCGGCGGCACCGGCGACCGCGCCGCAGGCAGCACCGGAGTCACCGGCACCGGCGGCGCAGGACGCGGCACCCGCAACGCCTGCGCCGTCCTCGGACGAGCTGACGTCCACGGACGACCCGTTCGCCCTGGAGGACCAGCTCTGTCGCCGGCTGGTCGCCGAGGCCCCCGCGGGCTGGCAGCGGATCGTCTTCGAGTACACCGCGCTGGGAGACCGCCGGCAGAGCATGTGCGGGGTCGAGTTCACCGACGGCACCTACAGCGGACTCGACCTGCCCACCGCGGTGCTGGACGGCTTCCACCGGCTGCGCTCGCTGATGTACCGGCCGGGTACGGGCACCTGGTTCTCCATGGCCGCCGTGCTCACCCCGCCGAACCGGGCGCGCACCTACTACAACTACGACAAGGAACCGGACTGGGCCGACCCGCTCCCCACCCCGGCGGAGTACGCCGAGGACGTCGAGCGCTTCCCACGGGACCTCGCGGCCACTCCCCCGTGGCTGCGGGCCAAGCTCGCCGAGGCACGCACCGCGACCCCCGACACCGGCACGGAGACCGCTCCCACCGACACGCCCGACACCCCGCCCACCGCGGACGTCGTGGACGAGCCGGCCGCTCCGCAGACGGAGGTGATCGAGCGCAGGGCGCTCGACCCGGAACCGGAGCCGATGGCGCAGGAGCCCGCCGAGAACGCCTCTCGGGCACCGGAGGCGCCCGCCCCCGAGGCACCGGATGCGGTCACCGCCGAGGAACCCGGTGGTGACCCGCTGGAGCAGGAGCTGTGCTCGGCGCTGGTGCAGATGATGCCCGAGGGATGGCGGCACGGCCTGTTCACCTTCTCGGCCGTCGGATCCGTCCGTCAGGCCACGTTCGACGTCGCACTGGACGACGGTCGTGAGATCAGCGCCGAGACCCTGCCGCCCAGCCTGCTCGACAGGTTCGCCGAGCTGCGGCGTCGCGCCCACCGACCGGGTCGGGGCACCTGGATCTCGGTGGTCGTGGAGCTGGAACCGGACCGCACCCGGGTCCGCTACAACCACGACGAGGAGCCCGGCTGGATCGCGGCGCGTCCCACCTCGCAGGACTGGGTGGACGAGCTGGAGCAGTTCCCCCGCGACCCGGACCACGTCCCGGCGTGGCTGCGGCAGCGGCTCGAGCAGTCGGCCGAACCGTCCGCTCCCGCCGCGGACTCCACCCCCACCACGCTGCTGGACCCGGTACCCGCCGCGGACGGCGCCTCGAGCCCCGCGGACGTGTCCGGTGGGGAGCCGGCGCAGCCGACACCGCGTGCCGCAGGCGAGGACGACACCGCCCGGGAGGCCACGTCCGAGTCCTTCCACGACGCCGAGCCGACCACCCTCATCGACCCGCGGGCCCTGGCCGAGCACGCCGAGCCGGCCACCGCGACCGAGCCCGCCGTCGAGGACGAGGACGGCCTGCTCCACCGGGTTGGGCAGCGGGTGGTACAGGCCGTACCCGGTCCGTGGTCCCGGGTGGTGGTGCTGTTCCAGGTGCTGGGCACCGCCACCCAGCTCACCGCCGAGGTGGTGCACGAGGACGGGACGCGGACCGCGGTGGAGCTGCCGCCGGAACTGGCCGACCTGCTGGTGCAGCTGCGGCAGCAGATGTACCAGGACGGCCGGGGCGTGTGGTACGGCGCCGAGCTGGCCGTCGACCCGTCCGGTGGGGTGCAGCCCGGGTTCGACGACGCGGAGCCCACCATCGTCGAGCTGCTGGAGCCGCGCGACTTCGAGGACGAGCTGCGGCTGTACCCGCGGGACGAGGACGACATCCCGAGGTGGTTGCGGCGCCGGATCGCCGGGACCGGTACCGGCCCGGTGGAGTCCGACCGCGAACCGGAACACGGGTTCGCGGAGGAACCCGCCCTCGGCACCCCGCACGCCGGCGACCTCGGGGACACGCGCCCCGCCGGCGCGTACTCCGACGAGGCGCACCCCGCCGAGCCGTACACCCCCGCGGGAGCTCCGACCGGTCTCGTGGGCGAACCAGGCGAACCGGGCGAGCCGGCACCCGAGGGCTCCGGGTGGTCCGCGACCGGCTCCGAGGTCGCCGGGTCGGCCGAGCGTCGGGACGGTGC
>DATCJU010000013.1:0-22977 GCA_036562635.1 Pseudonocardiaceae bacterium
CGATCGCCCTGTTGGACCGTCGGCTGCAGCGGTCGCTCGAACCCGGAACACCCGGTCCGCAGGCGCGACTGGACCTGGTGCGTCGCATCCGGGAGGTCGGACTGCCCTGCGAGGTCTTCGTGGCCCCGGTACTGCCGTGGCTGACCGACTCGCCGTCCGCGCTCGACGAACTGTTCGGTCGGATCGCCGCGGCAGGCGTCACCCGGGTCGTGGTGCTGCCGCTGCGTCTGCGTCCGGGCAGCCGGGAGTGGTTCATGTCCTGGCTGCGCCGGGAGCATCCGGGTCTGGTGCCCGGCTACGAGCGGCTGTACCGGGGCGGTGCCAACGCCGACCCCCGGTATCGGGACTGGCTCACCCGGCGGGTGGCTCCGCTGCTGGCCCGGCACGGGCTGACCGCATCACGCAGGTCCCGGGAGACCGCTTCCGGCGCCGGAACCCCGCAGGGGCGGCCCGCAGAGGGCGACGGGGCGAACACCGTGCAGCGTCGTGCCCGTTCCGGGGCGGTGCAGCTCAGGCTGCTGTGACCCCACCCCGCTCCGGGGATCGGGGTGGCACGACGACACCCGCGGGTGGTCGGATCACCGCGGACCGGTCGGTTCTTCGTCCGCCGCGCTCCGGAGCTCGGAACGCACCGCGGTCCTCACGCCCCGTCGTCGGGGTGGGGCGTGGGCGTCGGTCGGTGTGCTGCCGACAGGAGTGGAGGGCGCCGGAGGATCACCGTGTGAAGCGCCTGCTGATCGTCCGCTCGGGGAGTGTGGACGTGGTCAGTTCGAGTCGTTCGACCGGGAAGGCCGATCCTGCAGCGCGATGACCACGCGCACCGCCAGGATGATGACCACCACGGCCGCTGCCACCCACTGCCACATCGTTGTCTCCCCCCGCAGGTCCGAGTCGTGCACTACTCCGGCGGTACCATGATCGATACCGCCGGACAGATCATGAAGTTACCCAACCTCGTCCCGTTGCTGGTGCGTGTGGTTACCAGACGCAACCTCCCTGTTGTGGACTCGTGACGCTGGCGTCGACCGACGACGGTGGGTCGTGTCCCGGGCCACAGCGGTCGGGGTGGCGTGAACCCCTCCGCACAGGGGAAACCTGCTGGCGAGTCCCCGGGCGAGGTTGGCTAGCCTCTTACGGTCGGAATCACGTGCCAACCGTCCGCACGACAGCCGAGGAGATCGACACCCGTGATGCGCACGCACCAGGCCGGAACGCTCCGCGCCGAGCACGCTGGGCAAACCGTCACCCTCACCGGTTGGGTGGCGCGGCGCCGCGATCACGGTGGTGTGATCTTCATCGATCTGCGGGACGCCTCCGGCGTGGTCCAGGTGGTCTTCCGCGAGGGCGAGATGGCCGAGCGTGCCCACCGGCTGCGCTCCGAGTTCTGCGTGAAGATCACCGGCACCGTGGTGCGCCGCCCCGAGGGCAACGAGAACCCCGAGATCGCCACCGGTGAGATCGAGGTGACGGCCACCGAGCTGGAGGTGCTCAGCGAGTCCGCTCCGCTGCCCTTCCCGCTCGACGAGCACCTGGAGGTCGGTGAGGAGGTGCGGCTGCGGTACCGCTACCTGGACCTGCGCCGCTCCGCGCCGGCCCGGGCGCTGCGTCTGCGCAGCGAGGCGAACCGCATCGCCCGCACCGTGCTGCACGAGCGCGGGTTCGTCGAGATCGAGACGCCGACCCTGACCAGGTCCACCCCCGAGGGTGCCCGGGACTTCCTGGTCCCGGCGCGACTGCAGCCGGGCTGCTGGTACGCGCTGCCCCAGTCCCCGCAGCTGTTCAAGCAGCTGCTGATGGTCGCCGGGATGGAGCGCTACTACCAGATCGCGCGGTGCTACCGGGACGAGGACTTCCGCGCCGACCGCCAGCCGGAGTTCACCCAGCTCGACATCGAGATGAGCTTCGTCGAGCAGGACGACGTCATCGAGCTGGGCGAGGAGATCGTCTCCGCGCTGTGGCAGGAGCTGGCCGGGTACACCATCCCGCGGCCCATCCCGCGGATGACCTACGCCGAGGCCATGTCCCGCTACGGCACCGACAAGCCGGACCTGCGCTTCGGTGTCGAGCTGGTCGAGATGACCGACTACTTCCGCGACACCCCCTTCCGGGTGTTCCAGGCCCCGTACGTGGGTGCGGTTGTCATGCCGGGCGGTGCCGACCAGTCCCGCCGCCAGCTCGACGCCTGGCAGGAGTGGGCGCGGCAGCGTGGCGCCAAGGGCCTGGCGTACGTGCTGGTCAACACCGACGGCACTCTCGGCGGCCCGGTGGCCAAGAACCTCTCCGAGGCTGAGCGGGAGGGCCTGGCCAAGGCGGTGGGCGCCGAGCCCGGTGACTGCGTCTTCTTCGCGGCCGGTGCGCCCGCGGCCTCCCGGGCACTGTTGGGTGCTGCCCGGGTGGAGATCGCCCGTCGCTGCGGCCTGATCGACGAGTCGGCCTGGTCCTTCGTCTGGGTGGTCGACGCGCCCATGTTCGAGCAGACCGACGAGGGCGGCTGGACCGCGGTGCATCACCCGTTCACCTCGCCCAACGCCGAGTGGATCGACCGCTTCGAGCAGGCGCCCGACCAGGCGCTGGCCTGGGCCTACGACATCGTCTGCAACGGCAACGAGATCGGTGGCGGCTCCATCCGTATCCACCGGGAGGACGTGCAGAAGCGGGTGTTCTCCGTCCTGGGGATCAGTCAGGAGGAGGCGGAGGAGAAGTTCGGCTTCCTGCTGGAGGCGTTCAAGTACGGCCCGCCGCCGCACGGTGGTATCGCCTTCGGCTGGGACCGGATCTGCATGCTGCTGGCCGGGGCCGACTCGCTGCGCGACGTCATCGCCTTCCCCAAGACCGGTGGCGGTTTCGACCCGTTGACCGGTGCGCCGGCCCCGATCACCGAGCAGCAGCGCAAGGAGGCCGGGGTGGACGCCAAGCCGGTGTCCCGGCACGGTCAAACCCCGCTCCAGCTGCCCGAGAGCGCACAACCCACCCACCGGAGCTAGGGACACCCGGTGCTGCCGCGGGTGCCCCGCCCCGCGGAGCGGATCGGCGACGCGGTGGTGGTACCGCGGGCGGCGACGACCCAGCGGGTCGCGCCGTCCGGCGACGATGTGGGGCCGGTATCCGGCAGGGTGCCGTTCCGGCTGATGCCCACCGCGGAGCACAGCGGTCACAGCACCCCGGAGGCCGTCGGCCCCGGGGTGCTCGGCCGTGCGGCCTGTGCCGCGGCGGGCACTTCCGGCGATGGTGACGGTGCGGTGGACGGGGAGGTCACCGCACCGTCCCAGTGGGGGAGCCGTCCCGGCCACGGGAACGTCCGCCGGAGATCGGGTGACAGGGAAACCGGTCGGACGGTTGGTTCGTTGGACCGGATGCGGCGGTTCTCCGGGCGGGGCAGTGTTACCGGCGGCCATCCGGGTGGTGAAGATTGCGGCTCGGAAACCAATCCGCCCGCGTCCGCCGGTATCTGCGACCATCCGTCCGACACGGACCGAGCCGAGGTCATGACGCTGCAGGTGTTTCCGGCGCACCGCACTGGGGAGGATTCGTGCTGACCGCGCAACTCGACGCCGCCATCGCCACGATACGGCCCGCACAGAACCGAGATCGCGCGGCGGTCCGCCGGGTCCATCGCGCCGCCTACGGCAGGGACGGGGAGGCCGATCTCGTCGGGCAGCTGTGGGACCGTCGCCTGGTGCCGCCCGGTCTGTCCCAGGTGGCCGAACGGGACGGTGAGGTGGTGGGACACGTCCTGCTCTCCGAGGTACGCCTGGGTGACTACGGCGTCCTCGCCCTGGCACCGCTGGGGGTGCTGCCCCAGTACCGGGGCCACGGTATCGGCAGTGCCCTGGTGCGTGCCGCGCTCGACGCGGCCCGACGCAGCACCTACGGACTCGTCCTGGTGCTCGGCGACCCCCGGTACTACGGCCGATTCGGATTCGTCCCCGCCGCCGAACTGGGTGTGCACGATCCCTTCGGTGTGCTTCCCGGCGTCTACCAGGGTCTGCGGCTGCCCAACTGGGGACGGGAACTGACGGGCTCACCGATCTACCCGGAGCCCTTCAGCCGTTTGTGAGACCGCGGGAGCAAGGCGGAGGAGATGAGTGTGGAGATCACCGCTGGGCCACCGCCGGATACCGGCGGTTCGATCGGCCCGGAGGCGGCGGAGGCGGTGCGGGCCGCGCAGGCGGTGCTCAGCAGAAGGGTCGGGGCCACCGTCCGGCTCGCCGAAGCCGAGGATCTCGGCGGCAGCACACGGTCCGTCGTGGTGCGCGTGCGTGTGGTGGAGACACCCTTCACGCTGCCCCGTACGTTGGTGATCAAGCACTATCTGTCGTCGCAGGGCACGTCCGGGGTGGATCCCTTCGCGCACGAAGCGGCCAGCTGCCAGCTCTTCACCGCGTTGCCGCCCACCGATCGGGTGGGGCCGGAACTGGTGGCCCACGACCCGGAGAAGCGGCTGGTGGTGCTGGAGGACCTCGGGTGGGGGCCGACCCTGGAGGAACGGCTGTTCGGTGACGACAGCAGGGCCGCCGAGCGGGCGTTGCTGGGCTGGGCCCGGGCGTTGGGCCGGTTGCACGCCACCACCGCGGGACGGGAAGCCGACTTCGAGGCGCTCCTGCGGCGGCTCGGGCACCGCGGCCCCCAGGACCTGGTGAGCGCCCAGGCCGCCCGGGCGGTGCACGAACTGCCCGAGATCCTGGCCGGGGTGTTGTCCGTCCCGGTGCCGCCGGCGGTCCTGGAACGTGCCGAGCAGGCCGTCGGGTTGCTCGGCAACACCCGGTTCCGGGCGTTCAGTCCTTCCGAGGTGTGTGCGGAGAACTGTCTGGTCACCAGCCGTGGGGTGCGTTTCCTGGACTTCGAGTGGGGCTGTGTCCGCGACGTCGCCCTGGACGCGGCTTGCTTCTGGGTGCCGTTCCCGTCGTGCTGGAGCAGCTTCGCGTTTCCCCCGGGGATGGCCGAGGCCATGCTCGCCGCCTGGCAGGCCGAGATCACGTCGGCATGGCCGGAGCTGACCGACGAGGTGCTGGAACCGCGGCTGATGGATGCGGAGCTGCTGTGGGTGTGGCTGTTGACCTGGTGGTTCTTCGGTCGGGGTAGTGAGCCGGAGCACACCCGCGGGGAACGGCCCTCCGCCGAGCAGCGGGCCCTGGCCCTGGTGGACCGCTGGGAGCGCCTGGCCCGACGCCTGGCCCCGGTGTGCCCGGCCAGCGCCGACCACGCCCAGCAGGTCGCGGCGGCGCTGCGCACCCGGTGTGCGGTGGGCAACCGGCAGGCCCCGCTCTACCCCGCGTTCCGTTGAGCCACCGGGTACGGAGGTGGAAGCGTCATCCTGGACAGGGCATGTCCGCGGGTTACGGTGGGCACGTGACGTTGGTCGATCGCGTGTTGCTCGGTCCAGGCCCCTCCAACCCCTACCCCGAGGCGACGGCGGCGCTGGCCGCGCCGCTACTGGGACACCTGGACCCGGAGTTCCTCCGCATCCTCGACGAGACGTGTGCGCGGTTGCGCCAGGTGTGGGGCACCGCCAACGCGCGCACCCTGCCACTGTCCGGTACCGGCTCCATCGGTATGGAGGCGGCGTTCGCCAATGCCGTGCACCCCGGTGACGTCGTGGTGATCGCGGTGAACGGCCTGTTCGGCGAGCGCATGTGTGACGTGGCCTCCCGCTACGGCGCCCAGGTCGTGCGGGTGGACCACGACTGGGGGCAGCCGGTGGACGTCCAGCGTGTGCTGGACGCGCACCCGGCTCCGGCGCTGGTGGGCGTGGTGCACGCGGAGACCTCCACCGGGGTGCGCAGCGACGTCGCCGCACTCGGTGCCGCGCTGCGGGAACGCGACGAACGCACCCTGCTGCTGGCGGACTGCGTGACCTCCCTCGGGGGTATCGAGGTGGCGGTCGACGCCTGGGGCGTGGACATCGCCTACTCGGGTACGCAGAAGTGCCTGGGTGTGGCACCGGGCCTGGCGCCGTTCACCTTCTCCGAGCGTGCCTGGCAGCGCCGGGTGGAGCGGCCCACCACCTGGTACCTGGACCTGGGGCTGATCGGCGGTTACGTCTCGGGCGGCTCCGGTGGGCGTACCTACCACCACACCGCGCCGGTGGCGATGGTCGCCTCGTTGCACGCCGCGTTGGGACGCATCCTCGACGAAGGGCTGCCCGCGGTGTGGGAGCGCCACCGTGCCGCGGGGGAGTTCCTGCAGAACGGGCTGCAGGAACTGGGACTGGAACTGTTCGCCGCCGAGGGCTACCGACTGCCCGAGCTCACCACGGTGCGGGTGCCCGAGGGTGTGGACGCGGCCGGGGTGCGCAAGCGCCTGCTGGAGGAGTACGGCATCGAGATCGGCGCCGGGGTGGGCCGGTACGCCGACTCGGTGTGGCGGATCGGTCTCATGGGACACAACGCCCGCACGGACCGCGCCGAGCTGGTGCTGGCCGCGCTGCGCCGCGTGCTGGGTCGTTAGGCGGAGAGCTCTCCCGGACGGGATCGGGGCGGTGGGTGGGCGCTGCGGTCCGCCCACCGCCTTCGGGAGGAGGGTGAGGGCGGTCGTGTCCCGGACGCGCCGTCCCGACGGGAGCGGTCGGCCCCCGGGGCCACGGTGCGGGAACGGGAGCACACCCCCGGACACCGGGCCACGGGACGTCCCCGGGCAGCGCGTGGGTCAGCCGACCAGCGCCTCGTCCACCGGCCGCGTGGCCAGCGACCCGAGTTCGATCCGGGCCTGCTCGGGAGTGGTGCGGCGCATTCCGGCGGCCACGCAGCGCAGCACCACCGACGAGTGCTCCCGCCACAGCCGCACTCCACGGCCCAACAGCACCCGCAGCGGCTTGCGGGCCTCGGCCAGGTCCCGGTGCAGTCGGCGCACGAAGGTCACCGGCTTGCTGGGTGCCAGGACGAGGGCGTCGGCCAGCAGCCCGGCCCGGCGGCACGGCTCCACCAGACGGTCGGCGAACAGACCCTCGGCCAGGAACAGCGGGGCGCCCCCCAGACGCAGCTCGCGGTCGCCCACACGCCGGTCCTGGCCGATCTCGTACACCGGCAGCCGGGCCGATCCACGGTGGGCCAGCGTGGTGATCGCGGCCAGCGCGTCGTCCGCGAGCCAGGCACCCGGGTGATCCCAGTCCACCCGGCCCTGCGCGTCCCGGGGCAGCGCCGGGTCGTCTCCGTCCCGGTAGAAGTCGTCGAGTCGGACCACGGGCCAGCCCAGGCGAGCGGCGAGGGTGGACTTGCCGGAGCCGGAGGGGCCGGCGATCAGGACGACACGCGAGCGAACGGCGGAGGTCGGCACGGGAGATCAGTCTCGCACGGCATCCGGCCGTGGCGTGCCGGGGCTCCCGGGTCCGTCGGCCCGTCGGGGCGGCCGGGTAGCGTCGGATGCGTGGACGAGGCGCTGTTCGACGGGGAAGGTTCCGGCGGATTGTTCGGTGTTGAGGTCGAGCGGCGTTCCGCGGAACGGCTGGCGGCCAACGCGCCGTTGGCCGTCCGGATGCGGCCCCGCTCACTGGACGAAGTCGTCGGGCAGGACCACCTGCTCGGGCCCGGGGCCCCGCTGCGCCGACTGGTCGAGGGGGCCACACCGGCTTCCGTGCTGCTCTACGGGCCGCCGGGCACTGGCAAGACCACCCTGGCCACCCTGGTCTCGCAGGCCACCGGGCGGAGGTTCGTGGCGTTGTCGGCGCTCTCGGCCGGGGTGAAGGAGGTCCGCGCGGTCATCGACGAGGCGCGCCGCAGGCTGGGCCGCACCGGTGAGGCGACCGTGCTGTTCATCGACGAGGTGCACCGGTTCTCCCGAACCCAGCAGGACGCGCTGCTGGGCGCGGTGGAGGACCGGCTGGTGCTGCTGGTGGCCGCCACCACGGAGAACCCGTTCTTCTCCGTGGTCTCCCCGCTGCTGTCCCGTTCCCTGGTGCTGCAGCTGCGCCCGCTGTCCGACGACGACATCCGTGTGCTCGTCCGCCGTGCCCTCGGCGACGAGCGGGGCCTGGCCGGGGCGGTGACCCTGGACCAGGACGCCGAGGACCACCTGGTGCGGTTGGCGGCCGGGGACGCCCGGCGTGCGCTGACCGCCCTGGAGGCCGCTGCCGAGGCCGCCACCTCGACCGGCGCGAAGGCCATCGACCTGGCGACGCTGGAGACCACGGTGGACCGCGCCGCGGTCCGCTACGACCGGTCGGGGGACCAGCACTACGACGTCGTCAGCGCGTTCATCAAGTCCATCCGCGGCTCGGACGTCGACGCGGCCCTGCACTACCTGGCGCGCATGATCGAGGCCGGGGAGGACCCGCGGTTCATCGCCCGCCGCCTGGTGGTCCATGCCAGTGAGGACATCGGCATGGCCGATCCCACCGCGCTGCAGACCGCGGTGGCCGCCGCCCAGGCGGTCCAGCTGATCGGTCTGCCCGAGTGCCGGCTGGCCCTGGCCCAGGCCACCATCCACCTGGCGACCGCACCCAAGTCCAACGCGGTCATCACCGCCATCGACGAGGCGCTCGCCGACGTGCGCCGTGGGGCGGCCGGTCCGGTTCCGCCGCACCTGCGGGACGGGCACTACAGCGGCGCCGGTCGACTCGGCCACGGCCAGGGCTACCGCTATCCGCACGACGTCGCCGAGGGCGTGGTGGCCCAGCAGTATCCGCCGGACGGGTTGGTGGGCCGGGACTACTACCACCCCACCGGGCGCGGAGCCGAGCGGGTGTTGGCCGAACGGGTGCCCAAGTTGCGTCGCCTGGTCCGGGGCGGGGAACCGCGTCAGGCCCGCTGACGTCGGCACGGACGTGGAGAACTCGCACATCTCGGCGAGCCCGGAGCACCGCGCGGCCCACGCCGAGCTGCTCGACGCCGAACGGGAGTTGTGGGAGTCCGTCGAGCACGTGGTGGCGCTGCGCCGTGCCCTGCCGCCCGGCCCCCCGATCGATCCGGCCACCCCGTTGACCACGGCCACCGGCAAGCCGGTGACCCTGGGCGGACTGCTCGGCCGGCACCGGACGCTGCTGCTCTACCTGATGGCGTTCGACGACGGCCGGCCCGCTCCACACCCGGCGTGTGTGTTGCAGGTGGACTGCCTGGACGCGCTGGTCCCGCACCTGGCCGCACGAGCCGCGGTCGCCGTGCTGGCCCCGGCCCGCCCGGGCCGGCTGGCCGACCTGGGTGCACGACGTGGCTGGCGTCGGGTGCCGCTGGTGTCCACCCAGCCCAGTCGGCTGGCCGAGCACCTCGCCCTCCCCGACGAGGACGGCCCGGGTGGCGGGGTGCACTGTCTCGCCCTGGACGAGCACGGTGTGCTGCGCCTGCGGTACCGGACCCGTGGCCGCGGCGGACCGGAAGACCTGGTCACCACGGTGCTCGCCCTGCTCGACCCGCTGCTGCCGGAACCACCCCGGGAGGGCACGGACGGACAACCCGGATCCTGAAACGGGTCCGGAAGGCGGTGGGCCCCGCCACCCGGAACCGGGTCGCGGGGCCTACGGGGATCACCAGCCGTCGCCGGGTGGGATCGGCGACACGGTGTACAGCGGGTTGGGCACCTCACCGCGCGGGGCGATCGCGTGCCGGTAGGGCAGCTCGGCATAGCCGGTCTGCAGCAGTCGGTCCCCGTTGAGCGGGTAGCGGGCGAAACTGGGCCCGAGCAGGTCGCCCGCGGCCATCCGCTCCGCCAGGTCCGGGAAGCGCCTGCGGTAGGCCTCCACCTCGCCACGCACCCGGCCCCACAGTCGCTCCTCGGGTACGCCGTGGTGCTCGGCCAACAGCACCGCGAACGGGCGCAGCACCCCCACCAGCAGCGCGTCCACCAGGTACTGGCGCAACACCCGCCACGGCTTGCGCGGCAGCACCCGGTCGTGCGAGTCCGGTTCGGGGCCCCGCTCGGCCACGGGCTCCACCGACACGTTCACGTCGTCGACCAGGTCCTTGAGCACCGCCCGCCGCGGCATCCCGTCCGGACCGGTGATGATCAGGACGTTCTCCCCGTGCGGGTTGACCGTGATGCCGTACCGGTACAGCACGTGCAGCAGTGGCCGCAGCAACGCGCGCAGCAACGCGGCCAGCCACGCCTCGGCGTCCCCGCCCGAGCGTCGGACGTACTCGCTGATCAGGGGCCGTCCCTCCGGGTCGACGTGCAGCACCGCTGCCAGGGGCAGGGCCCGCTCGTCCGCGCCCAGGTGCGGATCCACCGGCTCGCGCCAGATGCAGCCCAGCGTCTCCAGCCAGGTGTACGGCACTCCGTCCACCGTGGACAGCTGCGGGTGTCGGACGGTCACCGAGGCGACCTCGCCGAGCAGCACCGTGCCCCACTCGGCCAGCAGCTCGTCCTGCCGCCAGATACCGCGCAGCCACTGGGTGACCACCGGCGCGGCCAGGGTGCAGTGCGGCGGGATACCCCGCCACACCGCGGTGTTGAGGATGCGCAGCGGCAGTTTCACCTGGTAGCGGTGCGGCGCGTCGACGTTGGCCATGGTGCGGATCGACTGGGTGGGCAGGTACTCGTCACCGGCCTCACCCAGTTCGACGATGCGTCCGGTGGCCAGCTCGGGCGCCCACAGCGTGCGCACCACGTGGTCGAGCTGCCAGGGATGCACCGGGAGCCAGACATAGGCCTGCGGGTCCAGTCCCCGTTCCCGCAGCACCCCGGTGAACGCCTCGACGACGTCGGGGTCCAGCTCGTGCTGCAGCACCTCCTGCTCGGACAGTTCCGGGGTGCCGCGGAACTCGGCCAGTCCCCGGTGCACCGCCAGCCAGGGCAGGCGCAGCCGCCGGCGTGACTCCGGGGCGTAGGCCGCCAGGTCCGTGGCGGAGAAACCGACCCGCCCCTTGTTCGCCACCAGCCACGGGTGACCGGTCAGGTGACCCTCCAGCTCGGCGTGGTCCAGGTCGACCAGCTCGGTGGCCGGGCGGGCGGTGCGCAGCGCGGCCACGTCCGCGGTCAGGGTGGCCGTGACCTCGTTCAGGTAGCCGGCCAGGGTGGCGGGGGCCACCCCGATCGTCGGGGCGGCGTCCACCAGGAACTGCTGCACGTCCTCGGCGGGCTGCGCCACGTCGTCCCCGAGGATGCCGGTGGCGGTGCGCCGCAGCGAGTCCGGGTCGACCAGCCAGCCGCCGAACGCGGTGCGCCGGGCGCGGAAGGCGTAACGGGCGGTGGGCAGCCGCAGCACGTACTCCTCGCCGGAACCGCCGTCGGGTGTGGGGTCCAGCATGCCCTCGAAGGACAGCTCACCGATCGCCTTGGCCAGCAGGGCCCGGGACGCCCGGCGCCACAGCTGGGCGTCGGTGTGGGCGACGGGGGTCATCGGGTACCTCCGGGAACGTCGAAGCTGGTGAAGGCGGTCCGCTTGGGCAGGCGGTAGACCTCCCGGCCGGTGACCGTGTTGATGATCGTCGCGTTCCGGTACGCCCCGATGCCCAGGTCGGGAGCGGCGACACCGTGGCTGTGCAGGTCGGCGTTGGACACGAACACCCGGCCGGTGACCGACTCGTCCAGTTCCACGGAGTGGTCCAGCCGTACCCGGTAGCGCCCCTGTTCGTCGCGGCGCAGCAGGTGCTCGACCGGCGCCAGGAAACCGGGGTGGCGCTGCCGGTACCCGGTGGCCGCCACCACCAGGTCGGTGGTGTGCGTGAAGGTCTGCCCGGTGTCGCGGTGCCGCAGCGTCAGCACCGCCCGCCCGGCCGGGTCCACCTCGGCGCTCTCCACTGCGACCCCGCAGCGCAGCTCCACCTCGGCCGTCCCGTGTTCCAGCTCCCGCCGGTAGAGCAGGTCGTGGATCTCCTCCAGCGTCTGGCTGGAGATGCCCTTGTAGTGCTGCCACTGCTCGGCGACCAGTCGGTCCTTCACCGGCTGGGGCAGGGCGTGGAAGTACCGCACGTAGGCCGGGGTGGTCATCTCCAGCACCAGCTTGGTGTAGTCCAGCGGCGCGAACGTGCTGGTGCGGGTCAGCCAGCTCACCGCGGGACCGCCCGCCGTGTTGCGCCGCAGCAGGTCCAGCGCCACCTCGGCCCCGGACTGCCCCGAGCCGACGACGGTGATCCGGCCCGGACCGTCGGGGGCGTGCACGCCGGGCACGGCGGTCACCTCGGAGATCCGGTGCAGGTAGTCACCGGTGTGCAGCAGTTTCTCCGCGGGCAGCCCGGACAGCGCCTCGGGCACGAACGGCTCGGTGCCGATGCCCAGCACCAGGTGACGGGCCCGCAGCCGGAGCCGGGCGCCGTCCCCACGCACCGCGTGCACGGTGAACCGCTCGGTCTCCGCGTCCCACCGCACGGCCTCCACCCGGTGCGAGAAACGCACCGACGGCAGGCGGGATGCCGCCCAGCGCAGGTAGTCCTCGTACTCGCGGCGGGTGGGGTGGAACTGCTCCCGGACGTAGAACGGGTACATCCGGTCCACGTCCTGCAGGTAGGCCAGGAAGGACAGCGGGTGGGTGGGGGCGACCAGAGTCACCAGGTCGGCCAGGAAGCTGACCTGCAGCATGGCCTCGTCGAACATCAGCCCGGGGTGCCAGCGCAGCTCGGAACGCTCCTCCAACACGACCAGGTCCAGGCCGTCGACGGTGGACGCCAGCGCTGCCAGGCCCAGGTTGAACGGCCCACAGCCGACGGCGACGACGTCGTGCTCGCTCACCAGCTCCTGGGGCGTCGGTTGCGAGGCGAGCGGTTCGACGGTCACGGCAAGTCCTCCTCGGATCGGGGGTAGACCAGCAGCGCGGCGCGCTTGTCCGGCAGGGTGATCTCGGTGATGCGGCGGAACCCGGCGGCGACGAACGCCCGGACGGACGGGGCGTTGCGCACGTCGGGCTCGGCGACGACACGGGTGCAGTGCGGGTCGGCGGCCAGCAGCCCCTCGGCCGTGGCGCGGAGCAGGGCGCGTCCCAGGCCCCGACCGGTCCGGCCCAGCTCACCGATCGCCACGTGCACGCCCAGGTCGTGTGGGCGGTGCGGGTAGTGTCCCGCCAGCCGGTCCCGCAGCACCCGGTAGATCTCCAGGTAGGCCACGGGCTCACCGTCCAGGCTGGCCAGACAGGGCAGCGAGTGTTCCCCGGTGAGCTGTCGGTCCAGCTCCTCGGCCCACTGTTCCCGGGGCCAGGCCTGTTTCCAGAACGCGGCCACGTGCGGGGCCTGCATCCACCGGTGCACCAGTTCCAGGTCCTCCCCGTCGGCCTGGGCGGGGCGGATCGACCAGGGTGCGGACAGGTGGGGCAGCGGCGGTGCGGGCACCAGGGTGGGTGCGGAACCGTCCAGACCGGTCACCGGGCGGCCTCCCGCAGCGGGTTGGGGGCCTCCAGGTACACCGACTGCGCGTCCAACGGTGCGATCACCTCGTCGATGCCGTGCAGCCGGGTGAGCAGGTTGCCCTTGCAGGGGAGCTGGTCGGCCTCCAGCCACCGGCGGGCCAGGCGGTCACCGTCGGGGCCGGCCGCGGCCAGACCGGGCAGTGCCGCGCGCAGCCGGTCGGCCAGCACGGCCAGCAACTCGCGTTCGTCGGCCAGGCCGTCCACCGCCAGGCAACCCACGACGGCCAGGGCCTGGTTGCGCAGCAGGTAGTAGGTGAGCCGGTCGTCGACGATCGCGTCGTCGACCACGGCGAGGGTGGAGGCGTCGGCGCCCAGCAGCTGCAACAGGCCGGGCAGGTGGGAGGAGGCCAGGTAGTAGCCCTGGTTGTCCCGGAACATCCCCCCGGCCACGGTGCCGTCCGGGTTCAGTCGCACCAGGGTGTTCTGCTGGTGGGCCTCCAGCCCGATGCCGGTGGCCGCGTACAGGTGCAGCATCGGCACCAGGACCTTGTCGGTGTAGTCGGCCACCCACTGTTGTGCCGCGCCCGCACCGAGTCGGGCGACGATCTCACCGAGGGCGCTGCGGCCCAGACCGGGGCGGGGGGCGACCAGGCCCACCAGGCAGCGCAGGTCCTCGATGCCCGCCGGGACCTCACGCACCGCGACGTCCAGTCCGGTGACCTCGGGACCCTCGGGGCGACCGGGCTCGTCGACCGCCAGCCAGGCCGGGTCCCGCACGATGTCGAAGTAGGGGTGCGCGGCGCGGGTGGCGCGGGCGTAGCCGGCGTCCAGCAGGCGGTTGATCTCCAGACCACGGCGCAGCTCGGTGCGGGTGGACTCCCGGCGGGAGTTGGTGATCCGCAGGCCCAACGACAGTTTGAGCATCACCGGGGCGTCCGGTCGGTAGACGGTGCGCAGGCTGGAGGTGGGCCACCACGTCGGTCCCCGTTCGCCGAGCGGTTCCAGCAGCCCGGCTTCCACCAGTGCGGCGATGCGGGGGCGGTGCAGCAGGTCGCGGGCCTGCCACGGGTGTGCAGGCACCAGGATCCGCCCGTCGGGGAGGGGTCCGCCGGCCAGGTCGGCCATCAGCTCCACGGCGTTCCGCCCGGCCAGGGACGGTGCCCCGGCCACCGCGTCGTGCGACACCACGGACGGGTCGGCGGCGAACCAGTGCAGGCGGAACGATCCCCGCAGCTCGGGCGAGTAGGTGGCGTCCTCGGCGGGGGAGATGCCGTCCCGGCTCTTGGGGGCCGGGTGGTGCAGGTGGCCGAGCAGCAGGCCCTGCTCGGCCTCGAGGAAGCCGTCCACGCCGGGGGGTGGTGTGGGCTGTGCACGTCGGTGGGCCAGGAAGCCGCTCACCCGACGGACCGACTCGGCGGTGCGCTCCACCAGGTCGGCCACCTCCTGGGCCGGGACCCCGCCGGGGCGGGCTCCACCGCGGGCCGCCGCCTCGGCCGCGACCAGACCCACCGCCAGCACGGGGTCGGCGGTGTCTCCGAGTCGGCCGTTCGGGCCCTCCAGGTACACCGGACCGAAGCGGTGCCAGCCGGTGGGGGAGCAGTACCGCACCTCCGTCACCAGGGCGAGTCCGCTGCTGGGCAGCTCGACACGCAGCGGGCCGGCGGTCACCGGGATGCCGCTCTCCCGCAGCCAGCACCGCAGCAGCGCCTCCAGGTGGGCGTGTTCGGCGGCGCGGCGTGGGCTCAGCTCGTGCAGCGGATCCCCGACCAGGGGTTTGGGGAGGGCGGTGGTGGGTGCCAGCGTCATGCCGTCGCCTCCTTGTGCCGGCGCTCGGCGGCCAGGCAGTCCCGGCCGGCCCGGAGCACCGCGTCGATGAGCCGGTCGATGTCCTCGGGGGTGGCGGTGGGGTTGAGCAGGGTGAACTTCAGGCAGGTCCGCTCGGGGGAACCGGGGCCGTCCAGTGGCACCGCGGTGCGGCCGACGAGGGCACGGCCCGTCTCCACCAGGTGGCGGCGCAGGGCCCCGTTGACCCGGTCGTCCAGTTCGGGGTCACCGGTCCGGTAGCGGAACACCACGGTGGTCAGCTCGGCCGGCGCGACCAACTCCAGCTCCGGTTCGCCGACGATGCGCTGCTGCGCGTGTCGGGCCAGGTCGTGGCAGACCTCCACCATGCGGCCCAGGCCGCGGCGGCCGTGGGCCAGCAGCGTGGTGGCCACCTTCACGGCGTCCGGGCGGCGGGTGGTCTGCAGGCTCCTGCCGAGCAGACCGTCGTATCCGGCGGCCGTGTCGTCGGCCGGGTTGAGGTAGGCGACCTGGCGGTCCACCGCGGCGAACGCGCGCGCGTCGGCGACCAGCAGCACGCTGGTCGCCGCGGGCTGCCAGCCCAGTTTGTGCAGGTCGAGGGTGATCGAGTCCGCGAGCTCGATCCCGGCCAGCAGGTGGGCCAGCCGGTCGGACAGCAGGGCACCGAAGCCGTAGGCGGCGTCGACGTGCAGCCACAGGCCGTGCTCGCCGGCGATCTCGGCGATCTGCGGGAGGGGGTCGACGGTGCCGAAGTCGGTGGTGCCGGCGGTGGCGACCACGGCCAGCGGGGTGTGCTCCGGTCCCAGGTCCCGCAGGACGGCGGTCAGTGCCTCCGGGCGCATCCGGCGGCGTTCGTCGACCGGCACGGTGCGGACGGCGGCCTCACCCAGGCCGAGTGCGGCGCAGGCACGGTGCACCGAGAAGTGCGCCACCTCCGAGCACAGGACCACCGGCCCAGGCAGGGCGGCCACACCGTCCCGACGGATGTCCACGCCGCGCCGCGCGGCAGTGGTGTCCCGGGCCAGCAGCAGACCGAGCAGGTTGGACAGCGATCCGCCGGGGGTGAGCACACCGTCGGCGCGTTCCCCGAGCCCGGCCAGGTCGGCCAGGGCGGAGACCACCCAACGTTCCACCGCGATGGCCGAGGGCCCGGAGTCGTAGGTGTCCAGTGAGGCGTTGCTCGCGCTGGCCAGGGCGTCCGCGGCCACCGCGATCGCCAGCGGCGGCGGCTGCAGGTGCGCCGCGGCCCACGGATGGGTCAGGTCGAGGCCGTACTCGGCCAGAACGCGGGCCACACGGCGCAGCGCCTCACTCTCCCCGATGCCCTCCTGGGGGCATCCGCGCGGTCCCAGGGCCCGGGTGGCGGTGGCGAGCACCTCGGTGGGGGAGCCGGTGGGCAGCGGACCCCGCTCGCTTCGCTCGGAAGTACCCGGTCCGGTGATCTCGTCCAGCCAGCGGGTGAGCGCGGTCAGCCCGGCACTGGTGCCGGCCAGCAGGACGGGGGACGGGCGGGCGAGGCCGGTTGGCGCCTCAGCTGTGGGGATCACTGCACCTCCGCTGGGTCGGGAGCCTGCCCTCTGTGCATTTAGGTAAGGCAGATCAAAGTTAGGGCAGGCTTACCTCAGCAATGGGTGTGGGCTGCTGTCAAGCGGGGCGGGTGCGAGCATGATCACAGCCCGTGAGGGTTGCGGGCCGTTCCCGGGACGGGGAGTGGTCGGTCATCCCCGGGGTGGGTCCGGGCGCGCCGGACGGAGCCGGGCGCGGTAGCCTGGCGCGCGATCACATATCGGTGCGGCGCCCCGCACACGGTGGCAGCCGCCGGTATGCCGCACACATCGCAGACCATGGGAGGACTCGTGTCGCCGGGGCAGATCGCCGCGCTCATCGCAGCCGGCGCCTTCGTGCTGCTGGTGCTGCTGCTGGCGATTCCACTGATCAAGCTCGGTCGTGCGCTCGACGAGGCCACGACCGCCATCCGCAAGGCGCACGAGGGCACGGCCCCGCTGCTCGACGGGGCCAACCAGACGATCACGCACGTCAACACCCAGTTGGAGCGGGTCGACAGCATCACCGCGAACGCCCGTGTGGTGTCCAGCAACGTCTCGGCGCTGACCTCGCTGTTCACCGCCACGCTCGGCAGTCCTCTGGTCAAGATCGCCGCGTTCTCCTACGGAGTCAGCAAGGCGCTGCGTGTCCGGCGCCGTAAGCGGGCCGAGCGGACCCGGCGTCGGGGAGGTGGCCGCCGGTGAGCAGGCTCTTCTGGTTCTCTCTGGGCGCCGCCGCCGGAATCGCGGTGAGTCGCAAGATGGCTGCGGCGGCCCGCCAGGCCACCCCCGCCGGAGTGGCGGCCAACGTGGGTGATGCCATCCGTGAGCTGGCCGGCGCGATCGGGGCCTTCGGTGCCGAGGTACGGGCGGGAATGTCCGAGCGCGAACGGGAGCTGTACGGAGTCGTGGAACAGCAGACCGGTGTCACGCCCCTCGGTGCCCGGGAGGTCTGGACGCCGCGGGCGATCGAACCGGTACGGCGGTCGGACCGGGTCGAGGGCACCCATCGCCGGGCGGCACGCACCTCCGGCGGCCGAGCTCGCCGGGCGGAGGGCTGACCCCGCGTCGGCCCTCCGCCGCCCCCGCCCCCAGACACCGAGCCGCCCGGACGCAGTAGCGTTCCCGGCGCACCGAGTTCGAGGAACCGATCGTGCAGACCCACGAGATCCGCAAGCGCTTCCTGGAGCACTTCGAGCGCAACGGGCACACGGTGGTGCCCAGTGCCTCGCTGATCCTGGACGACCCCAACCTGCTGTTCGTCAACGCGGGCATGGTGCCGTTCAAGCCGTACTTCCTCGGCGAGGCCCCGCCGCCGTTCAAGCGTGCGACCAGCATCCAGAAGTGCGTGCGCACCCTGGACATCGAGAACGTCGGGCACACCACCCGGCACAACACGTTCTTCCAGATGGCCGGCAACTTCTCCTTCGGGGACTACTTCAAGGAGGGGGCCATCGAACTGGCCTGGCAGCTGGTCACCGGCAGCCAGGACGAGGGCGGTTACGGGTTCGACCCGAACCGCATCTGGGTGACCGTCTACCAGGAGGACGACGAGGCCGTCGCCCTGTGGAAGAAGATCGCCGGCCTGCCCGACGAGCGCATCCAGCGCCGGGGCGGCAAGGACAACTACTGGGACATGGGTGTGCCCGGTCCCTGCGGCCCCTGCTCGGAGATCTACTACGACCGTGGCCCCGAGCACGGCCGGGAGGGCGGCCCGGTCGTGGACGAGGACCGGTACCTGGAGATCTGGAACCTCGTCTTCATGCAGGAGGAGCGCGGGGAGCTCAGCCCCAAGGAGGGGCACCCGCCCATCGGTGAGCTGCCCAGCAAGAACATCGACACCGGTATGGGCATGGAGCGGGTGGCCTACCTGCTCCAGGGGGTGAACAACGTCTACGAGTCCGACCTGCTCCGCCCGGTGATCGCCCGGGCCGAGGAGGTCACCGGACGTCGTTACGGCGCCGACCCCACCGACGACGTGCGCTTCCGGGTGATCGCCGACCACGCCCGTACCGGCGTCATGCTCATCGCGGACGGTGTGACCCCGGGCAACGAGGCGCGTGGTTACGTGCTGCGTCGCCTGCTGCGCCGTATCGTCCGGGCCTCCCGGCTGCTCGGCGTGCACGAGCCGGTCCTCGACCAGTACGTGGCGGTGGTGCGGGACGTCATGGGCCCCTCCTACCCCGAGCTGGTCAGCGACTTCGCGCGGATCGAGGCCGTGGCCCGGGCGGAGGAGGACGCCTTCCTGGCCACCCTCACCACCGGTTCGAAGATCTTCGACATGGCCGTGGCCGAGACCAAGGCCGCCGGTGGCAGCGTGCTGTCGGGGGAGAAGGCCTTCCAGCTCCACGACACCTACGGCTTCCCCATCGACCTGACCCTGGAGATGGCGGCCGAGCAGGGTCTGTCGGTGGACGAGGAGGGCTTCCGCCGGCTGATGGCCGAGCAGCGGGAGCGGGCCAAGGCTGACGCGGCCGCCCGCAAGACCGGGCACGGCGACGCCTCGGCCTACCGGGCGGTGCTGGACCAGCACGGCACGACCGAGTTCCTGGGCTACGTGGAGCTGACCGCCGAGGCGCGTGTGGTGGGGCTGCTCGCCGGCGGGCAGCCGGTGCCCGCCGCGGGTGCCGGCACCGAGGTCGAGATCATCCTGGACCGCACCCCGTTCTACGCCGAGGGCGGTGGCCAGCTCGCCGACACCGGTCGCATCGTCGCCGACGGTGCCGAGCTGGAGGTCCTCGACGTGCAGAGCCCCGTCCCGGGGCTGAACGTCCACCGGGCCCGGGTGCTCAACGGTGAGATCGTCCTGGACGCCCTGGTCCACGCTGAGGTCGACGCCAGCCGGCGCCGTGCGGTGTCCCGGTCGCACTCGGCCACCCACCTGGTGCACGCCGGTGTCCGGCGCGCGTTGGGGGACAAGGCCGCCCAGGCCGGTTCGCTCAACGCCCCCGGACGGCTGCGCTTCGACTTCACCTCACCGGGTGGTGCGGTGCCGGCCAGTGTGCTGGCCGACGTCGAGGACGAGGTCAACGACGTGCTGTTGCACGACCTCGAGGTGCGGGCCACCGTGACCACCATGGAGGAGGCCCGCAAGCGGGGCGCCATCGCACTGTTCGGCGAGAAGTACGGCGACTCGGTGCGCGTGGTGGAGATCGGGGACTACTCCCGCGAGCTGTGCGGTGGCACCCACGTGCACCGCTCCGGCGAGATCGGCGTGATCAAGCTGCTGTCGGAGTCCTCGATCGGTTCGGGCGTGCGCCGGGTGGAGGCGCTGGTGGGTCTGGACGCCTACCGGTTCCTGGCCAAGGAGCACGTGCTGGTCTCGCAGCTGGCCGAGCAGTTCAAGGCCCGGCCCGAGGAGCTGCCGGACCGGATCGCGCAGACCGTGGAGCGGCTGCGCAGTGCGGAGAAGGAGCTGGAGCGGCTGCGCGCCGCCCAGCTGTTGTCCTCGGCCGGCCAGCTCGTGGACGGCGCGGAGGACGTCCGGGGCGTCGCTTTGGTCGCCGCGGCGCTGCCGGACGGTGTCGGGGGCAACGAGCTGCGCGGGGTGGCCACCGAGGTGCGCAACCGCTTGGGCGGGCGTGCCGGTGTGGTCGCGCTGTTCTCCGCCGACCCGGCTGCGGGCAAGGTCAGCTTCGTGGTGGCCACCACGGCGGCGGCGCGTGACCGCGGGCTGGCCGCCGGCAAGCTGGTGCCGGCCTTCGCGCCCGAGGTGAACGGGCGGGGCGGCGGCAAGCCGGACATGGCACAGGGCGGTGGCACGAACCCGGCCGGGGTGCAGGCGGCCATCGACGCCCTGCGTCGGGAACTGGACCGGGCGGTGGCCGAAGCGTGAGCCGCAAGAAGCGTCGGAGTTCGGCACCTGTCGAGCTCGGACGTGAGCCGGACCGCCCCGGGCCCGACGATCCGGGCCCGGGGCGTCGGCTCGGAGTCGACGTCGGCGCCGTGCGTGTCGGGGTGGCGATCAGCGATCCCTCCCCCCTGCTCGCGACCCCGCTCGTCACCCTCGCCCGTGACGAGGAGACGGGTAGTGACCTGGACCGGCTCGCGGAGCTCGTCGCCGAGCACGAGGTGGTCGAGGTGGTGGTGGGCCTGCCGCGGACACTGGCCGGCAGGTACGGGCCCGCGGCCCAGGCCGCGGTGAGTTACGCCGACGCCCTGGCCGAACGCATCGCGCCGGTACCCATTCGCCTTGTCGACGAGCGGCTGAGTACGGTCAGCGCAGCCAGAATGCTCTCCGATCGCGGGGTACGGGGACGGCGCCAGCGTGCTGTCGTCGACCAGGCCGCAGCGGTGGAGATCCTGCAGGGGTGGCTGGACGCGCGGAGCCGAATCGCACGAGAGGGCGGCACATGACCGACGATCTGGGCCTGTTCACCGACGCACCTGCGGAGCCCCGCTCCCGGCGCCGGCGTGGCCGGGGGGCGCGAGGCGCGGTCAAGGAGGAGAGCCCGGGACGCAAGCTCCAGCGCAGGGTGACCACGCTGATCGTGGTGGTGCTGGGGTTCGGCATCGTGGGCGGCGGCCTGTGGTACGGCTGGCGGCAGCTGTCCGGGCTGGGCGGCTACGAGGACTACGAGGGCACTGGGGAGGCCGACGTCGTCGTTGTCGTCGAGGAGGGCGACACCACCAGCGCCATCGCCACCCGGCTGGCCAAGGAGGACGTGGTGGCCAGCGCCCGGGCCTTCGTGGCCGCAGCCGCGGACAATCCCCGGATCAGCAGTATCCAGCCCGGCTACTACAAGATGCGGACCCGGATGTCCGGGGAGGCCGCCGTGCAGCAGATCCTGCGCCCCGAGGCCCGGGTCGGTGACTTCGAGGTGCGTGGCGGGGAGCAGCTCAACGACGTCACGGTGCCGTCCAAGGACGGCGACAAGGTCCTCAAGGGCATCATGACGCTGATCTCCGAGGCCAGCTGTGCCGAGCTGAACGGCAAGAGCACCTGCGTGCCGGCCGAGGAGCTGTACGCGGTGGCGGAGAAGGCCGACCTGGCGGAGCTCGGCGTGCCCGAGTGGGCGGTCGCCGCGGCGAGCAAGGCCGAACCCCGGCGTCGGCTCGAAGGCCTGATCATGCCGGGCCGCTACTGGGTCAAGCCGGGCGCCAGCGCCGAGGAGCTGCTGCGCGACGTGCTGAAGACCTCCGCCAGCCGGTTGCAGGCCGCCGGGATGCCCGCCGTCGCCGACGATTCCGGGTTCACCCCCTACGAAGTGCTGGTGATGGCCTCCCTGGTGCAGCGGGAGGCGATCCTCAAGGACTTCGGCAAGGTCGCCAGGGTGATCCACAACCGGCTCGCCACGGCGATGAACCTCGGGCTGGACTCCACGGTCAACTACACCCTGGAGCGCCAGGAGGTGCGGACCCAGAGGGCCGAGCGGGAGAAGGACACCCCGTACAACACCTACGTACGCAATGGCCTGCCACCCACCCCGATCGGCGCGCCCAGCAAGGAGGCGATCGCGGCCGCGGCCAACCCGGAGCCGGGTACCTGGCTGTACTTCGTCAAGTGCGAGAAGGACGGCACCAGCTGCTTCAGCGACACCTACAAGGAACACGAGGCCAAGGCCCTTGACGCCCAGCGGCGGGGGGTGTGGTGAGCGTGCCCCGACGCGCCGCCGTCGTCGGGTCCCCGATCGCCCACTCCCTGTCCCCGGTGCTGCACCGCGCGGCCTACACCGCACTGGGTCTTGTCGGCTGGGACTACGAACGGATCGAGTGTGACGACCGTGGCCTGCCGGCGCTGGTGCGGGGTCTGGAGCCGGAATGGGTGGGCCTGTCGGTGACCATGCCCGGCAAACGGGCCGCGTTGGAGCTGGCCGACGAGACCACCGAGCGGGCCCGTCTGGTCGGTGCGGCCAACACCCTGGTGCGCCGGTCCGAGGGCGGGTGGCGGGCCGACTGCACCGACGTCGACGGCGTGGTCGGTGCCCTGCGCTGTGCCGGGGGCTACCAGGCGAGGTCCGGTGCGTCCGCGGTCGTCCTCGGGGCCGGGGGAACCGCACTGGCGGCACTCGCGGCACTGGTTGAGCTGGAGGTCGACGAGGCCGTGCTGGTGGTGCGTGAACCGGCCCGGGCGACCGAGGCGCTGGCCTGCGCCGAACGGGTCGGACTGAAGGTCCGCGCGGAGCGGTGGACCTCCGACCTGGACCTGGCGGGACTCGCCGCGGACAGCGACGTGGTGATCAGCACCGTGCCGGCCGGGGCGGCGGACGCGGTCGCCGAGCAGCTGGCCCATGCCCGGTGTGTGCTGGACGTGGTCTACCACCCCTGGCCGACCCCACTGGCCCGCGCCGTCACCGAGCGTGGCGGGCGGATCGCCACCGGGTTGGACATGCTGCTGCACCAGGCGTTCGGGCAGGTCGAACAGTTCACCGGCCGCCCGGCACCCCGCCAGGTCATGCGGGAGGCGCTGCGTGCGGCTACCGGTGG
>DATCJU010000014.1:0-2500 GCA_036562635.1 Pseudonocardiaceae bacterium
CGACGACCGGCCGCCCAAGACCCCCTACCACGAGACGGTGATCTACGAGGCCCACGTCAAGGGGCTGACGATCGCCCACCCCGACATCCCCGAACGCCTCCGCGGCACCTACGCGGGCCTGGCCCACCCGGTGATGATCGACCACCTGCTGGACCTGGGCGTCACCGCGGTCGAGCTGATGCCCGTCCACCAGTTCGTCCCCGAGCACGCCCTGGTGGCGCGCGGGCTGACCAACTACTGGGGCTACAACACCATCGGCTTCCTGGCCCCGCACAACGCCTACAGCTCCTCCGGGCAGCTCGGCGAGCAGGTGCTGGAGTTCAAGGCGATGGTGCGGGCCCTGCACCAGGCGGGCATCGAGGTCATCCTGGACGTGGTCTACAACCACACCGCCGAGGGCGATCACCTGGGGCCGACGCTGTGCTTCCGGGGCATCGACAACGCCGCCTACTACCGGCTGCGCGACGACGACCGGCGCTATCACCTGGACTACACCGGCTGCGGCAACTCCCTCAACGTCCGGCATCCGCACGCGTTGCAGCTGATCATGGACTCGCTGCGGTACTGGGTGACCGAGATGCACGTGGACGGGTTCCGCTTCGACCTGGCCTCGGCGCTGGCCCGGGAGCTGCACGACGTGGACCGGCTCAGCGCCTTCTTCGACCTGGTCCAGCAGGACCCGGTGGTCTCCCAGGTCAAGCTGATCGCCGAGCCGTGGGACGTGGGCGAGGGCGGCTACCAGGTCGGCAACTTCCCGCCGCTGTGGACCGAGTGGAACGGCAAGTACCGGGACACGGTGCGGGACTTTTGGCGCGGCGGGTATGCGGCGATGCCGGAGTTCGCCTCCCGGCTGACCGGCTCCTCGGACCTGTACGCCCACGGCAACCGCCGTCCCATCGCCTCGATCAACTTCGTGACCTGCCACGACGGGTTCACGCTGACCGACCTGGTGTCCTACAACCACAAGCACAACGAGGCCAACGGCGAGGACAACCGGGACGGCACCGACGACAACCGGTCCTGGAACTGCGGTCACGAGGGCCCGACCGACGACCCGGAGATCACCGCGCTGCGGGCGCGGCAGCGGCGCAACTTCCTGGCCACGCTGTTCCTGTCGCAGGGCGTGCCGATGCTCTCGCACGGGGACGAGCTGGGCCGCACCCAGCACGGCAACAACAACACCTACTGCCAGGACAACGAGACCTCCTGGGTGGACTGGGAGGCCGCCGAGGAGGACCTGCTGGAGTTCGTCCGGACGCTGGCCCGGCTGCGCCGCGACCACCCGGTGTTCCGGCGGCGGCGGTTCTTCCAGGGCCGCGGCGGCCACGGCGAGCTCGGCGACATCGCCTGGCTGACCCCGGCGGGCGCGGAGATGACCGATGCGGACTGGCACGCCGGATACGCCAAATCGCTCGGGGTGTTCCTGAACGGCGAGGCCATCACCGAGCCGGACCCCCGCGGCCGACGGGTGCGCGACGGCTCGTTCCTGCTGCTGATCAACGCGCACTCGCAGTGCGTGGAGTTCACCGTGCCGGGTCCGGAGTTCGGAGAGCGGTGGGAGTTCGTGCTGGACACCGCGGCCCCGGAGGGCGTGGCCGAGCGCGGCGCGGTGAAGGCCTCCGACACGGTGCGGGTGACCGGCCGCTCGCTGGCGGTGCTGCGCCGGATCTGAACGGCCGGCGCAGCACGCCGCGGGAGGTCAGCAGCCGGGCATGGTCCCGCCGCTGTAGTCGTAGGTGATCTTCGGGCCGTAGTAGTAGAGGTTCTGCACGCGCACCATGGTGATGGACCGCACCCGGCCGAGATACTCGACGCTGTCGTCCGTCCACGTGTAGGTCAGGTAGTTGTCCATCCGGCCGCGGGTGTCGGGCCCGGCGATGCCGTCGGCGGACAGCCCCTCCATGCGCTGCCAGGCCGCCGTCGCCGAGGCGGTCTGGCTGCCGAACATGCAGTCGATCGCGGAGTAGGACATCTTGCCGTCGGCGTACAGCAGATGCTGGAACAGGCCGGCCCAGTTGCCGCTCCAGTAGGCGCAGCCGTTGCACAGGGTGGCCTCGTTGCCGAAGTCGTCGGTCGCCACGCCCGCGCCGTCGACCACCTTGTTGCTCAGGCCGAAGGTGCCGAACTCGGCGTTCTTGTCGACGGCGTCGACGCCGGAGTCGGTCGGCGGCTCGGCCCGGGCGACCAGCGAGCGGACCCGCTCGGGCACGCCGGTGTCGTCCTCGGGGAGCGCGCGGGCCAGCCGCAGCAGCTCGTCATGGCTCACCGCGCCGCGGACGGCGATCTGGTAGTTGACGCCGCGCCGCTCGCTCCACGACAGCACGGTCAGCCCCGGCCCCCACCGGTCGGCGGTGGAGGTGATCAGCGCCTTGCGGGAGCCGACGCCCGGACGGGGCACCGTGGTCTCGGCGAGCACCCGGGTGCCGGGCTGCAGCTGACGGCGGACGACCTCGCGGATCGCGCCAACGCCGCGCGCCACCAGCAGCACCCGCCCCTCTCC
>DATCJU010000027.1:0-12200 GCA_036562635.1 Pseudonocardiaceae bacterium
CCGACCGCAGTCCTGGAACATCACCTGGCCCGAGGTGGCCCACGTCAGTGTCTTCCACATCTCTTCGAAGAACAGCCTCACCGGGAAGCACGTGCTCGTCGTCAAGCCACGCCGGAGCACCCCCTGGTTCTCCACCAAGACCCCCACCGACCCCGTCAGCTACCAGTTCCTGTTCTATGACGTGGCTCTGCACCGGCACTTCTGGGACCGGGGCTACCTGGCGGTACTGCACCTGGACAACGTGGACGCCCACCCGGAGGTGCTGCGCGAGGCCGTCGAGACCTTCGGCGGACCCGACCGCTACCGCACCGAGGCGGAACTGTGCGCCCAGGACCCGGGACTGAAACCGTGACCGCACACCCGGTGTGACCGGGACGCCGAGCACGACCGGTTCGGGTGGGACCGGGCCACGCGGCCGGTGGAAACCGCGGGAGCGGCCTACCCTCGGGCGACGTGGGCGCCGTGCCGCTGGCCTGGGACCCGCTTCGCGACGCCGGGCCGGAGCTGGTCTGGCCGGTCGTGCTCGTCATCGTGTTCCTGGAGTGCGGCTTCCTGTTCGGGCTGGTGCTGCCGGGCGAGTCGCTGCTGATCACCGCCGGGGTGGTGCTCGCCCAGCACGAGCACGAGGTCAGCGCCTGGTTGCTGGGGTTCGCCGCCGGTGGGGCGGCGGTGCTCGGCAACCACGTGGGCTACCTGTTCGGGGCGAGAACCCTCACCGTACTGGCCGCCCGGCGGAACGGTCGGCTGATCAACCAGCAGAACCTGGACCACGCTCAGGCGTTCCTGGACCGCTGGGGTTTCTGGGCGGTGACCAGTGCCCGGTGGCTGCCCTGGATCCGCACCCTGATTCCCCCGCTGGCCGGGGCCGCCCGCATGAACCAGCGGAAGTACCTGACGGCCAGTGCGCTCGGGGCGATGGTCTGGGCCCCGGTCATGGTGCTCACGGGCTACTACGCGTCGGACTTCCTGGACCGCAACCCATGGATACGGACCACGGTCCTGGTGGTGTTCGGGGTGGCCATGCTGGTCGGGACCGCGGTCGGCCTGTGGCGGTACCGGCAGGAGATGCACCGTCCGGCCGACGAGCCGGGAACATGACGGAGGGTGAGGGAAGGGCCACCGAAACGGTCCCGAGACACCTGGTTGACCGGCCACGAAACGGTGATTTCGGACAACCGTGACGAACTCCCTGCCGGGCGGCTCCCCACCGGCCTACCCTCCACCCCGTGACCCTTGCGAGCGACACCACACTGGCATGGAGCCCGCTGGACGGCGCCGGGCCCGGCGCCGTCTGGCTGATCGTGCTGGTCTTCGTGTTCGTCGAGTGCGCCTTCCTGATCGGGTTGTTCCTCCCCGGCGACTCCCTGCTGTTCGCCGCCGGGGTGGTACTCGCCCAGCACGGACACGAGACGAGCGTGTGGCTGCTGTCGCTGGCCGTGTGCGTGGTGTCGGTCGTCGGCAACCAGGTCGGCTACCAGCTCGGCGAACGCACCAGCGCCCTGCTGGTCGCACGCCAGAACGCGCGGGTGCTCAACCACCAGAACCTGGAACGTGCGAAGGCGTTCGTCGACCGCTGGGGTTTCTGGGCGGTGTTCTTCGCCCGCTGGCTGCCCTGGGTCCGCACCCTGGCTCCGGCGCTGGCCGGCGCCACCCGCATGGATCGGCGGAGGTTCCTGGTCGCCAACGTGGCCGGCACCGTGATCTGGGCGCCGGTCCTGCTGCTCCTGGGCTTCTACGCCGCCGACCTGCTGGGCCAGCACCCCTGGCTGCAGACGGTGGCGGTGGTGGCGTTCGCCGTGATCGTGGTGGTCGGCACCGGCCTGGGCGTGTGGCGGTACCGCCAGGACACCCGTCGACCGGTGGACGCGTCCGAGTCCCCCGGTCGCTGACCCCGTCGGCCCAGGCCGGCCCGGTCCTCACCAGCAGCGCAGCACCAGGTCGGCCCGACCGCTCGTCCGGGCCACCCGCTCGGCGTTGGCCTGGTCCGACCCCAGTGCCCGGGCCCGCGCCTCCTCGGGGCTGCGCCCGTAACGCTGGTGCCGGTCCACCAGCCGCTGCAGCCGCAGTTCCTCGTCGGGTGCCAGGAACCACACCTCGTCCAACACCGACCGCACCTGGTCCCACGGCGGCTCGTCCAGCAGCAGGTAGTTGCCCTCGGTGATCACCAGGGGCACCGACGGCGGCACGGGAACCGCACAGGCCACCGGTTCCTCGATCTCCCGGCGGAACTCGGGGGCGTACACCGTGACCGCACCCGGGGTCTCCGCGCCGTTGGCCCGCAACCGACGCAGCAGGTCCAGGTAGCCGTGCGCGTCGAAGGTGTCCGGGGCGCCCTTGCGCTCGGCCCGCCCCAGCCGTTCCAGCTCCCGCTGGGCCAGATGGAACCCGTCCATGCCGACCAGCACGGCCCGGTCCCCCAGAGCCTCCACCAACCGTTCGGCCAGGGTCGACTTGCCCGCTCCCGGCGCCCCGGTCAGGCCCAGCAGTCGGCGCCGCCCGGTCTCGGCCAGCCGCGCCGCCCGCGCCACCAGTGCGTCGAACTCGATCTTCTCCGGTTCTCGGGCGAGCACGTCCCCCGGCTCCGTCCCGGCACTCATCCACCCCTCCTGTGTTCCTGCGGGACATCCGCACCCGATGGGCCGACGCGAGCCGGGGCGTCACGCGCCCCGGCGTCATGGGTCGCCGGTGCCGTGGCCGTGTGGGTTCCCGCCGTTCCGCGGTGGTCGTCCGCGGTCGATCACTTCCTCACACCGGGCCGCCCACGGGCACCGGTCGCGCCCGCGTCACGCGTGCCCGGTCGAACGCCCGGTCACGTGCACAGCGCGGCACGCGCGGGCTCCACCCACGTCCGGGGGCCGGCGTAGCTCACCCGGATTCCGGCCAGCCGGTTCGCCTCGGCGACCAGCTCCGGCAGCTCGGTGGCCCGGGGCACCCGGCGCAGCCGGGCCACCCCGAAGGCCAGCCCGCCGTGCCAGACGTCCCCCGCGCCCACGGTGTCCTGCACCGGCACGGCCGGCGGCGGCACCGCCCCGCGCAGGCCGTCCGCGGACCAGAGCACCGGTTCCGGTCCGTTCGTCCGGGTCACCACGGGCACCCCGCGCCGGTGCAGGCCGGCGAACACGTCGTCGTCGTCCGGCACCGTGAACACGCCCGAGCACGCGCAGACGTCGACCAGGGGCAGCAGTTCGTCCAACACCGGCTTCCAGCTCCCGGCGTCCAGCACCACCGGCACCCCCGCCCGCCGGGCGGCCCGCGCGGCGGACATGGTGGGGGCCGGGTGGTGGCCGTCCAGCAGCACCGCACCCGCGTCGTCGACCAGGTCGGCGAGCAGGTCGGGGGCGGGCGGGGCGACGATGTCGGCCGCGCTGCGGGAGACCACGCTGCGTTCGCCGTCGTGTTCCCGGACCAGCACCGCGCTCACCGGGGGCGGTTCCACACGGGTGGGGGTCAGGTCCACCACCCGCACCCCGCAGGCGTGCAGGTCGGCGCGGGCCAGTTCGGCCAGGGGATGGGTGCCCAGCGAGGTGACCAGGGTGGGCCGTCCACCGAGGGTGGCCACCGCGACCGCGGCGTTGGCCGCCGGACCGCCCGCGGCGAGGTCCACCGCCCTGGCCTGCACCTTCTCTCCGGGACCGGGGATCTCGTCCACTCGTTGGACGACGTCGACCGTGCACAGACCGACCAGCAGGACGTGGGTCACCACTCGCCCCCTGTGCACCTCGGCCCGGCAACCGGTTCCCGCCCGGACCCCTGTACGGTCCGGGCCGACCGGGCACGACCGGCCCACGCGAACCGGACGACACCAGTGTCCCGCATCCGGCCCGCCGCGTCCTGCCCGGCACCCGACCCCGGTCGACCCGCGGGTGCCACGGCCCGGATCGTCCCGTGGTCCCGGCTCACGCGGCCTCCTCCAGCTCGCCGTCCTCGCGCATGCGCAGCGCCCCGGTGATCAGCCCGACCACCTCGTTCATGGTGCGTTCCCGCGGGGAGACCACGGCCACCCGCCGGCCCAGGCGGTGCACGTGGATGCGGTCGGCGATGTCGAACACCTGCGGCATGTTGTGGCTGATCAGCACCACCGGCAGACCGCGGTCCCTGAGCCGGCGGATCAGGTCGAGCACCTTGGCCGACTCGGCCACGCCGAGCGCGGCGGTGGGCTCGTCCATGATGACGACCCTGGTGCCGAAGGCGGCGGCACGTGCCACGGCCACGCCCTGCCGCTGGCCGCCGGAGAGGGTCTCCACCGGCTGGTTCATCGACTTGATGTTGATGCCCAGGTCCTTGAGCACCCGCTCGGCCTCGGCCCGCATCCCGGCGGTGTCCAGCATGCGGAAGACCTTGCCGAGCAGACCGGGGCGGCGGCGCTCCCGCCCCAGGAACAGGTTGCTCGCCACGTCCTGGGCGGTGGCCAGCGCCAGGTCCTGGTACACGGTCTCGATGCCGTACCGGCGGGCGTCGAGCGGGCCGTGGAAACGCACCGGCTCCCCGTCCACCCGGATCTCGCCCGCGTCGGGGATCAGGGCCCCGGACAGCGCCTTGATCAGGCTGGACTTGCCGGCACCGTTGTCCCCGACCACGGCGAGGATCTCGCCGGGCAGCAGGTCGAAGTCGGCCCCGTCGATGGCGGTGACCCGGCCGAACCGCTTGACCAGGCCGCGGGCCTGGAGCACCGGGCGCACCTGCTCCCCGCTGCCGCCCGCCGACCGGGCCGTCGAACCCGGGGCGTCGCCCGCGGGTCCGCTCGTCGCGGTCGCCCCGGCACCGGGCCGTTCCTCCTGGGTGGGAGAAGGACGAGCGTCGGTCATGGCTGCCTCCGTCGCGAGAACCGGTCCACGGCCACCGCGGCGATCACCAGCACACCGGTGGCGACGTCCTGGTAGAGGTTGTCGATGCCGGCCTGGGTGAGCCCGGACCGCAGTACGGCCACGATCAGCGCGCCGACCAGGGTGCCGAGTACGCTGCCCCGACCGCCGAACAGACTCGTCCCGCCCAGCACGACCGCGGTGATCGAGTCCAGGTTGCCGGTCTGGAAGGCGTTCGGGTCGGCGTTGGGGACCCGGCCCAGGGCCTGCCACGCGGCGATGCCGTAGATCAGGCCGGCCACGATGTACACCGACAGCAGGGTGCGCCGGACGTGGATGCCGGACAAGCGGGCGGCCTCGGGGTCGTTGCCCACCGCGTAGACGTGCCGACCCCACGCGGTGCGGGTCAGCGAGTACCACAGCAGCAGGTACATCCCGAGCGCCAGGCCCATGCCCACCGTCACCTCGACGTACCCGAACAGGTACTGGCGGGTGCCGAGGAGGGTGAGCAGGTCGTCGGTGACCGGGTAGCTCTGTCCCTCGGCGTAGAGCCGGCTGCTCGCGGTGACGATGGTCAGCATGCCGAGGGTGACGATGAACGGCGGCAGGCGCAGACCGGTGACCACGCTGCCGGTGATCGCCCCGACGGCCATGGGGACGACCAGGCCGACCAGCAGCGCCAGGGGGGCCGGGGCCCCGCCGGTCACGAGTTTGGCCATCAGCAGCGTGCCGAGCACGCAGGCCGCCGCGTTGGCCAGGTCGATGCCGCCGGTGAGGATGATCAGGGTCTGGCCGAGGGCCAGGGTGCCGACGACCAGGGACTGTTGGACGACGAGGGACAGGTTGTCGCCGTCCAGGAACGTGTCGGTGGTGACCGAGAACAGCAGCACCGCGACGACCAGGGCGATGGTCGGGCCGACGGCGGGGGTGCGCAGGACAAACTCGGTCAGGCTGGTCCGGCGCAGTGCGCTTGTGGTCACAGTGTCCTCCTGTGATCTCGCGGGACGGCCGCGTCCGGTGCGTGCGCCACGGCCTCACCTCCCTGGCGCACGCGGTTCCCGGACGTGTCGGGGAGCTCCCGCACCGGGTCGGCTGCCGCGGGCCGTGCCTGCGCGACCCGCGGCAGCCGGCTGGTGGAAGGGGGCGGTCAGCCCCAGCAGTTCTCCAGGCCCCAGGCGGTGTCCCGGCTCTCGATGCCCGGCACCGGCTTGTCGGTGATCACCACCGACCCGGTGTTGTTGAAGCCGCTGGGCTTGGTGCCGTCCTTGGCGTAGGCCACGGCCGCCTTCACGCCCTCCTCGGCCATCCGCTTGGGGAACTGCATGACGGTGAGCGCGTACTTGCCGTCCCGCACGTCACGCACGCCCTGGCAGCCGCCGTCGATGGAGCCCACGACCACCTGCTCGGCCAGGCCGCGGGCCTGCAGCGCGGCGTAGCCACCCCGGGCGGCCGGCTCGTTGATCGTGTAGACGGCGTTGACGTCGGCGGCCCGCTGCAGCAGGTTCTCCATGGCCTGCTGCGCCCGGTTCTGGTCACCGTTGGTCGGCTCCTGGCCGAGGATGCGCGGGTCGCCCTCGCTCAGCCCCATGCCCTCCAGGAAGCCGGCGTGCCGCTGCTCGTCGACGGTGCCGCCGGGCGTGCCGTCCAGCATCAGCACCCGCGGTTCCCGGTCGCCGAGGGCCGCCTTGACGTACTGGCCCTGGAGCCGCCCGGCCTCGGTGTTGTCCGTGGCGAAGGTGGCGTCGACCGCGTCCTTCGGGTCGGTCTCGGTGTCCAGGGCGATCACCAGGATGCCCCGGTCCCGGGCCTGCTTGATCGCCCCGAGGATGCCGGTGGAGTTGTTCGGGGTGATCAGGATGGCGTCGACACCCTGCTGGACCAGGTTCTCCACCGCGGCGACCTGGCCCTCGTTGTCGCCGTCGAACTTGCCTGCGAGCGCGATGAGTTCGGCGCCGTCCTTCTCCGCCTGTGCCTTCGCCGCCTCGCGCAGGGCCACGAAGAAGGGGTTGCTGTCGGTCTTGGTGACCAGGCCGATCTTGATCACGCCGTCGTCGTTGCCCTGGCCGGAACTGCCGGCCCGCTCACTGGAGCACGCGGCCCCGGTCAGCGCCAGGACACCGGCGGCCAGCAGTGCCACTGCGCGACCGGTACGCCCGCGGGGACTCCGTTGTCCCATGGCTGCCTCCTGTTCGTGCGAGACATCCGCACCCGTTCGGCCGCCGCGAGCAGGCGGGAGCTCCGGTGTCTCCCACCCGGGTCCCCTCGCGGGGGAGTGCGGCGAATCGGTGGCGGGAAGGTAACCCTGTCGGTTGACACCTGCAAGCGTTTGCGCAAACGTTTGCCAACGTGGTGACCATGCGGGATGTCGCGCAGCTCGCCGGGGTGTCCATCACCACGGTGTCGCACGTGGTCAACGGCACCCGCCCGGTGGCGGACGAGACACGGCGGCGGGTGCTGGCCGCGATCGAGGCCACCGGCTACACCGGCAACGCCATCGCGCGTTCCCTGGTCACCGGCGGAACCCGCTCGTTGGGGGTGGCGATCTCCCTGGTGGAGAACCCCTACTTCTCCGAGCTGATCCGGGTCATCGAGAACGAGGCCGCCCGGGCGGGGTTCACCCTGTTGTTGATCGACACGCACGACGAACCGTCCACCGAGCACGCCGCGGTCCGGATGTTGCGGTCCCGGCGGGTGGACGGGCTGCTGCTCACCCCCTCGCCGGGGGCGGCGAACGGGGTGCTGCCGGAGCTGCGGCAGCTGGGGGTGCCGACCGTGCTGGTGGACCGGTTGCCCAGTCACGGTCTGCTGGACCAGGTCGGCCCGGAGAACGCCGGGGCGATCGCCGCGCTGGTGGGGCACCTGGCCGAGCTGGGGCACCGGCGGATCGGGCTGGTCAGCGGGGCGCCCGGGCTGACCACGACCGCGGAGCGGGTGCACGGCTACCGGCTGGGGCTGCACCGTGCCGGGCTGCCGGTGGACGAGGAGCTGGTGGTCAGCGGCTGTTCGGCGGTGAAGCCGGCGGAGGAGGCGCTGCGGCGGCTGCTGGCGCTGCCCGACCCGCCGACCGCGGTGATCGCGGGGAACAACAACATGATGGTGGGGGTGTTCCGCGCGACCCGGGAGCTGGGCCTGCGGGTGGGGCGGGACCTGGCCCTGGTCGGCTACGACGAGGTGGAGTGGGCCGACCTGGTGGATCCGCCGTTGACCACGATGGCCCAGCCGATCGCCGAGATCGGGCGGACCGCGGTGCACATGGTGTTGTCCCGGATCTCCGACCCGGACCAGCCGGCGCGGACGGTGCGGCTGCCGACCCGGCTGGTGCACCGGCACTCCTGTGGCTGCGGCCTGACCTGACCCGTTTCGTCGCGATCCCCTGCCGCCCGGGTCAGTCGGCGCCCCCGGTCGCCGTGGCGGACTGTGCGGCCCGGCGCAGCAGCCGCAGCGCGGCCGGCACGTCGTCGGCGGTGAACGCCACCTCGGTGACGGTGGCGGTGCGACCGCGGGGCAGGTGCACCTCGATCGGCTCGGTGAGCACCAGGTCGATCCGGGTCTCGTCGAACACCCCGAACTGCAGTCGCTGCTCGTGCACCAGCCGGCCCGCCGTGTCGCGGCGGCGTTCCCGGATCGCGGCGACCCGGTGCCAGGGCACCCGCACCGAGATCCGGCCCGGCCCGTGCAGTTCGACCCCCTCGGCGTCGACCAGGTGTCCGCTCCTGGACAGCCGCCGGTAGGACCACAGCACGGCGACGACCCCGGCCACGCCGAGCGCGTCCAGGATCCAGCGCAGCCAGGGCCAGCCGACGAGCAGGTGCAGTACCACCAGCTCGATCAGGGCGGCGGCCAGCATGCCGCCGTGGAACCAGCGCTGCTGGCCGTGCCAGGGAATCCGGGTCGGTGTCGGATCCACCGTGACCACCTCCGGCCGTAGTGCACCAGCCTGACGCCGCGTCAGGGTCAAGCCGGAACCCGGCTCGCCCCGCCGGTCGGTACACGGGGTGCGGTCTCCCGCCGAGGACGGGTGCCGTGTCGGTGGTCGCGGGCGTGGTGCGGGGTGTCGCGCTCACGCCGCGGGTTGCGGAGTGGCACCGTCGTGCCCGCCTCCGGTGTCGGTCACGTCGTGTGCGGTGACGATCCGTTCCGGTCTGCTCACGTCGTCACCGCCCGGCGGGGCCGTACCGACGATCCGCAGGTGGTAGGTCAGGCCGGTGTCGAAGGTGACCCTGATGTCCCGCAGGCCGCTGCCGTCCTCCGGCACCGGGTACCACTCCACCTGCGCGACACGGGGATGACGGGACAGCGTCTCGAACAGCCAGTCCTTGAACCGGGAAGTCCGCACGGTCGTCTCTCCGAGCCCAGGGAGGTGTCACGGTCGCCGGGGTCTCCGGCGCCGGTCGAGGATGTCGACGGGGGTGTGCGGGTGTCGGCCGTGCTCCGGGCAGGTGGTCGCTCCGGTCCCGGTCATGCGATCACCTCCGGGAGCTGGAACGGCGGGTGACTCGGGACGGCCTTGCCGTCGAGCCTGCCCTCCACCGCCCTGACCATGATCGTGGCCGTGGCACCGCTGTGGAACCTGACCCGCACCCGGGAGTGGTAGGTCGGCGCGGTGTCGTCGGTGCGGCAGGGCTCGACGCTCCGGATCTCCGGGTGGTCGGCTTCTCCGATGAGGGTGGTCAGGAGATCGTCGAACTCAGCCAAGCGCATGGCGGTCACGCTCCCACTTCTTCATCATCCTCACCGGCGGTACGGGTGACCTCCCACCCGGAAGGGGACAACTCACCGGGCCGGTCCCTGGGCAGATCGGCGACGCCGTAGGGCAGCGGGGCACGGGCCAGGCAGCCCGGACACAGCGGGGCGCGCACCGTGTCCGGGGAGATGCGGACCAGCTCCGCGAGCGGCAGCACGCGGTCGCACCAGGTGCGGACCCCGGGTGCCGGTCCGGGCGGGTCGCGCAGGGCGTGGGCGGTGCGAGTGGGCCGGTGCTGCGCCCAGGGGGTCACCGCAGTTCCCCGGCGAGCATGGTCAGGGCCAGCCGGTGGCTCAGCTCTGCGACGGTGATCGCCCCGGGGCGTACCCGGTGGCGGCGTCGCCGGGGCGGAGTGATCCGCCGGGCCGGGGTGCGGCGGCGTCGCGTGGCACGCTCCGCGGGCCACAGGTGCGGCAGGACCAGGCAGAACACCCCCGCGCCCACCAGGCCGAACCCGAGGATCAGCAGTTCGACCAGGTCGGTCAGCCCGCTCACGACCGCACCCCGGGTACGGCGTGGTGGCGTCGTCCGGGGTCGGGGTGTGCGGCTGCGGGGTGTCCGGCCAGCGCAGCTCGACCTCGGCGAGCCTGCGGACCTTGTTCCGACCCGTCCCGTCCAGTCGCCAGAGCACCACCCGCCACCGGCTTCCGGGCTCCGCCCAGCGCGACAGGAACTCCTCGGCGTAGGTCCGCACGTACGCCTCGGGACCGCCCCTGTCCAGGTAGAAGCCGTGGTCGTCCACGTCCTGGGCGTGCACCAGGACCCGGCTCCCCCGCTCGATGCGGACGTACTCCAGGCGGTGCCAGTAGCTCCAGGTCATGTCCGCTCACCTCTCGGCACCGGCCCGGGCCGGACACCCGTCCGCCAGCAGTTCCTCGATCGCCAGGGCGGCGGCCAGGTGGGGCATCCGCACCGTGTCCGTCGTCTGTTCCACGGCGTACCGACGCACCCGTGTCGACGGGTGTCGCCTGGCCGGGCCGCCGGTGATGGTTCGCCGTCCCTCCCCGACACCGGAGGTGTACGCCTCTCCCCCGCTGTCGGGGGTGTACGGCGCCGAGGCGGCCGGGACGGGACGGGCGACGGCGTCTCGGGCGGAGTCGGCAGCGACCGCCACAGGCCGGTCGCGCCCATCACCGCGCCGACCAGGGCCAGGGTGGCGAGGAAGTTCATCAGGCGCCTCCTTGAGTTCAGCTGCCAGGCAGATTTCCCAGAGCTCTTCGATGCGGCGGTAGGGTTCAGCAGAGGCTCTGGCGCAAAGATCGATCGACTTGCGCAAGTTTCTCGGCCGATCTGCAAGTCTGCAAGATGCCCAATCGGGTGAACATGGAGGAGACGGATGAGCCAGCCAACCCCAAAGGCACAGGGCCTGGGCGCCCAGCTCCGCGCAATCCGTCGAGCTCGCGGCATGTCCATGAAGGACATTGCCAACCGGCTTGGCTGGTCCGAGTCGAAGGTGTCACGCCTGGAAACCGGTCAGCGGCCTCTGTCCTCAGAGGAGGTTGCGGCGTTGTTGGTCATCTTGAACGTGACGGGACCAGACCGGGAACGACTCATGGCGATGGCTCGTACGCCTGATGAGCCAGCCTGGCTGGAAACCATGCGCCATGGCCTACCGTCGGAATCCATTGCACTGGCCACCTACGAGGCCGAAGCGGTCCGTGTGACGGACTGGGCTCCCCTGCTCATCCCTGGCTTGCTCCAAACGATGGAGTACACCCGGGCATTCATGCTTGCTGACCGCATCCCTGAAGCCGACATCGGCGCACGACTGATGGCCCGGCAACACCGACAGCAAATCCTGGAGCGCGTCACGTACACCGCATACCTGGATGAGGCGGTGCTCCGAAGGTCGGTCGGCTCGCCCCGGATCCTGCGGAACCAGTTGCGTCACCTGCTTGATCAAGCCGAGCGTGACACCGTCACGATTCGAGTGGTTCCTGTCACTTCTGATGCTCACCCCGGCCTGATCAGTCCGTTCCTGATGTTGGAGTTCGACACCGCACCAGCCATCGTGCACGTGGAACTGCTCAGGTCAGCGGTGTTCCTGGGTGACAAGGCTGAGACCGAGCCGTACATGCAAGCTCTTGCTCAGATCTCGTCATACTCGCTAGACGAGAAAGAATCGCTCCGACTCATCGAAGCGGTGGCCAGAGAGGTGGACGGGATCTGATGATCGAGGCAGCGCTGGACTGGCGTAAGTCCAGCTACAGCGGATCAACATCCAACTGCGTCGAGGTCGCCCTGGCGCCCTCAGGTGTTGCGGTGCGGGACTCGAAGAACCCTAGCGCTGGCTACTTCATCGCAGGCACTCCCAAGTGGGCGGCCTTCATCGACGCCATCAAGAGCGGGCGGCTGGATCTGAGCTAACCACCTGTACGATTGACGGCCGGGACGGACATCCGCCCCGGCCGTTCCACACCTTGATCAGTACGGCGGACGCAACAGCCTCCCTCTCGCTACCCTCCGTAGTTGCCCACAGAGACCAGGAGAGGGGGCGTCGTGGCGTCCGACCTGCTCACCACCTGGCGGAAGAGCAGCTACAGCGACACCGCCACCAACTGTGTGGAGGTCGCACCGGTGCCCTCAGGCACCGCGGTACGCGACAGCAAGAACCCCACTGACGGCTTCCTCACCGTACGCACCCGGGAATGGAC
>DATCJU010000031.1:0-4229 GCA_036562635.1 Pseudonocardiaceae bacterium
GCTGCCCCGCACCCCGACCCCCGTCCGCCCGGCACCCGCCCGGCCCCCTGGGGCGGGTGTGCTCCCCGAGGGCGGGCGGGCCTGATCGGCGGCCTGCCCCGGGTTGAGCCCCCGACCTCCCCGGGGCGGGCCGCATCCCACAGGCCACCTGGCCAGATCGGCCAGGCCGAGGAGAAAGGACGAAGTGAGGCGATGACCGCAATCCTCGATCCCACCACCGATCCGCTCGCCCCGGGTGTGTTGCCTACCAGCGCGCGGTCGCTGGAGATCTCCACTGACGTCCCCAGCGATGCGCGGCCGTTCGGGCTGACCCATACGGTGCAGCTGGGCGACGACGAGGCGATGGTCGACCTGTCGGGCCTGCACTACGACCCGGTTCGGCAAGTCAACGTCACCCCGGAGGGCACCCCAGTGATCGACCTGCCCAATGGCCCGGTGGCCGCGGTAACCACCTACGACACGAAGTACGACAACCAGTGGTTCACCGATAAGGACTGGACGTGACCGCTCCCTCCGTCGTTGTGATCTCCCGTGACCAGGACGTCACCGCGGACCTGGTTGTCGCCGAACTCACTCGACGCGGGGTCGGTGTGGCCCGGTTCGACCTGGCCGCTTTCCCTCAGCGGTTAACCCAGGTCGCCTACCTGGTGTCAGGCCGCACCCAGTGGACCGGGGTACTGCGAGGTGAGTACCGGGACGTCGATCTGCACAAGGTGCGGGCCATCTGGTACCGCAAGCCTTCGACGTTCCAGTTCCACCCGGGGATGTCTGCGACGGAGCAGCGCTGGTCGGCCGCCGAAGCCCGTGAGGGCTTCGGCGGCCTGCTGGCCGCTCTCCCCCAGGTGCACTGGGTCAACCACCCGGCCCGCAACGCGATGGCCAGTAAACCGCGGCAGCTGCAGGTTGCCACCGAGGCTGGGCTACTGGTCCCAGACACCGTGATCACCAACGATCCGGTCCAGGCCCGCGACTTCTGCCGCGCCCACCACGCCGAGGGCGTGATCTACAAACCGTTGTGCGGTGGGCCCAGCAGCGAGGATGGGCACCGGGTCGTGTTGTGGGCCACCCCGGTGACCGCCGAGGGCATCACCGACGCGGTGCGCCACACCGTGCACCTGTTTCAGGCACGAGTGCCGTGCGCCTATGCAGCACGCCTGACGGTGGTCGGTGACCGGATGTTCGCCGCACGCCTGGACACCCCACCCGGGGGTGAGGTGGTGGACTGGCGCGCCGTCGATGACCTCACCTTTACCCCGGTCGAGACGCCTGCCGACGTGGCCGCGGGGATGCGTCACCTCATGGGTGTTTTCGGTCTGGTGTATGCCACCGCGGACTTCGTGGTGGACCACGATGGCCGCTGGCACTTCATCGGCGACCTCAACCCCAACGGACAGTGGGCGTGGATCATGCCGTGGCGGGACGCGATCTGCACTGCGCTGGCCGACGAGCTTACGAGGACAAACTCATGACCATCGCTCTGGACGATCCTGCTGCGCGGTGGCGCGCCGACCTGGTCGCCAACCTGGTCCGACAGGGCGTGCTGACCGAGGCCTGGGCGCCGGCGTTCGCGGCGGTACCACGCCACGCCTTCGTCGACCGGTTCGCCGTGCCCAGCCCGGACGGGCTTACTCCCTACGATCTGAACGCTTCCGACGAGCGAGCCCGTACCGCGGCGTTGCAACAGGTGTACCGCGACACCACCCTGATCACACAGATCGACCGGTGGGGCATCGCCACCAGCTCTTCTACCACTCCGAGTCTGATGGCCACGATGTTGGAGGCTCTGGACGTCCACGACGGGTACCGCGTGCTGGAGATCGGCACCGGCACCGGCTACAACGCGGCCCTGCTCGCCCATCGTCTCGGGGACGAGCATGTGGTGTCGATCGACGTGGACCCTGCCCTGGTCGTGGCGGCCCGCACAGCATTGGAACGCGCCGGCTACCGTCCTCGGCTGGTGTGCGGCGATGGCACCGCCGGGGTACCCGAACACGCACCGTATGACCGGATCATCGCCACCTGCGGGGTGGACCGCATCCCGGCTCCCTGGATAACCCAGCTCACCCCGGACGGGGTGATCCTGGCCAACATCAGCAAGGGCATCGCACGGCTGCAGCGCGCCCCTGACGGTGGGGTGTCCGGGCCGTTCCTCGGGCCCGCCGGGTTCATGGCCCTGCGCCACACCCCCGGTGACCGCACCCAATTGCCGGTCCAGGACGTGATCACTCTGACCGGCGGCACCCCAGAGCGTCAGCACACCGAAGCGAGGATCAGAGACGTCGACTTCGCCACCGTGTCCTTCTTCACCGGCCTGCTGGCACCAGGCGGTGACCTGGTGCGTGTCCATGCACCTGGTGATGGGTCCGTCTCCTACCGGTGGGTGCACTCCGCCTCGGGTTCGTGGGCCCGCATCGATCTCGCCGCGGACACGGCGGTAGTCGCCGAGGGCGGGCCGCTTCCACTGTGGGAGGGCCTGGGTCTCGTCCTGGCGGACTGGGAACAGGCAGGTCGCCCGGGAATCACTGCCTACGGGCTCACCGTGGACCGCTCGGGCCTGCACACCATGTGGCGGGGCACCCCAAGCCAGCCAGTGATCACCGTGGCGTGACCCGGAGGTTGCGGAGTCGCGCAAGAGAAGCGCGTCCCTGGGCAGGTGAGCCCCGCCCTGGACACGATAAAAGCGCCCCCCGCACTTCGGTGCGGGGGGCGCTCTGCTGCCGCTGGGGTCCGGCAGCGCGGTCAGGGTACGGGGCCGGCCGATGGTCGCGGCGGGTAGACCGGCTGGTGGGTCGAGCCGAGCAGCAGCTGCACCAGCCAGGCCGGCGCCCACGGCTGCCGCTCCACCCACCGGGCCGCCAGGTACCAGGCGAGCCCGACCAGGCTGGCCGCCACTGACCCGGCGCGCTCGCCCAGGTCGCGGGCCTGGTCGGCGGCATCGGCTGGTAGGAGACCGGTGGTTACCAGCCAGGTGATGACCACACCCCACGCGTAGGGCACGGCGGTACGCACACCACTGATCAGCAGCTCGCGTATCCCGGACATGATCACCTCACCGGTCGTCGCGTGCCAGGACTTCGCCGAGCCGGGTGATCACCCGGTCGGCGAGGGTATCCCCGAGTCGCTCGACCACCCGGTCGGTGAGTGCGTCGAGGTCGATCTCGGGCGTGGTGATAGCGGCTTTGATCTCGCGCACGGCGGCTGGCAGCGCGTCCGCCAGGAGCGCGTACACGTGGGCGTCGGTGTTGAGGATGTAGTCGAGTGAGGTGCCTTCGTAGTCGGACTGCACACCGTCCGGGGTGCGGTACCGGGACTGGTAGCACCGCTGCTCCAGCGCCATGATCCCCAGCGAGTCACGCGCCTCCACGGCGGTCGGGTTGCGCCCGTGCCGGGCGTCGTTGAGGGCGTTGAGCACGGCCCGGTACGCGGCGTCCTCGATCTCCCGCAGGCTCGGCATGTCCTCCTCCAGCAGCTCGGCGACGATCCGGCGCTCGGCGTTCATGTCCAGCCCCGCCGGGTCGATCTTGCGGCCCGGCGCGTACTCGCGGTGCCCGCACAGCGCGTCGGAGGGGTGCGCACCCAGGTGGCGCAGCAACGCCCCCCGTGCCCGGTTGGACGCCTGGCTCAACGGTGAGGCCATCGGGTACACCGCGCACTGGAACGCCGCCTGACCCGTCCAGCCCGTGGCACGACGGTGGGGGTGGACCGGCATCCGGTCCACCCCCACCGTTTCTCACAGGTCAGGCCGAGGTCAGCACAGCGGGCGCACCCGGATGTGCCGGAACTGCACCCGCGAGTCCGGGTCGTGGTTCTGCAACCCGACGTACCCCTCCAGCCCGCGGTCCGGATGGGTGCTGGTGAAGTTGTTCATTTTGGTCTCTAAAACGCATTAGAGCTGTTCCTGCCGGTCACAGGTCAGCAGGAACGAAAAGAGGGGCTCGCCCGAGCACGGTCGACTGGATCGGCCCCGGTAGGGCCTCGAACACTCTCAGCCCGGTCTCGGCCGCAGACAGCAGACTGCCGGAGGCAGACAGTGCCAGGCCGGCCGCGACGAGCAGCCCACGAGCCTCGTCGGGGTCGAGGGGCCGCCCGGTCTCGTCGAGGTAGGGTGCCCAGGTGAGCACGGCGTCGACCGCCACGGTGGCGCGGTCGATCCATGCCTGCACCTGCTCGTCACTCACCGTGCCGGGCAGGCGCGACTCGAGGTAGTCACGCACCTCGGCGACTGTTGC
>DATCJU010000035.1:0-55167 GCA_036562635.1 Pseudonocardiaceae bacterium
CCACCCCGCCGGCCGCGGGCAGCCGGACCAACTGCCAACCGTCGGCGGCCGCGTGGGCGAGGCGCGCAGCCAGCCGCATCGTCGGCACCTCGACCACGCCCCGGGGGGTGTGGAACGGCTCGGGGGCTGTGGCGTGCTCGACGAACGGGTGGTACCAGCCGGTCTTCAGGTACAGCGCGGTGACCAGGGCCCCGGTCGTGTCCTGGTGCACGTCGCCGTCACCCAGCAGGGTCGGGACGAGCCCCCGCGTGGTGGCCGCCACCTCATCGTTGATCATCGCACGGGCGGCCGCGCTGTCGGTCCGGAACGGCGCCGGGCGCACCTCGCCTCCGGGCCAGCGGGCGAGCTCGGCGCGCCAGTCGTCGCGCACCACCACCCGGTCGGCCACCCACAACGCGTTGACCAGGGCCAGGACCGGGGAAGCGTCCTCGTCGTACCCCGGCTCCAGCTCACCGCCCCGGGTCAGCAGCTCCGCCTGAGGTGCCGGATCGCCGTCCGGGTCACCGGTGAGCAGGCGCAGCAGCTCGGCGCGGGTGCTCCCGCCCGCCCCGGTGGCGAGCAGCCCGAGGGCGCACCCCACCGAGAACGGGGAGAAACAGCTGCCCGTCGTGGGTACGGGGGCGAGGGCACGATGGGCGTCCAGTGCGAACGCCAGGTGACGGGTCAACGTCTCCGCGCACACCTCGTCTCACCGCCGTGCGTCCGGCAGGTGAATCTGGATCGGCGGCTTGGGTGGCAGGCCTGCTCCACCACCGGCGAGCGGACCGGGCTCGGGCCGGCGTGGCTCACGCACCCCGGCTCCGCCCTCGTCGTCTCCCCAGCCGGGAGGTATCCGCCCGGGCGCCCGTCCCGCGGGCACCCGGGAGCGTCGGTGTGCCAGCCGCCGCAACCAGTTCCTGAGCCGTCCCGACCGCTTCTCGACCACCTGCGCCCGTCCCATACGGCCAGTCTGCCACCGATCACAGCGGGTGGACGTTCACCGTCGGCGAGTACCGATCGGTGTTCCGGTGCGCGCAGGACCGGTCAGTCCCCGGTCACCCACCGCCGGTGCCAGGCGACGGCCTGGACGTCGGTGAGCAGCGCGACCTGGTCGACGACCACCCGCAGCCGTTCCCCGTCGCCCGCGGCCCGCTCCCACGCCGGGCGCATGAGCGGGTCGAGCGACTCGGGGGCACGTGCCGCCAGGGCCAGCACCAGCTCGGTGAGCAGCTCCCGCTGCCGCTTCTGCAGGGCCCGCCGCTCCGGGTCCTGCATCACGTAGCGCAGTGCCGCGGCCTTGAGCACCGCGACCTCGGCCACGATCCGTGGTGGTACCACCAGGTCGGCGGCGTACCGGCTCAACGGACGCTCCCCGTGGACCTCCCTGGTGCCGTGCACCGCGGCGCTGGCGAACCGTCCGACCAGTTCGCTGGTCAGTCGCTTGACCGCGACCTGTGCGGCCAGGGAGCCGTCGTAGTCGTGCTCGACGAGTTCGGCCACCGCGGGGACGCGCAGCAGCCGCAGCGCGGCCTCCTCCAGCGCCGCGGCCGGTTCCGCGGAGAAGTGCCGGGCGGCCAGACCGGCCAACACGGCACGCTCCCCCGGATCACGCAGCGCCCGCAGCGAGATGCGCCCGGCGAGTATCCCGTCCTCGACGTCGTGCACGCAGTAGGCGACGTCGTCGGCCCAGTCCATGACCTGGGCCTCCAGGCAGCGACGCCCCTCGGGGGCACCGTCCCGCAGCCAGGTGAAGATCTCCAGGTCGTCGGCGTACACACCGAACTTGGCCTCTCCCTCCCGACGGGGCCAGGGGTACTTGGTGGCCGCGTCCAGCGAGGCCCGGGTGAGGTTGAGCCCGTGGCTGCGTCCGTCGGGGCCGATCACCTTCGGCTCCAGCCGGGTGAGGATGCGCAGGGTCTGGGCGTTGCCCTCGAAGCCACCGCAGTGCGCGGTCAGCTCGTCCAGCGCCCTCTCCCCGTTGTGCCCGAACGGCGGATGTCCGATGTCGTGGGCGAGGCCGGCGGTGTCCACCACGTCCGGATCACAGCCCAGACTCTCCCCGATCCCCCGGCTGATCTGCGCCACCTCCAGGGAGTGGGTGAGGCGGGTGCGGGGGACACCGCTGATCTCGGCGCCCTCCCCGGGCCCGACCACCTGCGTCTTGCCGGCCAGCCGGCGTAGTGCGGCCGAGTGCAGCACCCGGGCCCGGTCCCGGGCGAACGGGCTGCGCCGTTCCGCACGGATCCCGGCCGGCACACCCCGTTTGGGGGGCTCGGGCAGGAACCTGGCGGCGTCGTGATCGGTGTAACCGGGCCTCATCCCGTCGAGGTTAAGGGCGGGGCCCACCGGGTGCGCCGGTCGAATCCACCGGCAGGACGATCAGCCCAGCCCGCTGTCCACGGCCTGGACCGGGGCGTGGGTGAGCCGGTAGTGCAGCAGGGCGGCGGTCTCCCGCAGGATGTAGTGGATCTGCGTGCTCCTGGTCTGCACGATCGGCCCCCGACGGGTCGGCGAGGCCCAGGCCAGCAGCCCGGCGTCCCGGGCCATGGTGCGGCACCGCAGCGAGTGCCAGGGGTCGCTCACGATCACCGCGGTGCGCCAGCCGGCCCGGTGCGCCACCCGTGCCACCGCCTGCAGGCTGCCGAGCGTGTCGCTGCCTTCCCCCACCGCCACGACGTCGCTCTCGGGCACGCCGTTCTCGACCAGCCACATCCGGCCGGCCTCCGCCTCGGTGTAGACGTCCCCGGCCCGCCGGCCGCCCACGGTGACCACCCGGTCGACCACTCCCTGCTGGTACAGCCGGTGCGCGTGCTGGAGTCGGGCCTCCAGCACGTCGGAGGGGGTTCCGCCGTACTGGGCCGCACCGAGCACGACGGCGATGTCGGCGTGGTGACGGTCGTCGGTACGGGCCACCTGCCACACCCGGAACGCGGTTCCCCCCACCACCAGAGCGCCGATCAGCAGGGTGCCGAGCAGCACACGGCGACACACACGGAAGAACCAGGACGAGCGGGACGGTACGTGCTCGGTCACGCTCTGCATCGTCTCAGACGCGTCCCCGGGCCGGGAGAACACCCGGTCGTTTCCGATCCCCCGGCCGAGGGATGGAACGGGCCGAATTCCGGTATACCCGGCGCAACGGACGAAACCTGAAGGTGTGGCACCGGTGACTGCCGGGGTGATCCTGGTCCGTCGACCCCTCCCCGCCCCGACGGGACCCGAGGCCGCCGAGTTGTCCACATCCGGGCCGGCCGTCCACAAGTCGATCTTCGCCGGTGGTCGGCGGGACATCGGCCGGTCACCGTGGGGGCATGCCGACACCGAGCCGAGTTCGACCCGAGCACCTCACCGAGCTGTTCCCCGAGCACGTGGCACACATCTCCGAACTCGTTCGTCTGGGCCTGTCCGGTTCGGGGATCTCCTACCGCTGCCGCCCCGGAGGCCCGTGGCAGCGTCTGTTCCCGGGCGTGGTGTTGATGTCCGACGCCCCACCCACCCGGGACCAACTGGTGCACGGGGCACTCCGCTACGGCGGCTACCGGGGACTGCCGACCCGATCCCGTGGCCCCTGCGGTACCTCCGCATCGGCCGAGGTACGGCTCACCGGGTTGGACGCGGTGCGCTGGCACGGACTGGACGCGGTGCGCACCACCGGCCCGGTCCAGCTGCTCGTCCCGCACCACCGCCAGGTGGCCGGCACCCCGCGGGTGACGGTGGAGCGGACCCGGCGCCTGCCACCCCTGCCCCACGGCACCGGTCCACCGGTGGCACCGGCCGCCCGGGCCGCCCTGGACGCCGCTCGGCGTCTGCGCGACGTCGGCGCGGTACGTGCCCTGCTGACCGCGGTGGTGCGTTGCGGACTGGCCACCCCAGGGGCGCTGCGTGCCGAACTGGGGTCGGGCAGTCGACGAGGCAGCGCGGTCCCCCGTCAGGTGATCGACGAACTGGCCGACGGTCCCCACACCACCGCACTCGCCCTGGCGCGCCGTCTTCTCGCCGCCAGTCGGCTGCCCGTTCCCCGGTGGAACGCCCCGGTCCCCACCGGCGGCGGACTGCTCGCCCTCGCCGACGCGTGGTGGCCCGAGGTGGGATTGGCCTGGCAGATCGACACGACCCGCCGCCACGGGGCATCGGGCTCACCGCCCAACGGACGGGCGGAGCCGGCCTGCCCGGAGGTGCTGTTCCTGCGCACTCCTGTCGAACAGCTCTGGCGTCGACCGGACCTGGTGCTCCACGAGTTGTGTGCGGCCTACCGGGAGGCGGCGTACCGCTCCTGGCTCACTCCGGCCGGAGCCCGGTGACCGGGTCGGCAGCGGGCGGCAGGAGAGCCGGACAGGGCACGAGACGAGCGACAGGACGGGCCGACGAACAACGGCGGTGGGGTGTGGGGCGCGGGCAGCACCCCACACCCCACCGCCGACGGCAGGTGTGGCTCAGCAGCCGACCAGGCGAGCCGCCAGGTAGGACTGGAGCTGGTCCATGGCCACCCGCTCCTGGGCCATGCTGTCGCGCTCCCGGACGGTCACCGCGTGGTCGTTCAGCGAGTCGAAGTCGACGGTGACACAGAACGGCGTGCCGATCTCGTCCTGACGCCGGTAGCGGCGGCCGATGTTGCCGGCGTCGTCGAACTCGACGTTCCAGTGCCGGCGCAGCTCCACGGCCAGGTCACGGGCCTTGGGCGACAGCTCCGGGTTACGGGACAGCGGCAGCACCGCCACCTTGACCGGCGCCAGCCGCGGGTCGAGCTTGAGCACAACCCGCTTCTCCATGCCGCCCTTGGCGCTCGGCGCCTCCTCCTCGGCGTAGGCGTCGATCAGGAACGCCATCATCGGGCGGCCGACACCGGCTGCCGGCTCGATCACGAACGGCCGGTAGCGGGTGTTGGTGGCCTGGTCGAAGTACGACAGGTCCACGCCCGAGTGGTTGGAGTGCGTGGTCAGGTCGAAGTCGGTGCGGTTGGCGATGCCCTCCAGCTCACCCCACTCCTGGCCGGAGAACCCGAAGCGGTACTCGATGTCGACGGTCCGCTTCGAGTAGTGCGACAGCTTCTCCTTGGGGTGCTCGTAGAGCCGCAGGTTCTCCGGGCGGATACCCAGGTCGGTGTACCAGCGCATCCGCTCGTCGATCCAGTACTGGTGCCACTCCTCGTCGGTGCCGGGCTCGACGAAGAACTCCATCTCCATCTGCTCGAACTCGCGGGTCCGGAAGATGAAGTTGCCCGGGGTGATCTCGTTGCGGAACGACTTGCCGATCTGGCCGACACCGAACGGGATCTTGCGCCGGGAGGTGTTCAGCACGTTGAGGAAGTTGATGAAGATGCCCTGGGCGGTCTCCGGCCGCAGGTAGTGCAGGCCCTCCTCGGACTCCACCGGGCCGAGGTGGGTCTTGAGCAGACCGTTGAACATCTTCGGCTCGGTGTACTGACCGCGAGTACCACAGTTGGGACACGGCACCTGGGACAGGTCGGCCTCGCTGGCCTCCTTGCCGGTGCGCTCGCTGTACTCCTCGGCGAGGGTGTCGGCGCGGAACCGCTTGTGACAGGAGGTGCACTCGACCAGCGGGTCGACGAAGGCATCCACGTGGCCGGAGGCCACCCACACCTGTCGCGGCAGGATGACCGAGGAGTCCAGCCCGACGACGTCGTCGCGGCCCTGCACCATGGCCTTCCACCACTGGCGCTTGATGTTGTCCTTCAGTTCGACACCGAGCGGGCCGTAGTCCCACGCGGACCTGGTACCGCCGTAGATCTCCCCACACGGGTAGACGAAGCCACGGCGCTTGCAGAGGCTGACGACTGTGTCGATCCGATCGGCGGACACGGGTGCTCCTGAATGCAGGTCGTAGCAGGACTGATGGGGAGAATGCCAAGCGTAGCGGCCCCCCGCCGAACCGCTGAGGTGGGTGCGCTCGATGAGGGGATACCCCCGAGTGGGGAAAGACCCTCGTCGGTGGGGATGTCGGGTCCGCCGCGTCGGCACGGGTCCCGCCCCGGCGCTCCTCGGTCTGTGACCGGTCCCACCCGTTCGTCTCCCCTATGTGGGCCGCGGTAGCCGGTCCCACCCGCCACCCCGGGGAGCCGGTGACCGACCGGCCGCCCCGGACCGGGTGCTCCCGTACGCGGTCCCATCGTGGTCAGCGGGGTTCGGTGCTGGGGGCTGCCGCCTCGCCGACGCGTACCGAGCCGGCGTCCCGGGCCAGCAGGCTGGGTCGCTCCCGTAGCTCCCCTCCCTCCGCCGTGCCCAGCACCTCGTAGGCGGCCGGCTCGTCGGCCAACGCCTCGGACAACAGCGGGATCACGTGCTCACGCACCTCGAATGGGGAGAGAGCCCGGCGGTAGGCGACCACCGAGTCGAACTCGGCCACCAGCATCCACCGCTCGGACTCCTCGGTGGCACGCGCCAACCGAACCCCACGACATCCCGGCTGGGCGGACAACAGTTCCAGAGCCCGCCTGGCCCGGGCGACGAACGCGTCCACTCCGGACTCCGGGACGGCAAACCGGCACACCAACAGCACGTGGAGCATCCTCCCAGGTGCGTGGCGCCGGGGCGCGGACACCCGTGGTCCGGTGACCGCCATCGGGTGGCCGGACGGACCACCGTGCCCGATCCGCGGCCACCGCTGTGGATCACCGGGCGCGCCCACCTGCGGACTCTAGGATGGCGTACAGCTGTGCTGCCCGTGGGCGGCGATCCGTCGACGTGCTGGAGATGACATGCCCACTGCAAGGCCCGACGCCGCATCGCAGCGGGGCTCCGTCGAGCACGTGCACTCGGTCGATCGCGACACGTCGCACCCGGCGCCACGGCGGTCGCCCCGGACAGTGGCTGCAGCCGGGGAACTGCTCCGGGCGCTGGCCGCACCGGTCCGGATCGAGATCGTGCTCCAGCTCCGCGAGTCCGAGCGCTGTGTGCACGAGCTGGTCGACGCCCTGGGGGTGGCGCAGCCGCTGATCAGCCAGCACCTGCGGGTGCTCAAGAGCGCCGGCGTGGTGCACGGCGAACGCCACGGACGCGAAGTCGTCTACCGCCTGGTGGACGAGCACCTGGCACACATCGTCGTCGACGCCGTGGCGCACGTGGAGGAGACGCAGTGAGCACCGAACGTCCCACGACCGTGATCCCCGGTCTGCGGGCGACCCGGCAGCGCGCCGCGGTGTCCCGGTTGCTGGACCAGCTCGACGACTTCCGGTCGGCCCAGGAGATCCACGAGGAGCTCCGCCGCCGGGGCGAGGGCATCGGGCTGACCACGGTCTACCGCACGTTGCAGACCCTGGCCGAGGCCGGTGAGGTGGACGTGCTGCGCACCGACACCGGCGAGGCGATCTACCGACGGTGCTCCACGCACCACCACCATCACCTGGTGTGCCGGGAGTGCGGCCACACCGTGGAGGTCGAGGGGCCGGCCGTGGAACAGTGGGCCGAACGGGTCGCCGCCGAACACGGTTTCTCCGCGGTCAGCCACACCGTCGAGATCTTCGGCACCTGCGCGGACTGCACGAGCCGGGAGCGCTAACCGGCCCGACAACTCACTCGTAGGGGGTGGCCGGTTCGGGGACCGGCCGGAGGTCCGTCACGTCGAAGGTGGGCACGAACCCGTTGTCCGGGCCGGCCGTGCCCTTCCGCACGGTCCCGGTGACCTCCAGCCAGGTGTCGGGCGGGAACGCGGCGATCCGCTGCGTCGGACCGTCCAGCCGCACTCGCACCGGGGAGGCGTCGGCGGCGCAGCATCGGATGGCCATGCGGGCCAGGTAGGTGGTGCCGTCCTCGGCGCGGACGACGAAACCGGTCAGCCGCAGCACCCGCCCGTCCAGTGTCCCGCGGTCGTCCCAGACGGAGCGCAGGAGCACCTCGCTGATCGGCAGCTCGATCACCTCCCCACCCGGTAGCTCGTCGAACGCCGTCACCGCCCGGGGTTCCCCGGGGTTGCGCGCCGCCGCCCGGTTGACCGCGTCGGCGCCGAGGGCCGGGGGCTGTACCAGCAGGATCGCCAGCACGACCAACAGCAGGAGCCAGGGACTGTACGGCTCACGGTGCGGGTGGTCACAACTGCCGGCGGGGTCGGCCGGAGCCCCGCCGCCCACGCGTGCCACGGCTCGCACGCGGTGTGCCACCACCAGGTCCCGACCGATCGCGACGGCGGCCAGCAACACCATCACCGATCCGGCGCCGACCAGCCAGGGCAACAGCTCGGGCTTGACGTAGCGGGTGTAACTGCCGTTGAGCGAGATCTTCAGCAGTGCCCCACCGAGCAACACCAGCAGGACGTTCTGCGTCTCACGTCGCACGGATCCTGATCCTTCCGGGACGAGGCGACACCACGACCCGGCCACGGCACGCGTGACCGGCGCGCTCAGCGCACTCCGCCGAACACCAACAGGCCGGACACCACCGCACACCCGATCGCCACGAGCAGTGTCAGCGGGGCGAACCGCACCGCGAACGACCGCCCGAACACCCCGGACTGCAGCGCGATCAACTTCACGTCCACCACCGGCCCCACGACCAGGAACACCAGCCGTGGCAACAGGGGCAGCACGGACAGCGAGGCCGCCACGAACGCATCCGCCTCGCTGCACAGGGCCAGCACCACGGCCAACAGCGCCATCACCAACACGCCCAGCACCACCTGGCCGGCGAGGGAGGCGAGCCAGGTCGGGGGGACCAGCACGTGCAGCACCGCGGCGGTGAGTCCCCCCAGCACCAGGAACCCACCGGCCTCCACCAGGTCGTGCCGCGCCGTCTCCACCAGCACCACCCAGCGCGGGCCGCCCCGGACCGCCGGGAGTCGACGCAGCGCCCGTTCGGCGATCCACTCGGTGCGTCCCAGACGCACCCACAGCCACCCCATCACCACGGCGGTGGACAGCGAGCCCAGGAACCGGGCCAGGACCATCCGCGGCTCACCGGGGAAGGCCACCGCGGTGGACACCAGAACCACCGGATTGACCGCCGGCGCGGCCAGCAGGAACGCCAGTGCGGCCGCGGGTGGGACTCCCTGCTGCATCAACCGCCGCGCCACCGGCACCGAGGCACACTCGCACCCCGGCAGCGCCACCCCCGTCACCCCGGCCACGGGGACGGCCGCCACCGGGTTGGTCGGGAGCAGGCGTCGCAGGGCGGAGGCGGGGACGAACGCGGCGATCACGCCGCTGATCAGCACACCGAGCACCAGGAACGGCATGGCCTGGACGCACACGGCGACGAACACGGTCGCCCCGGTGCGCACGGCGGGGGTGTCCAGCACACCGTGCAGCTGTTCCTCGAACAGCACCGCCGCCACCAGCAGGCCGCACAGCACGAGCAGCGAGTCGACACGCCTGCGGTGAGCCTGCCCGGTCTCCGGGTGGGTCCGATCGGTCGCGATGCTCACCCGATCATGCTGTCAGCCCCGCCTCCGCCCCGATCCGGTGATCCGCTTCTCGTCCCGGCCCCGGGGTGGACGCGGTCTTCAGTCCACGGCGGCCAGCAGCTCGTTGCGCAGCTGGGACGCGGTGGACACGACCAGCATGAGCAGGGTGCTCAACGGCACCGGGTCCAGTCCCGCCGCCGGGAAGGCGTAACGCAGTGTCACGTCCATCCCCCGGTCGGTGCGGGTCACTCCGAGCGTGCCGAACAGTCCCTGTCCGGCACGCTCGGCCGCGGACTGGGCGATCCGGTCGTCGAGCGGCAGATCCCAGGCGACCACACAGGTGAGGCTGAGCAGGGTCAGTCCCTCGGCGAGCTGCATCGCCTGCACGGCGCAGGGCACCCCGGCGTGCTGGAAGGTCAGCGCCCCGTCGTCGTCGACGCGCACGTCGTGGAAACGCTCCAGCGCCTCCCGTGCGGCCGCCAGCACGGCGGCGGTGTCCGCGTCCTCGGTCACCGGGAACCTCCCTGAGGGCCGTCGAGGGTGCCGGCGTTCTCCGTGGGCAACTCGGTGCCGAGCTTCGCCCGGTCGACCGCCCCGCCGAACCGACGATCCCGGCTGGCATAGATCTCACACGCCCGCCACAGGTAACGGCGGTCGAACTCCGGCCACAGTACGTCCATGAACACCAGCTCGGCGTAGGCGGACTGCCACAGCAGGAAGTTGGAGATCCGCTGCTCCCCGCCGGAACGGATGAACAGGTCCACGTCGGGCATGTCCGGCTCGTCCAGGTAACGGGCGACCAGCTTCTCGTTGATCCGCTCCGGGTTGAGCTTGCCCGCGGCCACCTGCCGGGCGATCTCCTTGGCCGCATCGGCGATCTCGGCCCGGCCGCCGTAGTTGACGCACATGGTCAGGGTGAGCACGTCGTTGTCCCGCGTGCGTTCCTCGGCCGCCTGCAGCTCCCGGACCACACTGCCCCACAGCTTCGGCTGGCGGCCGGCCCACCGGACCCGCACCCCGAGGGCGTCCAGGTCGACGACCCGCCGACGGATCACGTCGCGGTTGAAGTTCATCAGGAAACGGACCTCGTCCGGGCTCCGCTTCCAGTTCTCGGTGGAGAACGCGTAGAGCGAGATCCACTTGATGCCGAGCTCGATGGCGCCGCAGACCACGTCGAGCACCACCGCCTCGCCTCGCTTGTGTCCCTCGACGCGCGGCAGACCCCGCTGGTTCGCCCACCGCCCGTTGCCGTCCATGACGATCGCCACGTGCTTGGGGATCAGGTCGGGCGGAATGGCCGGGGGGCGCGCCCCGGAGGGGTGCGGGTCGGGTGGCCGGACGCTCGGATCCCCGCGTCCGCGCAGCCGACGTCGCAGCATGTGCTCGTTCCCCTCTCCTTGCTCCACTCCTGGTACGCGGACCGACCGGCGACCACCACCGAGTGCTGCGGGAGCCGCTCACCGGAACCGATGCCCGCCCGTTCATCCTGCCGGATGAGCGTCGGCGGCCCGTGCTCGGCCACCGTGTCCGTCCCCTCGGCCGACTCACCCGCGCCGGTGCCCCGGTCCGGACCGGCCCGCCACTGCGGCACCGTGCCCGTGGTTCACGCCTGGTCGTCCGCCACCGGATCGGGGTCCGGCACCGTGACGTCGTCGGGCAGCGCCGCGGCCCGCTCCCGGACCACCCGCGGCACCCGAGCCTCCTGCCCCTGGCGCTCGACCAGCGGCAGGGACCGCAGCTGGCGCTCCAGATGCCACTGCAGGTGGGCCGCGACCAGTCCACTGCCCTCCCGGCGGGCCACCCGCCCGGCCTGGTTCGCCCGGTCCCAGTCGCCGTGCAGCAGGGCGTCCAACAGAACCAGGGTTTCCCGAGCGGGTCTGGCCGAACCCGGCGGACGGCACCGCGGGCACACCACACCACCGGACGGCACGCTGAACGCGTCGTGCGGGCCGGGCCGGCCGCAGCGGGCGCAGTCGACCAGGGCCGGCGCCCAACCGGCGTGAGCCATCGCCCGCAGCAGGAAGGCGTCCAGCACCAGCGAGGAGTCCCGCTCCCGGTCGGCGAGGGCCCGCAGTGCCCCGACGACCAGCAGGTACAGCCGCAGTGCGGGCCCGCCCTCGTCCAGGGTCAGGCGGTCCGCGGTCTCCAGCACCGCACAGCCCGCGGTGTAGCGGGCGTAGTCGTCCACCAGGCCGACGGCGAACGCGTCCAGGGTCTGCACCTGGGTGATCACGTCCAGGGTGCGACCGGTGTAGAGCTGCACGTCGACGTGGTTGAACGGCTCCAACCGGGCGCCGAAGCGGGAGGTGGTGCGGCGCACCCCCTTGGCGACGGCGCGCACCTTGCCGTATCTGCGGGTGAGCAGGGTGATGATGCGGTCGGCCTCGCCGAGCTTCTGCACCCGCAGCACGACTCCGGTGTCGCGGTAGAGGCTCACCTCCCCATCGTGTCATCCCGGACCGTCGGAAACCGCGCGCGGTGGGCAGCCGTCCGGTGGGTCCGACGGGCCGCCGGGCCCGACCGGGTCCGGTCAGACCCGCAGCAGGGTGAACGGTGCCACCGGGATGTTGCGCACGATCCCCCAGACGACGATCAGGGTCCACGCCACCGGTCCCGCCCAGCGCCACCGCTGCCAGGTGGGCAGGCTGTGCCCCCGCCACCGCCCCACCGCCCAGGCGAGCCAGAGCCACAGCAGGAAGGGGAGGGCGAGCAGGGCGAGCGCGTTGTAGCGCAGCGCGGCGGACAGGTCCAGGTGCAGCAGGCTGTACACCATGCGTGCGCTGCCGCATCCCGGACAGACGATCCCGAACAGTGCCTTGCTCGGACACGACGGCAGTGGCGGGCCGCCCTCACCGGTGGGATCGGCCCAGAGCAGGTAGGCCGCTCCGGTGCTCCCGGCGAGGATCGTCCCGGCCACGCCGAGCAACGCACGTGCCCGACTCTCCCCCACCCGCGGAACCGCTCCGCCCATCCCGTCTCCTCCCCGCTCCCGGAGCCCTCCCCGTTCCTAGAAGCCCAGCCTCCGCAGCTGCTTGGGGTCCCGCTGCCACTCCTTGGCCACCTTGACGTGCAGGTCGAGGTAGATCTTGCTGCCGAGCAGCTTCTGGATCTGGGTACGTGCCCGGGTGCCGACCTCGCGCAGCCGCGCCCCGCCCCGCCCGATGACGATCGGCTTCTGGCTGGGACGTTCGACATAGACGACCGCGTAGACGTCGATCAGGTCGTCCCGGCCCTCACGGGGGCGCATCTCCTCGACGGTCACCGCGATCGAGTGCGGCAGCTCGTCCTCCACCCCCTCCAGGGCCGCCTCCCGGATCAGTTCGGCGACCAGGGTGGCCTCCGGTTCGTCGGTCAGCTCGCCCTCCGGGTACAGCGGCACGCCCTCGGGCAGCCTGGCCACCAGGAGGTCGGCCAACAACTGGACCTGGAATCCGGACACCGCCGACACCGGAACCAGTTCGGCGAAGTCCATCACCTTGTCCAGCTCCAGGAGCCGCTCGGCCACCTGCTCCGAGGGAACTAGGTCGGTCTTGGTCACGATGCCGATCACCGGGGTCCGCCTGGCCACCTTGGCCAGCTCGGAGGCGATGAACCGGTCGCCGGGGCCGACCTTCTGGTCCGCCGGCACGCAGAAGCCGACGACGTCGACCTCCGACCAGGTTTCCCGGACCAGGTCGTTCAGCCGCTGCCCGAGCAACGTGCGCGGACGGTGCAGCCCCGGGGTGTCCACGATGACCAGCTGGGCGTCCGGGCGGTGCACGATGCCACGGATGGTGTGCCTGGTGGTCTGGGGCTTGTTGGAGGTGATGGCCACCTTGGTGCCCACCAGGGCGTTGGTCAGCGTGGACTTCCCGGCGTTGGGTCGGCCGACGAAGCAGGCAAACCCGGAGCGGAACGGTTCCGACGGTGTGGTGGAAGCACTCACGTCCCCCATCCTCCACTGCCACCGCCACCGGTGTGTCACCACGGGGGCGTCCCGACAGGCCACCGCCGTCCCGCGACGGGGGTCCGTGCCCGACAGCCCACCTGGTCCGACCGGTCCGGTGGGCGGTCGGGGACACCTCACCCCGACCGCCCACCGGACGTCCGCGCCGAGAGGTCAGCCGGTGACGGCGAGATCGCCGATCACCCAGGCCATGGCCCGTCCGTGCCGGTCCAGGGCCGTGCGGTTGACACTGCTGGTGCGGTCACAGGTCTGGTGGTAGCAGGGATCGAGCAGCTGGCCTGCGGTCCCGCCGTATCGGGCCGCCTGCTCCGGGGTCTTCACCGAGAACTCGGCCCCCTGCAGGCCTCCCACGGGGATGCCGACGGCCAGGAACGGCTCGTGGTCGGAGCCCACCCGTGTGCTGTCCTGCAGCTCGTACGGCAGTCCGCGCCGGATGAAGTAGCCGGCGAAGGCCTGCTCGATACGTTCGGTGCCGGGTGGCGGCGCATCCGCCACGTGCATCACGAAGGTGCCGTAGTTGGATGCGGCGATCAGCTCGAAGTTCAGGTAGTAGGCGATGGACCGACGTTCCTGATCGGTGAGCTGGGAGACGTAGTGCTGCGACCCCACGACGATCAGTTCCTCGGCGCCCCAGAAGGCGAACCGCACCTTGTTGCGCACCTGGCCCTGTACGGGTGCCAACCGCAACGCGGTCTCCAGGAGCACGGCCACCGCCGTCGCGTTGTCGTTGATCCCCGGCCCGTCGGGCACGCTGTCCAGGTGGGCACCGGCCATCACCACGTGTGCCGGGTCCCCGCCCCACGTCTCGGCGAGGATGTTCTCGGTGACGCCGTGCACCACATGGCCACGCAGCTCCAGGTGGAGCCGGACGGTGCCCTGCCGGGACTGGGCGGCCAGGTCCTCGGCCTGCCGCTGGGACAGGGTGCCCATGGGGATGCGCGCCTGGTCGGACTGGAAGACCCGCAGCCGGTAGATGTTGTCCGGGCTGGGTGTGGGCACGTAGGTCAGGAACGCCGCGGCCCCCAGGTCCGCGGCGATCTGCTGTTGCCGGAGGAAACCACACGAGGCACGGGGAGCCAGGACCACCGCACCGACCACGGGCAGACCGGCGTAGTCCTCGGGCGTGCAGCCGGGTGCGTCGACCGGCTGGCCGTCACGCTGGGTGGGTGCCGCGACGACAGGGGCGTCGATCCCGCCGACCGGGGTGGACGGCGAGTACTGCATGACCATCACCCGCAGCGGCCGGGCCACCGGTTCGAGCTGGGCACCCGTCTCGGCGTCGACGGCGAAGTCCTGGTAGGGAACGGGCTGACGGGTGACCCGGTAGCCGGCGCGGGTCAGCTGGTCCACGACGTACTCGGCGGAACGGGCGAACCCGACGGTCCCCGCCGCACGGTTGCCGCCGCTGCTGTCGGTGATCCGTTGCAACACGTCCAGGTGCCGGAACACCCGGTCCACCGTGACCGTGCGTTCCAGCAGGTCAGGAACCGGTGACGCCGCGGACGCCGCGGGCGCCTGGGCCACCGCGGCGAGCGTCACCAGGGTCAACAGGGCCGCTCGGAGCGGTAACCGACCCGCTCGTCGGCCACATGACGGGGCCATTCCTTCCTCCTCCCGCGCGCCGCGTCCGGACGCGCCCCCAGCACCCTGGCGGGAGCCGACCACCCGGTGCAATCGGCAGGACGGAGGTGATCCCGATCACCAACTCGGGGCAGTGGGGCACCGCTCGGCCGTTCGTCCCCCTGGTACGGCCGGGTCGCCCGCCCGGTGACCTCCGATCCATCGGACCGGCCGGGGTCCGGCGGCCACTGCCACCGGACCCCGGTGGAACACGCGTTCTCACTGGATGTAACGCATGACGCCTCAGTGGATGTAACGCATGACGCACCTCCTCCCGGCAGGGTGTTGCCGCGGACGACCCGCGGCGGGACGCTTCGGCCGCTTCAGCGGAGCGTGATGTCGAACCGCTCGACACCGCGGATGGTGGCGGCGCTGCGGTACACGGGCGTGTCGACCGGCCGGACGTGGGGGTAGGAGCGGGCGAGCGTGCCGAACACGACCCGGGCCTGCATCACGGCCAGGGCCGCCCCCAGGCAGGAGTGCACCCCCCGTCCGAAGGCCAGGTGCGGGTTGGGGGCCCGGGACAGGTCGAGCGTGTCGGGGTCGGGGAAGCGGGCGGGATCCCGGTTGGCCGCCCCGAGCAGGAGGGTCACGGTGCTGCCCGCCTCGATCCGGATGCCGTCGATCTCCGCGTCCACCACGCACGCCCGGGCGTCGGCCCGCACCGGGGTGGTGTACCGGGCGAGCTCGTCGATCGCCCGGTCCGCCGCCCCGGTGGCGAGCACGGGCAGTGCCCCGGGGTGGTCGAGCAGGGTGATCAGTCCGTTGGCGAGCAGGGCGAGCACGGACTCGTAGCCGGCGTGCAGCAGGGCACGCAGGGAGTTGTGCAGCACCGTCGGGTCCACCCGTTCCTCGTGCAGGTGTGCCGAGGCCCAACCGATCACGCCGTGCTCCGGGGCGCTTTCCAACCAGCTCGCCGCGAGCTGCGCGAGCTGGGCCCGGGCCGCCACACCGGCCTCGTACGTCTCCGGCCGCAGTCCGGAGTCCATGGCGACGGCGATCGCGGTGGAGATCGGGTGGAACCAGGCCGGGTCCGGCGCCGGTACACCGAGCAGCGTGGTGATGGTCTCCAGCGCCAGGGGTGCCGCGAGGTCCCCCACGAAGTCGAAGGGGCGGTCCTCCAGTTCCGCCAGTCGCCGGGTCAGCGACTCCGTCACCCGACGCTCCAGGGCTCGCAGGTCCTGGGCCCGGATCGCGTTCACCACCAGGCGGCGTACCGCGGTGTGTTCGGGTGGGTCCAGGCTCTGCAGGCTCAACAGCGGGTCCGGGACGTCCTCGCCGATACGCCGCCAGTCCGAGGCGAAACGCCGGGTGTCCTTCAGGACGGCGGTGCAGTCCGCGTGCCGGGTCAGCACCCAGGTCTGCAGACCCTCGTGCCAGTGGACCGGCTCGTTCTCCCGAAGCCACCGGTACACCGGGGATGGGTCGTGCAGGTTGTCCGACTCGAGCAGGGCGACGAGCGGATCGGCGAGCGTGGGCATGGGGTGGCTCCTCCTCACCCGGTGCTCCCCGTTTCACATGGCCGGGGGGCACCGACCACCGGGGACGCTAGGACCTCCTCCTGTGCTGGCCCTGTACCGCCGCTGTACTGTCGTCACGACACGAGCAACCGCCTCGGCGGCCACCCGCAGGGGCCGGTGCACCCGGCGGCCGGGCGGCTCGTCCGCTCGGCGGACCACTGCGGGGCGCCCCGGCCCGCGCACTCGGTCACCACCAGCCGCAGCAACGGGTGCAACCGGTAACGCGGTGCACCGTGCGGTGCGGTACACGCCACCTGAATCAGGTTGCGGGCGACGAGCCGGTCAAGCACCGCCTCGGCCAGGGCGGCATCACCGCCCAGTGCGTCCGCGACCGTGACCGCCTCGAACTCGACGGCACCGAGCCAGGCCGCCCGGCACAGCACGGCACGCTCCGATGGGGACGACGCGCGACAGGCGGCGGCCAGCCGGTCCCGCACCCGGAGGTCACCGGCGCGCAACTCGGTCAGCGGTCGGGCAGCCAGTCGGCGGGCCAGCCGTGCCGGGGTGAGCTGGGGCTCGGTGGCCAACCGAACCCCGGCGGTCCACAGCGCCAGCGGCAGGCCACCACACCGCTCCGCGATCCGGGCGAGGGCGGATCGGTCGCCGGTCTCCGCTCCGTGCCCGGCGACGTACCGCAGCAGCGTCACGGACTCGGTGTCGGTCAGGACGTCGAGCACGACGTGCTGGGCCCCCTCCAGACCGGGTAGGCGGCTGCGACCGGTCACCAGGGCCCCGCACCCCGCGGCTGCGGGAAGCAGTGGTCGCACCTGTGCCTCGTCCGCGACGTCGTCGAGCAGCACCAGGATTCGCCGGCCGGCGAGCAGCCGCTGGTAGTGCTCGCCCAGCCACTCCTCGTCGGCGCCCTCCGGCGGTTCCCCACCCAGCTGCCGGACCAGGCGCTCCAGCGCCACACGGGGTGGTACGGGATCCGTACCGCTCCCACCGAGGGTCAGGAACAACTGGCCGTCGGGGAAGACGTCCTGGGCTCGGTGTCCGACGGTGACGGCGAACGCGGTCTTGCCCACCCCCGGCATGCCCGTCACGGTCAGCACCGCGGGCTGGCCGATGTGCGCCGAGGCCAGGACCTTCTCGGCCTGCGCCAGCTCGGCCACGCGCCCGACGAAGCCGGTCGGTCGCGGAGGCAGTCGTCGTGGTGGTCGGGACGGCCGGGGATGCACCTCCACCGGGCCGTGGTCGTCGAGCGGGATGCCGGCCAGGATGGCCCGTTCCAGCTCCCGTAGCTCCCGACCCGGTTCGATGCCGAGTTGTTCGACCAGGACGGTGCGCCCCTCGCGGAAGACCCGCAGCGCGTCGCTCTGCCGGCTGGAGCGGTAGAGCACCCGCATGAGCTGGGCCCGGAACCGCTCGTGCAACGGATGGGCCGCCACCAGACTGGTCAGTTCCTCGATCAACCGGGAGTGGCGGCCGAGGGCGAGCTCGGCGTCGACACGTCGTTCCACGGCGCTCAGGCGGAGTTCCTCCAGCCACCGTGCCGTCGCCGTGACCTGCGAGGTGGGTGGTACGTCCACGAACGCACGTCCCCGCCACAACCGCTCCGCTTCACGGAAACGTTCCACGGCGGCCGCGAGCCGCCCCGAGTCGTACAACGTCGATCCCTGCCGGACCAGCTCCTCGAACCGCTGGGCGTCCAGCTCACCCGGTTCGACGTGCAGCACGTAACCGGGTGGCCGGGTGAAGAGCCGGCGCGCCGGGTCGGCACCCGCGGCACGTAACCGTCGGCGCAGACGGGAGACGTACTGCTGCACCAGGTTCACCGCGGCGGCGGGCGGATCCTCACCCCACAGTTCGTCGACCAGCCGTTCCGACGGCACCACCTGACCGTGGTTCAGCAGCAGTACGACCAGCAGAGAACGTTCTTTTCCCGGAGCGTGCAGCGGACGGTCGGCCTTGACGACCAACGGGCCGAGGACGCCGAACTCCACGTCGTACCTCCCGTGGTGGGGAAGGGTGAACGACAGCTGCCCTTGTGAGACGGCTGGTTCGGCGGCGGCCCTACCGTGCTTACCACCAGTGAAGGTCGGACCACAGAGAGCAACCAGGGGATTTCGGAGTCAACCACGCAGGACATCCCGACCCCCGAACCGGGCGGATCCGGATGTCCGAACCCGCCCGGGATAACGCCACTGGCCGCTCGACCGACCGGTGTGCGCCGGCCGGACGGTCAGCGGAGAACGTCGCGCACGGTCCCGTCGGCGGCGGCGACCAGAACGGGTGCGGATGCCCCCAGGTCCCGCACCGCGGCCAGGGACTCGGCGTCGACCTGCTCCTCGGCGGTCACCACGGCCGCGGCCTCCAGACCCTCGGCGCCGCTGGCCACGGCCGCGGCGACCGCCGCCTGCAGTGCGGTCAGCCGCAGCGACGGGAGGGACACCGTGCACGCGGCGTAGGTGCGCCCGTCGGTGTCCCGCACCGCGGCCCCCTCGGCGGCTCCGGTACGCGCTCGAGCCGACCGGGCCAGGGTCACGATCTTGGCGTCCTCCGGGTCCAGTTCACTCACGTCGGCCACGGCCGTCCTCGTCCTCCTCGTCGTCGTTCCTCTGTCCCGCCCCCGGGAAGCGCGCGAGCAGGGCGTCCCCCACCGGGCGCACCAGCACCGTCGTGATGCGCATCCGTCCCCGGCGGTCCTTGCCCCCCTCGGCCCGCAGCCGAAGGCCCGCCAGCTCGGCCTCGGCCCCGGGCAGCGGCACCCGGCCCAGACGCTGGGCGAGCAGACCACCCACCGTCTCCACGTCCTGGTGGTCGAAGTCGACCGCGAAGACCGCGCCCAGGTCCTCCACCGGCAGTCGGGCGCTCACCCGGACCGACCCGTCCTCCAACCGCTCGATCGGGGGGTGTTCCTCCTGGTCGTACTCGTCGGTGATCTCGCCGACGATCTCCTCCAGGATGTCCTCGATGGTCAGCAGGCCCGCGGTGCCGCCGTACTCGTCGACCACGATCGCCAGATGGTTACGGGAGAGCTGCATCTCGCGCAGCAGCTCGTCCAACCGCTTGGAGTCCGGCACGAAGCGGGCGGGGCGCATCAGCTCACCCACCGTCGGCAGCTGTTCGGCCGCCTCACCGTCGAACCCGCCGACCTCCACCGCGGCCTGCACCAGGTCCTTGAGGTTGATCACGCCGACGATGTCGTCGACGCTCTCCCCGATCACCGGGACACGGGAGAACCCGCTGCGCAGGCACAGCGCCAGCCCCTGCCGCACCGTCTTGTGCTGCTCGATCCACACGATCTCGGTGCGGGGCACCATCACCTCGCGCGCGATCGTGTCGCCGAGCTCGAACACCGAGTGGATCATCTCGCGCTCGCCGGCCGCGACCACACCGCGCTCCTGCGCCATGTCGACCATCTCGCGCAGCTCCACCTCGGTGGAGAAGGGCCCCTCCGGGAATCCCTTGCCGGGGACGATCGCGTTGCCGACCAGGATCAGCAGCCGGCTCAGCGGGCCCAGGACGCGGGCCAACGCCCACACGGGTGCGGCGACCAACAGCCCCACCCCGTAAGGGTGTTGCCGGCCGATGGTGCGTGGTCCCACGCCCACCAGCACGTAGGACACCACCAGCATCACCAGGCCGGCGACCAGCACGGCCACCCACTCGGGGTGCAGCAGGCGCAGCGCCACCACGGTGACCAGCACGGTGGCGGCCAGCTCACAGGCCAGGCGCAGCAGCAGGAGCAGGTTGATGTGGCGGGGGCGGTCGGCGATCACCTGTTCCAGGCGCCGTGCCCCGGCCCGTCCCTGCCGGACCAGCTCGGCCACCCGGGCCGCGGAGGCACTGCCCAGGGCCGCGTCCGCCGCAGCGAAGGCCCCGGCGGCCAGGACGAGCAGGACGGCCAGGACCAGCAACCCGGCAGAACTGCTGAGCACTCCCGCCTACCTCAGTCGAGGGTGCCGGACTCCGGACCGTCGGCGTTCTCCGGCGGCCGCGGTCCGTCCAGGCCGACGGTGCCCAGCACCCGGTCGTCGGCACTGCGCTGGGCGGCCCGTCGGGCAGCCTCCTCCCGCTCCGCGCGGAAGTCGGCGAGGATCTGGTTCTGCAGCGCGAACATCTCCCGCTCCTCGGCGGGTTCGGCGTGGTCGTACCCGAGCAGGTGCAGGACCCCGTGCACGGTGAGCAGGTGCAGTTCGTCCATCAGCCCGTGACCGGCCTTGCGGGCCTGTTCCCGGGCGAACTCGGGGCACAGCACGATGTCACCGAGCAGGGCCGGACCCACACCCGCGGCGTCGGGACGGCGGGCCGAGTCCAGCTCGTCCATCGGGAAGGCCATGACGTCGGTCGGGCCGGGCAGGTCCATCCACCGCTCGTGCAGGTCGGCCATGACGTCCAGGTCGACCAGCAGCACGGAGAGCTCGGCCATCGGGCTGACACCCATCCGATTCAGCGCGTAACGGGCCACCGCGACGATCGAAGCCTCGTCGACGGCTATCCCGGACTCGTTGGCGATCTCGATGCTCATCCCTGCTTCTTCACGATCCCGTCGGTGGAATGGGTGATGGGCGCCGTGGCGCCCGTGATGGCCTTACCCACGTGCTCGCGCCTGCCACCTACTTGCGACGCCCCTGGTTACGGCGGAACCGGTTTCCGCCCACCTCGCCGCTGCCCGCGGCACGCTGGGTCGCGTCCCACCGGGCGTAGGCGTCCACGATGTCGCCCACCAGCCGGTGCCGCACCACGTCGTGGCTGGTCAGCTCGGCGAAGTGGACGTCCTCGACCCCGTCGAGGATCTCCTGCACCACCCGCAGGCCGGACACCTGTCCGTTGGGCAGGTCGATCTGGGTGACGTCACCGGTCACCACGATCTTGGACCCGAACCCGAGCCGGGTGAGGAACATCTTCATCTGCTCGGGCGTGGTGTTCTGCGCCTCGTCGAGGATGATGAAGGCGTCGTTGAGGGTCCGGCCCCGCATGTAGGCCAGCGGGGCGACCTCGATGGTGCCCGCCTGGGTCAGCCGTGGGATCGACTCGGGGTCGACCATGTCGTGCAGCGCGTCGTACAGCGGGCGCAGGTAGGGGTCGATCTTCTCGTACAGCGTGCCCGGCAGGAACCCCAGGCGCTCGCCCGCCTCCACCGCGGGGCGGGTGAGGATGATCCGGTTGACCTGCTTGGACTGCAGGGCCTGGACCGCCTTGGCCATCGCCAGGTACGTCTTCCCGGTCCCCGCCGGACCGATTCCGAACACGATCGTGTGACGGTCGATCGCGTCGACGTACCGTTTCTGGTTCAGGGTCTTGGGCCGGATGGTCCGCCCACGGCGGGACAGGATGTTCAGGCTGAGCACGTCGGCCGGCGACTCCTCGGTGCCGGCCGAGAGCATGGTGACGGTACGACGCACCACGTCCGGGCCGATCTGCTGTCCGCGGTTGACCAGGGTGACCAGCTCGGTGAAGACCCGCTCGGCGAACGCCACGTCGGCGGGTTCACCGGTCAACGTGACCTCGTTCCCCCGGACGTGGACATCGGCGTCGAGGAGGTCCTCGGCGACCCGGAGGTTCTCGTCACGGGAACCGAGCAGGGCCAACACGGCGGCCTGCGGCACGGCGATCTTCGACTGTACTGATCCGTTCCGGCTGACCTCGTCCTGGACGACACCAGGACGGGCCGCTCCACCAGGTGCGGTTCCGGCCAACGGGCTTCTGGCCTGCCTTCTGCGCTTGCACGCGCGATCGGTTTGCTTCGGACAACCTCGATGCTAACCGTCCGGCCGCCCTCCCCGCACCAGGCTTTCCGCCACGTGCCTGCGCCGTGGTGCGGGGATCGGATCAGCCGACCTGGGCCATTCCGCCCAGTCGCTCCCCACCGAGCACGTGCAGGTGGGCGTGGAAGACGGTCTGCCCGGCGTCCGCCCCGGTGTTGAACAGCAGCCGGTAGCCGCTCTCGGCGACACCTTCCTTCTCCGCGACCGCGGTCGCGGCCCGGAACACCGCCACCAGCAGCTCCGGGGCCTCCTTGGCCAGGGCTGCCGCGTCCTGGTGGTGCTCCCGGGGCACCACGAGCACGTGCGTGGGCGCCTGCGGGTTGATGTCCCGGAAGGCCACGGTGGCGTCGTCGGCGTACACGACCGTGGCCGGGATCTCACCCGCGACGATCCGGCAGAACAGGCAGTCGGACGAGGTCGCAGCCATGCCCGCAGGTTAACGGGTGGCCTCGCCACCCGCGTGATCACCCCTCCGCTCCGGGCGGTCCTCCGCGTGTTCCTCCGTCCCGGTGTCGGCGAGCAGCCCGGCCAGATGGGTGTCGACGGTGGCCACGATGGACTCGGGATCGAACAGTTCGGGATCGAGCAGGGCGTGCAGAGCCAGTCCGTCGAGCAACGAGTGCAGTCGCAACGCCTCGACCACCGGGTCGACCCCGGGGCGCAGGGCCCCCTTGTTCCGGGCCCAGGTGAGGATGCGCCGCAAGGCCGTCTGGGTTTCCCCGTTGACCTTCCGCTGGGCCTCGTGCAGCGACGGATCGACGCGGGAACGTGCCACGAAGGACAGCCACACGGCCATCTCCGCGCGACGCTGCTCGTCCAGCGGCAGCAGTTCGAGGGCCAGGGCGCGCAGCACCGTCCGCGGGTCCGTGACGTCCTGCAGGGGCGCGATGCGCTCCAGGAACGTGGCGGCCGCCAGCTCCATGGCGAAGCTGAGCAACGCCTCCTGGGTGGGGAAGTAGTGGCGGAGCGATCCGGTCGACCAACCGGCCTCGGCGGCGACCGTGCGCACGGAGGCCCGTTCCACGCCGTCGCGGAGCACGACACGCCAGACGGCTTCGGCGAGCTCCCTGCGCCGTGCCTCGTGATCGACCGCCTTGGGCATGCGGCCCTTTATAGCACGTCCGTACTGCAAAAGTGCTCGTATCGGATAGCCGCCCCGGACGGGACGAGACACGGGAACACGGCGTTCGCGCGAGAGGAAAGGCGGGCACCGCGGCGGAGCCTGGGGGTCACTCCGCCGCGGCGCAACTCCACCGGACCGAGGGGGGAGGTGTCCGGCAGTCCATCGGGCTCAGATCGCCCGAGGCTCTTCGGCGTCACCGCCTCTAGGTAGCAGAGAGTATTGCACCACTCGTCGCGTTCGCTAGATGTACCCCGAACAGACCATAGTTTTTTCTCTCTCCCGCACGAGGCGCCGCGATCTACCCCACCAGGTTCCCGAACATCACTCGGAAAGGTGACCTCCGGTTGCCCACCGATCGGTCAGGACACCCAGCGCCCCCAGGGCCACCGCGGCGGCGGTCGAGGCACGCAGCACCGTCGGCCCCAGCCGCACCGGCTGGGCTCCGGCCTCCACCAGCCGACCCAGCTCGTCCTCGGTGATACCGCCCTCGGGACCCACCACGATCACCAGATCTCCCGAGGCGGGCAACCCGGCCCGCGCGATCGGCAGGTCCGCCGACTCGTGCAGTACCAGCGCCCCGGCGGCCGCCCGTACCCGCTCGGCGAGCTGTGCCGTGCTCACCGGCTCGGCCACCTCGGGCAGCCAGGCCCGGCGGGACTGCTTACCGGCCTCCCGCGCCGTGCTGCGCCAGCGAGCCAGGGCCTTGGCGCCCCGTGGCCCGTCGTCCCACCGGGCCACGCAGCGGGCCGCCCGCCAGGGCAGCACCACGTCCACACCGGCCTCCGTGGCCAGCTCCACCGCCAGCTCGCCACGGTCCCCCTTGACCAGGGCCTGGGCCAACACCACCCGGGGCTGCGGCGGCGCCACCGTCCAGGACCGCTCGACACGCAGATCCAGCGCCTCACGGTGCGTGCCGGTGACCGTGCACCGGGCCAGACCGCCCCGACCGTCGGAGAGCAACAACTGCTCCCCCACACGGATCCGGCGCACCGTCGCGGCGTGCCGCCCCTCGGGGCCGTCCAACACGGTCGCCGCCGCGGCGGGCAGCTCGTCGACCAGGAACACGGGCAAAGTCGGCATGGGGCAAGTGTCGCGCCCGCCCGAGACGCCCCCGACAGGCCCCGCCCGAGCACACCGTCAGGAGCCGGAGCACAACCCGAGCCGTGCCGAGACCACCACCTCGGCACCACCGACCGGGGATCAGCGCGAGCCGAAGGAGCCCCGCAGCCGGGAGAACAACCCCCCGCCCTTGCCGTTGGTGCTCAGCTGGGGCTGGTCCTCGCCACGCAGCGCCGCCAGCTCACGCAGCAGCTCGGTCTGCCGGGCGTCGAGCTTGGTCGGCACGACGACCTCCAGGTGCACGTGCAGGTCACCGCGGCCGTCGACCCGACCCGAGGAGTGCAGTCGCGGCATACCCCGACCGGGCAGCACCACCGCGGTGCCCGGCTGGGTGCCCGGAGCGATCTCCAGCTCCTCGAGGCCGTCGAGGGTCTGCAAGGGCAGGACCGCACCCAAGGCGGCCGTGGTCATCGGGATCTGCACGGTGCAGTGCAGATCCACCCCGTCCCGGGTGAAGGTCTCGTGCGGCAGTTCCTCCACCTCGACGTACAGGTCGCCGGGCGGGCCACCACCGGGACCGACCTCACCCTGGCTGGCCAGCCGGATCCGCATCCCGTCGCCCACACCCGGCGGGATCTTCACCGTGATGGTGCGGCGAGCCCGCACCCGGCCTTCCCCACCGCACTGCTGACACGGCTCGGGGATCACCTCACCGAAACCCCGGCAGACCGGACAGGGGCGGGTGGTGACGACCTGCCCGAGGAAGGACCGCTGAACCGTCTGCACCTCGCCCCGGCCGCCGCAGGTGTCGCACACCTGGGGGCTGGTGTTCTCAGCGCAGCCGCTGCCGCCGCACCCGGTGCAGAGTACGGCGGTGTCCACGGTGAGCTCACGCGTCGTACCGGCCGCGCACTCCTCCAGAGTCAGCTCCAGCCGGATCAGCGCGTCCGAACCGGGCTGTACCCGGCTCCGCGGGCCACGGCTGGTGGTCGCACCGAAGAACGCGTCCATGATGTCGCCGAGCCCGAAGCCGGCGAACGGGTCGCGCATGCCGGCGCCACCCATGCCGCCGCCGGGAGCCAGCGGGTCCCCGCCGAGATCGACGATCTCCCGCTTCTTCGGGTCGGACAGCACCTCATAGGCGGCGGTCACGTCCCGGAACCGCTCCTGGGCCTCCGGGTCGGGGTTCACGTCCGGGTGGAGCTCACGCGCGAGCTTCCGGTAGGCGCGCTTGATCTCCTCCGGCGTGGCATCCCGCCGCACACCGAGGATGCCGTAGTAGTCCTTGGCCACGGTCTCCAGTCCTCCTGCCGTGGTCCCCTGGTGGACCACGGCGCTCCTTCACGCCGGCAACCGAGGGCGTCAGTTCCCGGCCAGGATCTCCCCTACGTAGGTGGCCACCGCCCGCACCGCAGCCATCGTGCTCGGATAGTCCATGCGGGTCGGGCCCACCACGCCCATCCCGCCGAGCACGTTGCCCTGGGTGCCGTACCCGATCGACACCACCGAGGCGTTGCGCATCTCCTCCGCCTCGTTCTCCCGGCCGATCCGTACGGTCACCGTCGCGGCGTCCCTGGCTGCGGCAAGCAGCTTGAGCACCACCACCTGCTCCTCCAGCGCCTCCAGCACCTGCCGGAGCGAGCCGGGGAAGTCGGCGGCGTTACGTGTGAGGTTAGCGGTCCCACCCAGTACGATCCGCTCCTCCGGGTGTTCCACCAGCGTCTCGATCAGGACCGTACACACCCGGGTCATCATCTCCCGCAGCTCCGGCGGGGCCTGCTCGGGCAGCTCGGACACCGACGCCGAGGCGTCCGGCAGCCGCCGCCCCACCATCGCCGCACCGAGGGAGGTGCGCAGTCGCGCCACGTCGTCCTCGGTGATCGCCTGCCCCAGGTCGACGATCTTCTGGTCCACCCGACCGGTGTCGGTGATCACCACCAGCATCAGCCGAGCCGGGGTGAGGGCCAGCACCTCCAGGTGGCGCACCGTCGACCGGGTCAGCGTGGGGTACTGGACCACGGCGACCTGTCGGGTCAGCTGGGCGAGCAGCCGCACGCTGCGCCGCAGCACGTCGTCCAGGTCCATCGCACCGTCGAGGAAGGCCCTGATCGCACGGCGCTCGGCCGCGGAGAGCGGCTTGACCTGGCTGAGCCGGTCCACGAACAGGCGGTACCCCTTGTCCGTGGGCACCCGCCCCGCGCTCGTGTGCGGCTGCGCGATGTAGCCCTCCTCCTCCAGCACCGCCATGTCGTTGCGTACCGTGGCGCTGGACACGCCCAGGTTGTGGCGCTCGACGAGGGCCTTGGAGCCCACCGGCTCCTGGGTCGAGACGTAATCCGCGACGATCGCGCGCAGCACCTCGAAGCGGCGCTCCTCGGCGTTCACCCCGCGTCACCTCCCTACCCATGACTACCGGTCCGGCTCGGGCCCCGAGCACCGGATCCGCTTCACCTGCCCCATTAGCAAGTTTAAGGAGTACGACAGACGTCCCGTCGTCCTTCCGGACGACGGTGTTCCCGTTTCCCTGCTGGTCCGTTCGGACTCCGCTCGCTCCGGTGGACCGTGAACAGATCGAAGCGCATCGGCCGACAGGACGTCTAGGCTTGCCAGGTGCCGCACACCGGTGGATGTGACACCGGTTACGACCACGGAGAGGTGCCGGCGAACGTGATCTTCAAGGACGTCCGCGACGGCCGACCCTACCCCGAGCACGGACTGTCCACGCGGGACTGGGCGCGGATCCCACCACGTCAGGTGCGACTGGACGAACTGATCACCACCAAGAAGGTGCTGGAGCTGGACCGACTGCTCAGTTCCGACTCGACGTTCTTCGGGGACCTCTTCCCCCACGTGGTGCAGTGGCACGGGCAGCTGTACCTGGAGGACGGCCTGCACCGGGCGGTGCGGGCCGCCCTGCAGCAGCGCAGCGTCATCCACGTCCGGGTCCTGGAGCTGGACGCCCTGCGTTGACCGAGGTGCACCGGGACCGGACGGACCGGGTCAGGGCAGCAGGCGGCGCACCACGGCGTCGGCGAGCAAGCGACCGCGGCGGGTCAGCACACAGCGCCCCGCGGTCAGGGCGTCCTCCTCGAGCAGACCGTCCGCGGCGGCCAGTCGGGCCTCGGCGCGCCCGGTGTCGTCCAGCACCGCCACCGGCAGTCCCTCGACCAGCCGGAGCTCCAGCAGCACCCGTTCGACGCGCCGCTCCTCCGCGGTGAGCACCTCCCGCCCGGCCGCCGGGGAGCATCCCCGGGCCAGCGTCGCGGCGTAGCGGGCCGGGTGCTTGACGTTCCACCAGCGCACCCCACCGACGTGGCTGTGCGCCCCGGGACCGGCACCCCACCAGTCGCCTCCCGCCCAGTAGCCCAGGTTGTGCCGACAGCGGGCCTGTTCCGAGCGAGCCCAGTTGGACACCTCGTACCAGCCGAAACCGGCCGAGGTCAGCACGTCGTCGACCAGCTCGTAGCGGTCGGCCAGCACCTCGTCGTCCGGCATCGCCAGCTCCCCGCGCGCCACCCGACGGGCCAGGGCGGTGCCGTCCTCGACGATCAACGCGTACGCCGACACGTGGTCCACCCCGGCGGACAGCACCGCGTCGAGCGAGGCCCGCAGATCGTCGTCGGTCTCGCCGGGGGTTCCGTAGATCAGGTCCAGGTTGACGTGCTCGAACCCCGCCGCACGGGCCTCCCGGGCCGCGGCCACGGCTCGACCGGGGGTGTGCCGCCGCTCCAACACGGCCAGCACGTGCGGCGCCACCGACTGCATGCCCAGCGACACCCGGGTGTAGCCGGCCTCCCGGATCCCGGCGAAGAACTCCGGCCCGGTGGACTCGGGGTTGGACTCGGTGGTCACCTCCGCACCAGGAGCCAGACCGAACGCGCCACGCACCGCGTCCAGCACTGCGGTGAGCCCGTCCACCCCGAGCAGCGACGGGGTGCCCCCGCCCACGAACACGGTGTCCGCGGGCGGCGGGGAGCCCAGCACGCGCGCGGCGAGGTCCAGCTCGGCCCGCAACCCCTCCAACCAGGAGGCCGGGGACGCCGAGGAACCCAGCTCACCGGGGGTGTAGGTGTTGAAGTCGCAGTACCCGCACCGCGTGGCGCAGAACGGCACGTGCACGTACACCCCGAAGGGACGTTCGCCGAGCCCGTGCAGCGCCTCGGACGGAAGCGCGCCGTCGGCGGGTGCGGGTTCGCCTGCGGGGAGTACGGAGGGCACCTGTCCAGTGTCCCAGGCCGGGCATCACCACCCGAGCAGGTGTGTCCCGTCATGCGTATGGTGGTGGACCACCCCACGGGAGAGGCAACAGTCTTGCAGTCATGACAGCTCGCGACGCCCGCAGCGTGGGCCGCCGGACCGAAGGCGTGTGCCGTGCGACGCGCCGGCCACGGTCGGTGCGCGGATCGATCGACGTCCTCCGAGTCGGGCGCACCGGGTTCGGAGAGCGGATGCCGCCGTTCCGGCTCTCCGGGTCACCGGGTCGGCGGCGGGCCACCAGGCCGTGGCCGGAACCTCCCCGAAAGGGGGTACGGTACGCATGATCACTCTATTTGGTTCACGGATCCGTGCGAACGATCGCCGGACAGGTGATGAGATAGGGGCGGCTCTCCGCCACCGCGACACCTGCCCCCTATACAACGGACACGGATGAACGCGCAGCGACCGACTCCCCCCGCGATCACACCCGAGATGCGGGAACGCGCCCGCTCGCAGCCCAACAGCTGGCTGCTCGTCGTCGACCCTGCCTACGACCTCAGCGGTGGCATCCCGGGGACAGCCGTGATCGGCCGCTACCGGGTGGACGGCAACGGTGAGATCACCGGGGACTTCATCCCGAACGCCAGCTACCGACCGCTGACGTCCGCCGCCTCCCCGGCGGAGGCTCCGGCGGCGAGTGTGCCTCCGGCGGCCGCGACCGACTCCACCCCGTCCGCGTCCTCCGCCCCGGCTGCTGCCGACTCGGCCCCCACCGCCACCGCTGACTCCGCCTCCGGTGACTCCGCCGCTGCCGAATCGGCCTCCACCGGATCGACCGGATCGACCTCCACCGGATCGGCCGCCGACTCGGCCCCGACGGGCACGACCGAGGGCGCCCGTCCGGCGCCGAGCGGCACCCGGATCCGACTGGCCGCCGACCAGCGGGAACAGGTGCAGACGCCCCCGATCACCGAGGAGATGCGTCGAGCTGCGCGGCAGCAGCCGAACACCTGGATCCACGTGATCGACCCGTTCTTCGACAACACCGACGACGTCCCGCCGTGGGGGGTGATCGGGGCCTACCAGGTCGACGACAAGGGCGAGATCATCGAGAAGTTCGAGCGCAACCCCGACTACCGCCCGTCGCCCAAGGCCCTGAACCTCGCCGAGCCGGCCAACGAGCTGGAGGCCGCGCTCCAGCTGGTCGCCACCGGCTACGCGCCCACCGAAACCCTACGGGACAAGATCCTCGCCGCCGAGCTGATCGTGATCGCCGAGCCCGGCCGGGAAGGCCTGTTCGTTCCCGTGCTGCCCGACGGGCGCGGCCGGCTCCAGGCCTTCACCTCCGAGAGCTTCCTGCCCGGGAACTGGAACTCCTGGCAGCGCATCCCCGGCCGCTGGCTGGCACAGGGGTTGAACGGGGTCGACCTCCAGCTCAACGTGGGGAGCCCGGTGTCCGCGGTGATCCCCTGCGAGGAGCTCGCCGGGCACGCCCCGGCCGAGGGAAAGACCACACCGGCCCCGTCCACCCCGACCAAGGTCACGGGGCTGATCTCTCCGGGCGGGCAGCGAACCCTCGACACCCCGAACACCGACCCGAGGTCCACCGCATCCGCCACGGCCCCACAGCCGCAGGAGCACGAGGACCGGCCCACGCCGGCGGCGGACGCCACCGGTGCGGCACCCGAGGAGCAGGCGTCGAAGGACGACGCCCCGACCCCGGAACAGGCCGCTCCGACCCCGGAGCAGGCCGCCCCGGCCGACACCGCACAAACCGACACCGCGCCGGGCGACGACGACACGGACGCCGAGCCGCCTGCGCCGCAGGAGAAGGCCGAACAACCGGTCTGGCCGGAGGAGGACGCGCAGCCAGGTCCCCGGGCGGAACAGCCCACCCCGGAGCAGAACGCCGGCGCCGGCACGCCGGTCTGGCCGACCGAGGAACCACCGGAGGAGGCCACGCCGGCCGAGGCCACCGCATCGCAGGCCGCACCGCAGGCAGACACCGCACCGTCGACCCCCGCCCCGACGGGAATCGACTCCGCCGGGCAGACCGCTCCGGAGGAAAACACCTCGACGGCTTCGGAAGAGACCCGGGCCTCGGAGGAGAAGCCGGAACCACGGCACCCGGATGCGGCGCCCGCCTCCGACACGGAGGCACGGTCGGCGGCACCGGACACGGCCACGGACACCGGAACGGCCCCGGGGGACGCACCGACGACCGACACCGCGAAGGCCGAAGCCCCCGCCGAGAGCGGTACCCCGGCACCGGCCACCACACAGCCGGCGGCACCGCCCGAGCAGCGAGCCACCTCGGAGCCGGTCACCTCGTCCGAACAGCAGGGCGAGGTTCCCGCCACGTCGAACGGCACCCCGCTCGGCCCCCCGGAGCGGTTCGTCGCCAGCATGGTGCTCGGTGCCGTCGGTGACGCCCTGGGCGCCGGGATCGAGTTCCTCTCGCTGAAGCAGATCCAGGAACACCACGGCGAGGAGGGGCTCACCGACTACGTCCGGTCGTCCGAGGGTCTCGGTGAGATCACCGACGACACCCAGATGATGCTGTTCACCCTGGAAGGGCTGATCCGGGCGAACGTGGCCCGCCGTCGTGGCCGCCCGGCCGATCCGCTGCTGGTGGTGCAGCACGCCTACCAGCGCTGGCTGTACACCCAGGACGTGCTCAGCCCGCGCACCCGGTGGGCCGACTCCGGGGGGCCGTTCGCCCAGCAGGCGGCGGAGCCCGACGGCTGGCTGGTCAAGGTGCAGCAGCTCCACGCACTGCGTGCTCCCGGCAGCACCTGCCTGTCGGCGCTGCGCACCTTCGCCTCGACCGGCAGGATCGCCACGTTCACCAACCGGGCGAACAACTCCAAGGGATGCGGCGGGGTCATGCGGGCCGCGCCCGTCGCCATCTGGTCCACCGATCCGGCCGAGGTCTTCCGCCTCGCCGCCGCCACGGCCGCGCTCACCCACGGTCATCCCAGTGGTTACCTGCCGGCAGGCGTGCTCGCCGTGCTGGTGCACCAGCTGATGCGGGCCGTGCCGTTGGCCGACGCCGTGCAGCAGACACGCACGCTCCTGGTCGGCTGGAAGGACCACGAGGAACAGCTGCGGGCGCTGGACGCCGCGGTGGAACTGGCGGCCGAGGGACGCCCCACTCCCGATCGGCTCGCCGAGCGGCTGGGCGGCGGCTGGGTCGGTGAGGAGGCGTTGGCCATCGGGTTGTGCGCCGCCCTCGCCACGGACAACCCACGGGACGCACTGCTGGTCGCCGTCAACCACTCCGGGGACAGCGACTCCACCGGCATCGTGTGCGGCAACCTCGTGGGCGCCATGTACGGCCTGAACGGGATCCCCGAGTCGTGGCTGACCGATCTGGAGCTGCGCGAGGTCGTGCAGGAACTGGCCCAGGACGCCCTGCTGGAGTTCGGTCCCAACCCACCGACCACCGACGAGTGGCTCCAGCGCTACCCCGCATGGTGAGGATCGAGGAACATGCAGCCCACCGACCGCCCGGCGCTCACGCCGGAGATGCGTGAGCAGGCCCGGCGTTTCCCCAACCAGTGGCTGCTCGTCGTCGACCGGAACCACGACACCACGCACGGCATCCACTCGGAGGCGATCATCGGCCGGTACCGGGTGGGCCCCGACGGTGAGATCACCGACGAGTACGTGCCCAACCCCCGATACCGGCCTGCGGCCCCGGCGCAGCCCGCGCCCGCCGCACCAGAACCGGTGCTCGCGCCACCGGCCGATCCGCCGAGCGGGCCCGCTGCCGCGGAGTCACCGTCGTCCGAGACGGTCCCGGAGCCGCAGGAGGCCCGGGAGAACCAGGAGCCACAGGAGCCCCGACCACCCCAGGAGATCCAGAAGGCCCAGCCGCCCCAGGAGGCCCAGGAAGCTCCTGGGCCGCAGGAGGCCGGGGCCGCGCAGGAGGACACCCCTCCGGGGGAGAACCAAGCCCAGCCCGAGGACGACTCCCGACACGATCGGCAGGAGGCCGCACCTCCGCAGGAGACGACCGGGCCCCGGCCGGAAGCCGCGCCTCCGCAGGAGAACGGTTCCCGGCAGGACGGCGCGCCGGCACAGGCCCCTCCTGCCGAGCAGGGGAGCACACCCGGGCAGGACACCGGCTCCGCCGCGGAACCCGACCACAGTGCGCCGCCGCCGATCACCGACACCATGCGCGAGGAGGCGCGCCGCAAGCCGAACAGCTGGCTGTACGTGGTCGACCCCTTCTTCGCCCGGCCCGGGGCCGAGGTCCCGAACTGGGGGGTACGCGGCGCCTACCGGGTCGACGCGCAGGGCCAGCTCACCGGGGAGTGGAGCCCCAATCCCCAGTACCGTCCCTCTCCCACGGCCCGCGGTTGGCCGACCCCGAGGAACGAGCTGGAGCTGACCCTCCAGCTGGCGGGTGCCGGCTACGTCGACGAACGCGCGCTGATCGACGCGCTCGTACGGGCGGAACTGCTCATGCCGCTGGTCGAGCAACCCAGCGGAGGCTTCTCCTGCGCCCTGCTGCCGGCCGAGGACCCCCAGAGGCGGACACTGGTCGCCTTCAGCTCACCGGAGCTGGTGCCCGCGGACTACACCGAACCGCTGCGGCCGCACCCGACACGCCAGCTGCTGGAGCTGCTGACCGAGAAGGTCGACCTGTGGCTCAACCCGGGCTACGTCGTCTCCACGACCCTCCCGATCGAGGTGATCCGCACGGCACTGCAGGCAGCGGGTGAGCCGGTGCCCGAAGGCCTGGGCGAGGACCGGTTGCGGGAACTGACCCGGCGGGTGCACGCCGGGCAGGCTCCCCTGGAGGAGCTGGTCGCTGCGTTGCGGAACAGCCAGATCCTGGTTCCGACACGCCAGAGCGAGACGGGCGGGATCATCCTGGAGCTGCCCGCGCCGAAGGACGGTGGGCGGCCGGCGTTGCCCGCCTACACCTGTCGGGCCACGGTGCCACCCGACACCGGCCAGCGGTCCCGGGTCACTCCACCCCAGCTCGTGGAGATCTTCCGACAGTTCGACCTGGTGCTCGACCCGGGCAGCGACGCGCCGGTCCGCATCCCCGGCGAGGTGCTGTGCGCCGCGTTCGGCCATGCGGATCCCGCCTCCGGGAGCACCTCTCCCGAGGCGCCCAGGAACCGGGAGTCGGGGAACTGAAGCCGAGCCCGGCGCCGGATCTGGCAGGCTGTCGTTCGGTGACCGGCGCTGAGGGGGTGCCGGCCGGAAACGCACTGGGGGAACGGTGACGGACTGGGCGGACCGGGTTCTGGGCTGCCTGCTGGGTGGTGCGGTCGGCGACGCGCTGGGTTTCGCGGTGGAGTTCGACACGCTCCCCCAGATTCGCGAACGGTACGGGCCCGCGGGGCTGACCGAGATGGTCGACGCCTTCCACCCGGCGGGCACGATCAGCGACGACACCCAGATGACCCTGTTCACCCTGGAAGGCCTGGTGCGGGCACGCACCGCGCTGCGGCTGGGTGTGCCGGTCAACCCGCTCGCCGAGGTGCAGCACGCCTACCAGCGGTGGCTGCACACCCAGGACGTGCCGTGGCCCCAGGCCGCCGGCGCCTTCCTGCGGGACCACCCCGAGCCGGACGGCTGGTTGGTCACCGTGCCCGAGCTGTTCGCGCTCCGGGCTCCCGGAAAGACGTGTATGGGAGCCCTGAAGCACTTCGCCGCGGGCCACCCCCCGGGGTCACCGACCAACCGGCTCAACAACTCCAAGGGGTGCGGCGGGGTCATGCGCGCCGCCCCGTTCGCGCTGTGGGGCGAGGACCCGCGGGTGGTGTTCCGGTTCGCGACGGACGCCGCGGCGATCACCCACGGCCACCCCAGCGGCTTCCTGGCCGCCGGGGCGCTGGCCTTCCTGGTGCACCAGCTGCTGCGGGACGTCCCGTTGCCGGAGGCGGTGGACGCGGTCCTGGCCGAACTGGGCGGCTGGCCCGGGCACGAGGAGACCGTGGACGCGATGCACCGGGCCCTCGCCGTGGCCGGGCAGGGCGTGCCCACTCCCGAGGAGGTCGAGCAGGAGCTGGGACTGGGCTGGGTCGCGGAGGAGGCCCTGGCGATGGCCGTGTGTGCCGCGCTGGTCGCCGGGGACGACTTCGAGCTGGCCATGCAGGTGTCGATCAACCATTCCGGCGACAGCGACTCCGTGGCCGCGATCTGCGGAAACCTGCTGGGGGCGCAGTGGGGCACCCAGGTGTTGCCCCAGCGCTGGCTGGACCGGCTGGAGTTGCGGAATGTCGTCGAGCAGCTGGGCCTGGATGCGATCGCCGCCTTCGGCCCCAACCCGCCCACCGATCCGGACTGGCTCCGGCGTTACCCGGTCGGCCCGAACCGGACGGCCGCCGCGCCCACCGAACCATCCGCTCCGGAGGCCGATCCCGACCCGACCACCGGCTCCCCGCACGAGCCCTCCGGACCGTCGGGCCGGACGACACCCCCTCCGACGACGGCGGTCCCGACGACGACCGGGCAGGCACCGGCCCGGCGCCCCGCCCCGGAGGAGCCGACCGGGGTGGAGCAGCGCCTGGTGGAGCTGTGGCGGCGTTTCTCGACCGATCCCCGGGGGCTGCCACCGGCCGTGGCCCTGGCGTTGCACGTGCTCGGCGAGCACCTGGGTGCCACCCCGAGGGCACCGGAGCCACCGTTCCCCGCCCCGAGCCCCGTGAACCTGGCGCAACGCCTGGAGGGCTGAACGATCCGGTCCCGGGCCACCCGGGGTTGTGGCACACGCCAAGGCTCCGTTGACAGCCACAGGCCGATCAGTAGGGTGCGGGCTCATGGCCAACGAGCAGGTGGAGCTGGTGCACTACGGGGTCGAGCGCGGCGTCGCGACGATCACCCTGGACTCCCCGCACAACCGCAACGCACTGTCCGCGCAGGTACGCCGGGAACTGCGGGACCACCTGACCACGGCGGCCCAGGACGACGAGGTGCGGGTCGTGGTGCTCACCCACACCGGCCCGGTCTTCTGCTCCGGTATGGACCTGAAGGAGTCGCGGGGGGCGAGCGCCCAGAACCAGGGGGTCAACGAGTTCCCCGCGATCCTGGAGCAGATCTGGACGCACCCCAAGCCCGTGGTGGCCCGCCTGGCCGGCCCGGCCCGCGCGGGCGGGGTGGGTATCGTGGCGGCCTGCGACATCGCGGTGGCGTCGCGGGAGGCGAACTTCGCGTTCAGCGAGGTCCGGATCGGTGTGGTGCCGGCGGTGATCTCGGTGACCGTGCTGCCCCGACTGCTGCCCCGGGCGGCGCACGAGCTGTTCCTGACCGGGGAGCGGTTCGACGCGGAACGGGCCGTGGCCATCGGTCTGATCAACTCGGCGGTGGATCCCGCCGAGCTGGACACCGAGGTGCGCCGGTACACCGACATGCTGGCCCTGGGCGGCCCGCAGGCGCTGGCCGCCACCAAGGCGATGCTGCGCCGGCCGCGCGCGGCCACCATGGCCGAGGACTTCGCGGACATGCTGGAGCTGTCCGCCAAGCACTTCGCCAGCGAGGAGGGGCAGGAGGGCATCCGCGCCTTCGCCGAGAAACGGCCTCCGCGCTGGGTGCCACAGGACTGACCGACGCATCCGACGACTGATCGGCGGCCCGTGTCGGTCGGGCCGCCGATCAGTCGTCGGTGAGTACCACCGTGAGCCGGCGGCCGTGGCGTCCGGCCTCCGCGACCGCATCGTCCAGCACGGCACGGATCCCCTGGTAGGCCGCCGGATCGTGCTGGGCGAGCACCCGGTGGTGGCTCCAGATCAGCACGTGCTCGGTGTCCGGCAGCCAGGACAGGTCGGTGAGGCTGTCGTAGAGCGCGTCGAGGTTGTGGCCGAAATAGGACGGGAAGGACAGCGCCCGGGCGATCGCGTCCAGGGCGTCCCGTTTGCTGCGGAGCGCGGTCCCGTCGACCAGGTGGGGTTCGGCGCCGCGGCGGCGGGCCTCCTCGGCCGCCTGGCTCGCCCGCACCGCCCGCTCACCGTTCACGTCGCCCTCCGTGTCCCTCGTCATCGTCGCGGATCCACCACCACGAACGATGCGTAGTGATCCGCGGTGTAGTAGACCTCGCCACCCTCTCCGGTGACCAGACGGCGTGCCCCGCGATCGGGTGAGCCGGGGGTGGGCACCGTGTACTCGTGGTAGTACCCGGAGGGTTTGCGCGGCAGGATGCCCTCCCGGTTGCCGAACACTATCCCGTCCCGGGAGTAGGGGAACGGGCCGCCCTTCTGGATCAACTCCCAGGTGTGGGCCGCCTCGGGCGGCAACGCGGACAGTGGTCGCACCGGGAGTCCGGACTCCGCTCCCGGTACGCTCGCGACCGCATCGCCCGGCTCCGCCGGCCCGGAGGATTCGGCAGGTGCGGGGTCGCTCTGCCGGGTGATACCGGGCACCGTGCCGGTGGACCCTCCGGTGTCGTCACCGCCCAGACCCTGAACGAGCCAGGTACCGACGACGAGAGCGACGAGCCCGACCAGTGCCGCGGTGATGCGCTTGCGAGGGATCACTCAACCTAGCCTACGAACCGGCCGTGGACTCGATCGACTGACCCTCACCGGGCGTGCTCCGCTCCACCCGCCCGGCGTCGAACGCCCCACCCAGCGGTGGTTCGGCGTCCCGGACCCGGGTGACCACGGCGGACACCTGGTCCACCCCCCGGTCGAGCAGCCACGCCGCCACCCAGCACACCGGTACCAGCACGCCGAGCACCAGCGTGACCTGGAACGGGAACCACAGCTGTGCCACCCACAGCTCGACGTCGTCCCACCACTCGGTCAACCAGCCCAGCACACCTGGAGAGTACGCCCCCACTCTCCGTGACTCCGATCACAGGACTGTACGGGGGTGTCCGGGTAGGTTGCCGGCATGTTCGCCGTCTATGCCGCAGAACCCAAACCCGAGAACCCGCTGTCCGCTCTCGTCGTCGGGGAGCGCCCGGACCCGCAGGTGCCGGACGGGTGGGTCCCGGTTCGGGTCCGCGCCGCGAGCCTGAACCTGCACGACATCTGGACGCTGCGCGGGGTGGGCATCAAGCCCGACCAGTTCCCCATGATCCTGGGTTGCGACGGGGCCGGTGTGCTGCCGGACGGCACCGAGGTCGTGATCTACCCGGTGGTCGGGGATCCCACGTGGGAAGGTGACCCGACGGAGGATCCCCGGCGCACCCTGCTCACCGAGAAGTACCAGGGCACGTTCGCCGACACCGTCGTGGTCCCCAGGAGCAACGTGCTGCCCAAGCCGGAGTCGCTGTCGTTCGCCGAGGCCGCCTGCCTGGGCACCGCCTGGCTGACCGCCTACCGGATGTTGTTCGTCAAGTCCGGGCTGCGCCCCGGGCAGACCATGCTGGTGCAGGGCGCCTCCGGCGGTGTGGCCACCGCGCTGATCCAGATGGGTCGGGCCGCCGGCTTCCGCGTGTGGGCCACCGGACGCACGGAGGAGAAGCGGGCGCTGGCCGAGAAGCTCGGTGCGCACCGCGCCTTCGAGCCCGGGGCCCGGCTGCCCGAACGGGTGGACGCGGTCTTCGAGACCGTCGGCAGGGCGACCTGGTCGCACTCGGTGAAGTGCCTCAAGCCGGGCGGGACCCTGGTGACCTCGGGAGCCACCACGGGGGACGCCACCGCGACCGAACTGCAGCGGATCTTCTTCCTGCAGCTCCGCGTGGTCGGCTCCACCATGGGCACCCGACGGGAGCTGTCCGACCTGATGTCGTTCCTGAACCTCACCAGGGTGCGGCCGCGTATCGGACTGGAGCTGCCCATGGAACGCGCAGCGGAGGGCTTCCGCGCCATGCTGGACGGCGAGACCTCCGGCAAGATCGTGTTCACCCGCTGAGCGTCACGCACGCCGGCGACAGGCGGACAACGTGGGCCCGCCCGGGCACGAACCCGGACGGGCCCACCCGCATCGTTCCCGGCACACCCGTCGCACCGGACCGGCCGGCCGGCCGGGAAGGAGCTACTTCCGGCTCCCCTCGCCCTCACGCAGGAGGGTGAGCAACACCTCGGGCTCCTGGGCCCCGGCCACGGCCCGTCGGCCCACCACGAAGGTCGGCACCGAACGCACCCCGATGGTCAGTCCCTCGGCCAGTTCGGCGCGCACCTCCTTCTCCAGCGTTCCCTCGTCCAGGACCGCGCCGACACCCTCCAGCCCGGCCTCGGCGGCCAGCTTGTCCAGCACCGCGCTGTCCCCCAGGTTGGCTCCCTCGCAGAAGTGCGCCCGCAGCAACCGTTCCTTCACCGCGCCCTGCAGTTCCGCACCGCCCTGCCGGTAGGCGAACGCGATCACCTGGTGGGCGGCGAAGGTGTTGGCCCGTACCGCCTGGTCCATCCGGTATTCCAGGCCCTCCTCCGCGGCGACGCGGGTCACGTGCGTGATGGCCTGCCGGGCACCGCCGCCGAACTTCTCGGCGAGGGCCTGCGGTACCGGCATGGCGTCGTTCGGTGCGTCCGGATCGAGCTGGAACGGCCTCCACACCACCTCGACGTCCTCACCACCGGCGTCCCGCCACTGCTCCAGCGCTCGCTCCAGACGGCGCTTGCCGATGTAGCACCACGGGCACACCACGTCGGACCACACCTCGAGGCGCACGCATGACCTCCCGTCGTCGGCAATCACTGTTTCCATCAGCACAGCAGGCCCGCGAGATGTTCCTACCAGCGGTCGTTCTCCACCGGTCCAGATCCCCGGCACGACGGCCGGATCGTCGAGCCGCGGTTGCAGTGGTTCTCACGGACCCCTCCCGCAACCCCCTCGGCGTAGGTATCCTCCCGCACCATCGCCGGGGGTCGGCCACCAGCCGACACCGGTACCCCACGTGCGACGATCCTCCCCCGCATGCACAGCGGCCACGTTCCGTCGAGGTCATGTGCTCCCGGTCGACGTTCTCGGTCCGGTAGTACCGGATCGACGCATGCGGGGTCCCGTACCTGGCACACGACAGTGCGCCTAGAGGAGTTGACATGACCTCAACTCATGGGCTGAACGGCGGTGGAACCGGGATCTTCCGCCGCAAGCCTGTGGAGCAGATCACGAGCGAGCACGGGGGCGGGTTGTCCCGCTCGCTCGGTCTGTGGCAGCTCACCGCCATCGGTGTCGGCGGCATCATCGGAGCCGGCATCTTCTCGCTGGCCGGCGCCGTCGCCAACAAGACGGCCGGTCCGGCGGTGCTGATCTCCTTCCTGGTGGCCGGGGTGGCCAGTGCCGCAGCCGCATTCGCCTACGCCGAGTTCGCCGGGCTGATCCCCAAGGCCGGGTCGGCCTACACCTACGGCTACGCCGTGCTCGGTGAGATCGTCGGCTGGTTCATCGGCTGGGACCTGCTGCTGGAGTACACCGCGATCGTGGCGGTGGTCGCCATCGGCATCTCCGGCTACTTCTCGTTCTTCGTGGAGAAGATCGGCATCACCCTGCCGGCCTGGATGCTGGGCGCCCCCGGCACCGAACCCGCGGGTGTGGCTCCGGGCACCTACAAGGTCGACCTGTTCGCCGTGCTGCTCTGCCTGTTCATCGCGTTCCTGCTCAACCTGGGCATCAAGAACTCGGCGCGGGTGGAGACCTTCCTGGTGTGGCTGAAGGTCGGCGTGGTGCTGCTGGTCATCGGTGTGGGCGTGTTCTACATCAACACCGACAACTACACGCCGTTCTTCCCGTTCGGTGTGGGCGGTGCGATCACCGGCGCGGCGACCGTGTTCTTCGCCGTGTTCGGCTACGACGCCATGAGCACCGCGGCCGAGGAGTCCAAGGACGCGCAGAAGCACATGCCCAAGGCCATCGTGCTGTCCCTGGCCATCGCCATGGTGCTGTACGTGCTGGCCTGTCTGGTGCTGACCGGCATGCAGAACTACCAGCAGATCGACGGGGAGAGCGCGTTCGCCGAGGCGTTCGCCGCGGTGGGCCTGCCCGGCCTGGCCACCGTGATCTCCGTCGGTGCGGTGCTGGGCATCATCACCGTGCTGTTCACCTTCATGCTCGGCGTCACCCGGGTGTGGTTCTCGATGAGCCGCGACGGCCTGCTGCCCAAGTGGTTCGCCGCCACCCACCCCAAGCGCAAGGTGCCGCACCGTGTCACCTGGATCGCCGGTGTGGCGTCGGCGCTGATCGCCGGATTCACCCCGATCAACGAGGCCGCCGAGCTGACCAACATCGGTATCCTGCTCGCCTTCGTGGTGGTCTCGGTCGCGGTGATCGTGCTGCGCTACCGACGGCCGGACCTGCCGCGCACCTTCCGGTGCCCGGGCATGCCGGTGACCCCGATCATCGGCATCGTCTTCTCGCTGTGGCTGATCAGCGAGCTGACGGTGACCACGTGGGTGCGCTTCGGCCTGTGGTTCCTCCTGGGCATGGTCATCTACTTCACCTACTCGTACCGCAAGTCCGAGCTGGCCAAGGCCGAGAACCAGGCCGAGACCGCCGTCGACTGACGACCGGCCGGCCGGGGGCGGCGGGCAACCGCCACCGCCCCGTGCACCGAAGTCGCCTCGAAACAGGGTCCGGCACCCGCTCAACGGGTGCCGGGCTCCAGGCCCAGTCGCCGCTGCGCCGCCACCAGCGCCGCCGCGGCCTGTTCGTGCAGCCTGGCCACAAGCTCCGCTGCCGGCACCTCCTGGGCCAGGGTGTAGGTCTGGCCGGCCCACAGATGCAGTCCCTCCACGTCCCCGGCCACTGCCGCCGCTGCGCGCAGCGGCCGGGTCATGTGGTGTACCTGCGGATACGCCGCGGGCGCGTGGGGTCCCTGTTCCACCAGGAACCGGTTGACCAGGCCACGTGCCGGGCGCCCGGTGAACGCCCTGGTCAGCGCGGTGGCTCGTCCACCGGCGGCCAGGGCGGCCCGGTACGTGGCACCGGTTCCCGCCTCCGGACAGCGCAGAAACGCGGTGCCGAGCTGGGCGGCGACCGCACCCGCGGCCAGCACCGCGGCGACGTCCGCGCCGTGCACCAACCCGCCGGCCGCGATCACCGGCAGCTCCACCGCGGCGGTCACCAACCGCAGGGCGGCCAGCGTCCCGTACAACTCCCCACCGCCCGGGGTGGTGCCGTCGTCGGTGAACACCCCCCGATGCCCACCCGCGTCACTTCCCTGGACACACACCGCGTCCGCGCCGACCGCGGCCGCCCGACGTGCCTCGTCGGGGGTGGTCACGGTGACCACCACCTGCGCCCCCGCCGCGTGCACCCGCTCGACCACCGCGGGCTCGGGACAGCCGAAGGTGAACGACACCACCGGCACCCGCTCGGCCAGCACCACCTCGAGCTTGGCCGAGTAGGCGTCGTCGTCCCAGCGCGGCTCGCCCGGTTCGACCCCGAGGCGGCCCGCCTCGACGCGCAACCGCCGCCGGTACGCCTCCAGGTCGGCGGCCGAGTCCGGTCCGGGGACGAACAGGTTCACCCCGAAGGGAGCCTCGGTGAGCTCGCGGGTCCTGCCGATCTGTCCGGCCAGCGCGTCCGGGGTGAGATAGCCGGCGGCCAGGAAACCGAATCCCCCGGCACCACTCACCGCGGCGACGAGTTCGGGCGTGCTGGCGCCACCGGCCATGGGTGCGGCCACGATCGGAATGCGCAGCTTGGTCAACACGTCCCGCACCGTAGTCCGTGATCGTGGCCGGTACCGCGCTCCACGACGGACGCCACACCCGGTGCGCGACGAGCGCGGGTACCGGCCGCACGGGGTGTCCGCGGCCGGAACGCCCGGGCACGGGCGTGTCCCGGCGGGCCGACGCCGACCCACCGGGACACGCCGGCTTCACTTCTTGCCCTTCTTGTCCCCCGCCTCGTCGGTGGCCAGGGCCGCCACGAACGCCTCCTGCGGCACCTCGACCCGGCCTACCATCTTCATCCGCTTCTTGCCTTCCTTCTGCTTCTCCAGCAGCTTGCGCTTCCGGGTGATGTCACCGCCGTAGCACTTGGCGAGGACGTCCTTGCGCAGGGCGCGGATGGTCTCCCTGGCGATCACCCGGGAGCCGATGGCGGCCTGGATCGGCACCTCGAACTGCTGCCGCGGGATCAGCTCACGCAGCTTGCTGGTCATCTTGGTGCCGTAGGCGTAGGCGGCGTCACGGTGCACGATGGCGCTGAAAGCGTCGACCGGCTCGCCCTGCAGCAGGATGTCCACCTTGACCAGGTTGGCGGTCTGTGTGCCGGCCTCCTCGTAGTCCAGCGACGCATAGCCGCGGGTGCGGGACTTCAGCGCGTCGAAGAAGTCGAAGATGATCTCGGCGAGCGGCAGGGTGTAGCGCAGCTCCACCCGGTCCTCGGACAGGTAGTCCATGCCGGTCATCTGGCCGCGCCGGCTCTGGCACAGCTCCATGATCGTGCCGACGAAGTCGGACGGCGTGATGATCGTGCACTTGGTGATCGGCTCGTGCACCTCGCGGATCTTGCCCGTGGGCCAGTCCGACGGGTTGGTGACCACGTGCTCGGTGCCGTCCTCCATGACCACCCGGTAGACCACGTTGGGCGCCGTGGAGATCAGGTCCAGGTTGAACTCGCGTTCCAGGCGGTCCCGGGTGATCTCCAGGTGGAGCAGGCCGAGGAAGCCGCAGCGGAAGCCGAAGCCCAGTGCCGCCGAGGTCTCCGGTTCGTAGGTGAGCGCCGCGTCGTTGAGGCGCAGCTTGTCCAGGGCCTCCCGCAGCTCGGGGTAGTCCGAGCCGTCCACCGGGTACAGACCGGCGTAGACCATCGGCTTGGGGTCGCGGTAGCCGCCCAACGGCTCGGGCGCGCTGTTGCGCTCGGTCGTCACGGTGTCGCCCACCCGGGACTGGCGGACGTCCTTCACCCCGGTGATGAGGTAGCCGACCTCGCCCACGCCCAGGCCCGCACACGGCTTGGGCTCCGGCGAGATGATGCCGACCTCCAGCAGCTCGTGGGTGGCCCCGGTGGACATCATCCGGATCCGCTCACGCGGATTGATCTTGCCGTCCACCACCCGGATGTAGGTGACCACGCCCCGGTAGGTGTCGTAGACCGAGTCGAAGATCAGTGCCCGGGCGGGGGCGTCCGGGTCGCCCTGCGGCGGCGGCACCCGGCGCACCACCTCGTCGAGCAGCTCCTTCACCCCGACACCGGTCTTCGCCGAGACCCGCAGCACCTCTTCGGGGTCACAGCCGATGATGTGCGACAGCTCGGCGGTGTACTTGTCCGGATCGGCGGCGGGCAGGTCGATCTTGTTCAGGACCGGAATGATGGTCAGGTCGTGCTCCAGCGCCAGGTACAGATTGGCCAGCGTCTGGGCCTCGATGCCCTGGGCGGCGTCGACCAGCAGGATCGCTCCCTCGCAGGCGGCCAGCGAACGGGACACCTCGTAGGTGAAGTCCACGTGGCCCGGGGTGTCGATCAGGTGCAGCACGTAGTCGGCGCCGTCCACCGTCCACGGCAGGCGGACGTTCTGTGCCTTGATCGTGATGCCGCGCTCGCGCTCGATGTCCATCCGGTCCAGGTACTGAGCGCGCATGCTGCGCTCGTCGACCACGCCGGTGAGCTGCAGCATCCGGTCGGCCAGCGTCGACTTGCCGTGGTCGATGTGGGCGATGATGCAGAAGTTCCGGATCTGCTCCGGTGGCGTGAACGTGGTGTCGGCGAACGTGCTCACTCGGGCTTCCTCGCGCAAGCGGACAGGTCTCCCCCCATCGTCCCATGCCGGGGAACCGGACCTGTATATCCGGGTCATTCCCCGATGTCCGGACCACGCTCACGTGCTGAGCTGGACACGTGAAGTCACTCATGGTCCGTCTGCTCGATCCCTTCTTCGCCCACCCCCGGGGGCTGCCCGGCCGGATCGGAGGCGCGCTGATGGCCCGGTCCAACGCGGCCGTCGAACAGCACACCGTGGCCCTGGCCGCGGTACGGCCGGGCGAGACCGTGCTGGTGGTCGGTCCCGGCCCCGGAGTGGGACTGCGAGCGGCCGCCGAGGCGGCGACCGGTGGCCGCGCCGTGGGCGTGGAACCGTCGGAGACCATGCGGGACCTGGCACGACAGCACTGCGCCGACCTGATCCGCACGGGCCGGGTGGAGCTGCGGGACGGCAGCGCCGAGGCCACCGGCCAACCCGACGGATCGGTCGACGTGGTGATCACCGTCAACAACGTGCAGTTCTGGCCCGACCGCCCCACGGGGTTCGGTGAACTGTGTCGCGTGCTGCGCCCCGGCGGCCGGCTCGTGCTCTCCACACACCGGAGCGGACTGGAACTGGCCGGGATCACCGTGTCCCGGCTGCGCACCGAGGTGGAACAGGCGGGACTCACCGACATCGTGACCAGCGAGTGGGAGCACGGTGGTCGGATGGGCCCCGCCGTCCAGCTGACCGCACGTCGCCCGGCCTGATCGCAGGACCACCCCTCCGGTTCCCCGGAGTACCGCGGGTCCCGGTCCCCGGAACCACGGCTCGGGACCGGAGGGTGTGCCGGCCCCGACAGGTCACCCGGTGCGGACCGTGTCCACCAACTCGGGGCCCCGCTCGGCGAGGCGGTCGACCGCCAGTCGGCCGCCCCACCACCAGACGAGCACGCCGATCCCCAGACCCACCGGCACCGCCAGCCACTGCACCGGCATCGAACCGGTCACCCGGCCGAGCAGTGTCAACCCGACCTCGGGCAGGGCCAGCAACGCCAGCGCCAGGGCCATCCCCACCTGCGACAACCCCGTGCCGCGCCCGGGCACACCCTCGGTCGTGGACGAACCGGCCCGCCGGCCGGGCGCCGGGAACGTGGCGCGCACCGAGAACAGCACCACCAGTCCCGATCCCCCGCCGAGCAGCGCCGCGACGAGACCCAGCACGCACGGGTAGGTGTCGGGGCGTCCGGTCATGGCGGGCAGCGCTCCCGCGGCGAGCAGCACGACCGGTCCGACGAGGAGCAGCCAGGCCAGCTGCCGACCGCGCACGTCGGCACGGATCGCGGCGGGCATCACGAGGGTGTGCCGCAGGGCGGCACCGTCGAGGCCGTAGGGGTTTCCCGAGCTCAGGCAGGCGAAGGCGGCCACGACGGCTCCGGCGTACGGCATCATGCCGATGTCGCCCAGGCCGTCCGTCCGACCGGCCAGTATCGGCATCACCGGCAGCGCCAGCCCGACGAGCAACGACGGCAGCAGGGCGGAACGGCGCCGCGCATCCCGCCACCAGGTGCGTATCTCCTTCGCGGCCACCGCCCCCACCGGGCCGGCGGGCAGCCCGGCCAGGAAACGACCGGTGCCGGCCTTCGCCCGGGTGTTCCGCGATCGAGCCGACGGGGCCGTCGTCATCCGCCGCCCCAGGAGCACCACCAGCACGGTCGCCCCGGCGAGCGCACCGACCACCGGCACCCAGCCGCCCCGGGCCGTCACCACCAGGGCCTCCACGGCCGCCGCGGCCCAGCTCGAGGGCAACAGCACCGCCGGATCGGTGGAGACCACCAGTACGCCGATCCCGGCGACGGCCAGAACGACCGCTCCACCGGAGACGAACATCACGGCGCGGGTGTGGCCACGCAACGTGTGGCGCAGCAACCACAGCCGCATCCGGATCAGGACACCGACCACGACGATCTCCCTCCCCCTCCGGCGCGGCCACCGACCGGCCCCACGAACGTCTCCCCCAGGCCTCGGTCGCCGCGGACCTGCTCGAGCGGTCCGCTCGTGACCACCCGCCCGTCGGCGATCACCGCGACGTGGTCGCACAGGTGCTCGACCGGAGCCACCTCGTGGCCGGCGAGGACGACCGCGCCGCCGTCGGCGACGAACCGACGCAGAACGGCACGCATGGTGACGGCCGAGACCGGGTCGACCGCCTCGAACGGCTCGTCGAGCACCAACAGCCGTGGCGCGTGCAACAGGGCGACGGCCAGGCCGATCTTCTTGCGCGTACCGACCGGACAGTCCACGAGCAGGGTGCGGGCCGCCTCGTCGAGTTCCAGCACCTCGACCAGTTCCCGGGCGCGCCGCGCCACCGTCCCGGGGTCGAGTCCACGCAGCAGCCCGGTGTAGGTGAGCAGCTCACGCCCCGTGAGCCGTTCCGGCAGGAACAGCCCGTCCGGGAGCACCCCCACCAGCGCCTTGGCCCGGTCCGGGTCCTCCCAGACGTCCACGCCGAGGATGTGGGCACTGCCCGCGTCGGGGCGCAGCAGCCCGACTCCCATGGACAGCGTCGTGGTCTTCCCGGCGCCGTCGGGCCCGACCAGTCCGAAGAAGGAGCCACGTGGCACGGTCAGGCTCACGTGGTCCACCACGGTCCTGTCGCCGAACGTCCGACACAGGCCGACCAGCCGCAGCGCCGGGGTGTCCCCTGCCACCACGGCCTCGCCGAGACGGGCCAGTTCCTCCGGTCCCGGTAGCGGTTCCACGTGTCCACCCCCTCCGCTCGTGACACCTCCTGGTGTTCGCCGCTGAAAAAGTGATATCACTTTGCTAGGGTTGTGACAACACGTTCTCCACCTGAGCTGAGGAGACAGAGCGATGGCCGAACTGGCGAACACGCCGACAACGGCGGAGACGAGCGTGGAGATGCCGGCTCCCACGGTGCAGGAGCGCCCCGCCTTCCACCTGCCGGGGCTACCGATGTTCGGTGCCGCCGTGGTGCTGGGCCTGGCCGGGACCGCACTGCTCATCGGCTCGGTCCCCTGGGGCCTGGGGATCGTGGGCATGGTGCTCGGCGGCGTCCTGGTGCTGCTGGCCGCACTCGCCGGGGCCGGGCTGACCCCGGTGAACCCCGGAGAGGCACGGGTGCTGCAGTTCCTCGGCCGCTACACCGGGACGGTGCACACGGACGGGCTGCGCTGGGTGAACCCGTTCACCACTCGACGCAGGGTGTCGACCCGGATCCGCAACCACGAGAGCGCGGTGATGAAGGTCAACGACGCGGACGGCAACCCCATCGAGATCGCCGCCGTGGTCGTGTGGCAGGTCGCCGACACCGCCCAGGCACTGTTCTCGGTGGACGACTTCGTCGAGTTCGTGCAGACGCAGACCGAGACCGCGGTGCGGCACGTGGCGACCAGCTACCCCTACGACAGCCACGGTGAGCCCGGCCTGTCGCTGCGCGAGAACGCCGACGAGATCACCGAGAAGCTCAGCGCCGAGATCACCGCACGGGTGCGGCCCGCCGGCGTGCGGATCATCGAGTCCCGGCTGACCCACCTGGCCTACGCCCCCGAGATCGCCCAGGCCATGCTGCAGCGACAGCAGGCCAGCGCGGTGGTGGCCGCGCGTCAGCGGATCGTCGAGGGAGCAGTGGGTATGGTCGAGCTGGCGCTGCAGCGGCTGGCAGAGCAGGACGTGGTGGATCTGGACGAGGAGCGCAAGGCGGCCATGGTGAGCAACCTGCTCGTGGTCCTGTGCGGCGACCGGTCGACGCAGCCGGTCGTCAACACCGGGTCGCTCTACCACTGACGCCGAGCCATGCCGGAACGCAAGAGCTTCCTGCTCCGCCTGGACCCGGCGATACACGACGCCCTGGCCCGATGGGCGGCCGACGAGCTGCGCAGCGTGAACGCCCAGATCGAGTTCCTGCTGCGACGGGCACTCGCCGAGGCGGGGCGCCTGCCCTCCGACGTCGGAAAACCCGCCCGCCGCGGACGTCCACGCAAGCAGGTCGCTCGGGACCAGACCGGCCTCGAACAGGAGAAGAAGAAGTGACCACCGACCGCCCGTACCCGGACTTCCGGATACGGGCGGTCGACGTACCGCGACCACCACACCCCGCACCGGGCCGGACAACCGCCCGGTGACTCAGGCGCCGACGGCGACCTTCCAGCCCAGGCTGACCACCAGGGCGGCCACCACGGTGAGGAACACCCGGCGTACGAACAGCGACCCCCGGCGCACCGCCAGCGACGCGCCGAGCACACTGCCCGCGACGTTACAGGTGGCCATCACCAGGCCCAGCCCCCACAACACCTTGCCGGCCGGCACGAAGAAGACCAGGGCCCCCACGTTCGTGGCGCAGTTGACGAGCTTGGCCGTGGCGGAGGCGCGCAGGAACGCATAACCGACCACACCGACCAGCAGGAACACCAGGAACGACCCGGTGCCGGGACCGGCCATCCCGTCGTAGAAACCGATCGTCGCCCCACCGACGAGCAGCACCACCAGTTCACCGGGCCCGTCGAACCGTCGGGACTCGTGCACCCCGAGTTCCGGTCTGCACCAGGTGTAGAGGCCGACCCCGACCAGCGCCACCAGCACGACCACGTTGAGCACCCCGGTGGGGAGGGCGTTGGCGACGGCCGCCCCACCCACCGAACCGCAGAACGCGGCCAGTGCCATGGGCAGCGCCGAGCGCCACACGACGGTGGTGCGCCTGGCGTAGGTGCGGACCGCGGCGGTGGTGCCCACCACCGCGGCGACCTTGTTGGTGGCCAGTGAGTGGACCACCTCACCACCGGGCATGAGCAGCAGCAGTGCGGGAAGCTGGATCAGCCCGCCCCCACCGACAACGGCGTCCACCGCACCGGCCAGGAAGGCGGCGGCACACAGGAACAACACGCCGGCCAGGGAGACGTCGGCGAAACCGGGCCAGCCCAGAGCACTCGTCACGCGCCGACGCTAGGTGTCGACAGCACCGGGACCGACGGACCATGGCGGAGATCACCTGTGAACCGGATCTCGGTGTTCTCGCCCCGCGGCCGACCGGCGGAACGCCTCGTCCGCGCAGGACGCCCGAGGTGGCCGGAAGGCCCGGACGGTTTGGAGGACCTTCTCCGGGTTGTCTAGGATTCCTCCGTCGTGCCGTGCGGCATTCCGCCGGGGAGGAAGACTTCGCGCATCCGGCGCGCGAAGGCCGAGTGAGCGCGGCGCGCATCCGTTCCGAGCAGAAAGAACGAGGGCATTCGCATGGCCAACATCAAGTCGCAGATCAAGCGGATCAAGCAGAACGAGAAGCGCCGCCTGCGCAACAAGGCCGTCAAGTCATCCGTGAAGACTGCGATCCGCAAGTTCCGCGAGGCGGCCGAGGCCGGGGACAAGGAGAAGGCCCTCGTGCTGCTGCGCGAGGCCAGCCGCAAGCTGGACAAGGCTGCCTCGAAGGGCGTCATCCACGCGAACCAGGCCGCCAACAAGAAGTCGGCGATGGCCCTGCGCTACAACAAGATGAGCTGAGCCGTCACGGACCTGCACAGGGCCGCTCCCGACACGTCGGGGGCGGCCCTGTCGCGTGTCGGGCATCCGGGGGTGGAGCAGGCTCCGGGTCCGGTCAGGTCCGCTGCCGGGCCTCGACGATCCCCAGCACGGCACGTTCCAGGGCGTAGTCGGGGTCGGCGGCCATACCCTTGACGTCGGCGTTGACCCGGGCCACCAGCTGCATGGCCACGGTCAGGCCCTCGGGATTCCAGCCACGGGCCTGGGCCTGGGCCTTCTTCACCTTCCACGGCGGCATGCCCAGCTCCCCGGCCAGGCGGAACGGGTCGGCCCGACCGACCGCGGCCACCCGGGCCACGGTGCGCACCGCGTCGGCGAGCGCGTCCGCGATCAGGACGTGCGGCACCCCCAGGTGCAGTGCCCAGCGCAGCGACTCCAACGCACCCGCGCGATCCCCATTGACCGCCTTCTCCGCCACCACGAACCCGGTCACCTCGGCCCGGCCGCGGTGGTAGCGGCGGACCGCGGCCTCGTCGATCCGCCCGTCGGTGTCGGCGACGAGCTGGGACACCGCCGCAGCGAGTTCCCGCAGGTCCGAGCCGACCGCCTCGATCAGCGCGGCCACCCCGCTCGGGTCGATCCGCCCACCGGAGCGACGAACCTCCTCCCGGACGAAGGCCTCCCGCTCCGACGACTTGGTGATCCGGGGGCACTCGGTGACCCGCGCCCCGGCCTTGCGCATCACCTGCAGCAGGTCCTTGCCGGCCTTGGTCCGCCCACCGCCGCTGTGCAGGACGACCAGGACGACTCCCTCCGCCGGGTGACGGCAGTAGGCGGCGACGGCGTCGGCGATCTCCTTGCTGGCGTCCTGGGCTCCCTCCAGGACGACCACACGACCCTCGGCGAAGAGGGAGGGACTGAGCAGCTCGGCGAGTTCGTGCTGGGTGACCTCGGACACGCGGGTCCGGCGCAGCTCGGCGGACGGATCGGCCAGTCGCGCCGAGTCGAGGGCCGCGGCGACGGCCCGCTCGACCAGCAGTTCCTCGTCACCGACCACCAGGTGCAGCGGTTCGGGTCGGACAACAGGAGCGGTCACAGCGGCATCCTCGCACGGGCGGCCGACGCACCGTGCGGCCTCCCGGGTGACGTGTCCCGGGGCCTTCCGGGTGACATGCCCTGTGACCTCCCGGCATGTGGACCGAGGGGTGGGCAGCGTGGGGGACGGTGCCGTAGCGTGGCGGACACCGCCCGACCGAGCGGACAACAGAACATCGACAGCTCATCCAGAGGGGCGGAGGGATCGGCCCGACGAAGCCCCGGCAACCGGCGTCAGCGTTCACGCCTCGCGAGGTCGCTGACGACCACGGTGCCAAGTCCGACCCGCACAGCGGGAAAGATGAGGAGAGACCTCGCAATGACGACCACCATCGGTGCGTCCTCGGACGCCAGCACCCAGTCCACCCCGGATCTCGGCCCGGCTCGTGCCCTGGTCTGCCGGGAATGCGGCCACGAACGTCCCCTCGCCGCGGAGTTCGCCTGTCCCGAGTGCTTCGGCCCGTTGGAGGTGGGCTATGACTTCGGGACCGTGCGTCGGGAGGACGTCGAGGCCGGCCCGAACAACATCTGGCGGTACCGCGGGCTCCTGCCGGTGCCGGCCGACGTGGCCGACCACCCCAACACCGAACCGGGGTGCACCCGCCTGGTACGTGCGGACCGACTGGCCGCCGCGCTGGGGGTCAGGCGACTGTGGGTGAAGGACGACACCGGCAACCCCACCCACTCCTTCAAGGACCGTGTGGTGGCGGTGGCACTCGCTGCGGCCCGTGCCCTGGGGTTCCGGGTGCTGGCCTGCCCGTCCACCGGCAACCTGGCCAACGCGGTGGCGGCGGCCGCCGCCCGGGCCGGCTGGGAGTCGGTGGTGCTCATCCCCGCCAGTCTGGAGCGAGCCAAGGTGCTCACCACCGCCGTGTACGAGGGGGCGCTGATCGCGGTGGACGGCACCTACGACGACGTGAACCGCCTGGCCACCGAACTGGCCGCCGAGCACGAGGACTGGGCGTTCGTCAACGTCAACGTGCGCCCCTACTACGCCGAGGGCTCCAAGACCCTCGGTTTCGAGATCGCCGAACAGCTGGGGTGGCGACTGCCACAGCAGGTGGTGGTGCCGGTGGCCTCCGGTTCCCAGCTGACCAAGGTGGACAAGGCGTTCCGGGAACTGGGTGAGCTCGGGCTGGTGGAGGCCACGCCCTACCAGGTGTTCGGGGCCCAGGCCACCGGTTGTTCCCCGGTGTCCGCCGCCTACAAGGCCGGCCAGGACGTGGTCAGTCCGGTGCGTCCCGACACCATCGCCCGTTCCCTGGCCATCGGGGCGCCGGCGGACGGCCCGTACGTACTGGACGTGGTGCGCCGTACCGGCGGCGCGGTGGAGGACGTGACCGACGAGGAGATCGTCGAGGGCATCCGGCTGCTGGCCCGTACCGAGGGGATCTTCGCCGAGACCGCGGGCGGGGTCACCGTGGCCACGGCGAAGAAGCTGCTGGAGACCGGTCGGCTCGACCCGGACGCGGAGACCGTGCTGCTGATCACCGGGGACGGGCTGAAGACCCTGGACGCCGTGGAGGACCGGGTCGGTCCACGGGCCACGGTGCCGCCGTCGACCGCTGCGGTACGCCAGGCTCTCGGCAGCTGACCGGCGGCCTGCACCGCTGCCCGCGGGTCCGGACGTACCAGCACCGGGCCTGCGGGCGGACCCGGTCGTGGAGGTGATCAGCGCGGTGGTGGCCGGGGATCACCCCGGCGGACGACCGCCAGCCGACCGGCGTCGACGGTGACCGCCACGTCCCCGTCCCGGTCGGTGCGCAGGATCCGGGTGCCGCCCCGGGCGAGCTCATCCAGGACCAGCGGGCTGGGGTGTCCGTAGTCGTTCCCCGCACCCACGCTCACCAGCGCGACCTGCGGATGTACCGCGGCGAGGAAGGCCGGCAGTGTGTAGCGGGAACCGTGGTGCGGGACCTTCAACACCTCGGCCGACAGGTCCTCCCCCGACCCGAGCAGCCGGATCTGTCCGGCGATCTCGACGTCCCCGGTGAGCAACACCCGACCCACGGGAGTGCCGGCGCGTAGCACCAGGGAGGCGTCGTTGACGGCCGAACCGTCCCCGCCCTCCGATCCGTCGCCCGGCACAGGCGAGGAGGGTGGGCCGAGCACGTCCAGCGTCAGCCCGGGCCAGGAGAGCCGCTGTCCCGCGGTCAGAGTGAGCACCGGGACACCGGCCCGGACGGCCAGACGCCGCACCTGGTCCCAGGCCCACTCGGGACGACGCAGCGGCCCGGTGGCGACGGCCCCGACCTCCCGCCCATCGAACACCGCGGCCAACCCACCCACGTGATCGGCGTGCAGGTGGGTGAGCACCACGAGCGGAACACGGTGCACACCCAGCCGGCGCAGGCAGGCGTCCAGGGCGGCCGGCTCGGGGCCGGTGTCCACCACCACGGCCCGCCCCGGCTCACCCGCCCGCAACACCAGGGCGTCCCCCTGACCGACGTCACAGGCGACCACGACCCATCCCGGGACGGGCCAGCCCGGGTTCACCACCCGTGTCGGTACCAGGACCACCAGCAGCCCGAGCAGTACTGCGGCCAGTGGTGCCCGCAGTCGACGGCTGCGCAGCGTGACCCAGGCCGTCACGAGGAGCAGGGCCAGCAGGAGACCGCCCGTCACCCCGACCGGCCAGTCCAGCACCCCGCCGGGCACGCCCGCGGCCCATCGCCCGACCGCCACCAGCCAGTGGGCGAACGGACCCGCCGGTCGTACCGCGAACTCCGCCGCGCCCTGATGGACGGCACTGAGCAGCGCAGCGGCCACCCCGCACACCGTCACCGGCGGCACGGCCGGGGTGACGAGCAGATTGGCCACCACCGCGACGAGGCTGACCTGTCCGGAGAGCCCGGCCACCACCGGTGCGGTGGCCAGTTGCGCAGCCACCGGCACCACAAGGGCCTCGGCCGGGCCCTGCGGCACCCCACGCCGGTGCAACACAGCAGCCCAACGGGGTGCGAGGAGCACGATCCCTCCGGTGGCCAGGACGGAGAGCGCGAATCCCGGCTCCACCGCCAGTTCGACATCCACCAGCAGCAGCACCAGAACCGTCGCCGCCAACGCCGCCAGGGCGTCCCGTGTCCGCCCCAGCACCAGGGCCACCAGGGCGATACCGCTCATCACCCCCGCTCGGAGCACACTGGGCTCCGGACGGGCCAGCACGACAAAGCCGACCAGTGCCAACCCTGCGGCACACCCGGCCAGACGCGGCCCCAGCGGCCGGAACAACAGCAGCACCGCGCCGCAGACGATGGCCAGGTTCGCGCCGCTCACCGCCAGCAGATGGGACAGGCCGGCCGCGCGGAACTCGTCGACCACCCGCTCAGGTAGACCACTGGTGTCCCCCACGGACAGTGCGGGAACCAGCCCGCCGCTCTCCTGGTCGAGCACCTCGGCCGCGGCACGCAGCCCGGCGCGGAGCGCCCCCGCCGCGTCCTGCCACCAGGGTGGCGGTCGAACCTCCCGAGGCGGCCCCCGCACCTGCAGGGCTGCGACGGTGAGGTCGCCCCGGGTGGTGGGAGTGAGCACACCCCGGGCACCGACCTCGTGGCCGGGTAGCAGGTCCTGCCACCCCTCGGCAGGGGCGAACAGCACCACCCGCGCTCCGGACGACGGGGGATCGGCACCGAGCCGCTCCCAGGCCGACGTCGGCAGGTACTCCACCGCCCGGAGTCGTGCGGTGACCACCACCCGCTCCACCGTGGCGGCCCGCTCCCCGTAGCCGGGTGAGCGCAACAGCACCGGGTCCTGGGTCACCTCCACCCGTAGCTGTGCGGTCGCCCCCTGCTCCGCCACCGTCCGCAGCGGATGCGTGTCGGCGCGGTGGACCGCCACGGACACCACCACCGCACCAGCCGTGGTGATCAGGCAGACCGCACCGATTCCCCAGGCCGCACGGTGACGGCGCCACCGCGGGTGGACACCCAGCACCAACAGGACCAGAACAGCGGACAGACCGGTCACCGCCGAGGCCTGCCATCCCACCTGCAGTCCCAGCAGCGCCACCGACCAGGTGGCCAACGCGGCGGGCACCAGCCGCAGGTCCGGTACATGCTCCGGGGTCGGTGCGCCTCCACCGGTCGAGGACGACGCCGGGGAAGGGACCGCTCCCCCGCTCACAGCGTCACCAGTTCCCTCAGCCGGGCGAGTCGCCCCTCACCGATGCCCTCGATCTCCCGCAACTGCTCCACGCTGCGGAATCGACCGTTACGGGCCCGCCACTCGACGATCCGCCGGGCGGTCACCGGACCGATTCCCGGCAGTGCGTCCAGCTGTTGCACCCCCGCCGAGTTGAGATTGACCTTCCCCTGGGGCGTACCACCCGCCCCGCCGCCGGAGATCCCGTCACCGGTGGTGGCGTCGAGCGGCGGTGGAACACCCACGGGCACCTGTTCCCCGTCGGACAGCCGGCGTGCCAGGTTCAACGTGGTCAGGTCGGCGCCGGGAAGGGCACCTCCCGCAGCTTCCAGCGCATCCGCGACCCGGGCCCCCTCGGGCAGGGTCACCAGCCCGGGGCGCGCCACCTGCCCCACCACGCTCACC
>DATCJU010000048.1:0-23308 GCA_036562635.1 Pseudonocardiaceae bacterium
CAGAGGACACGTGGTCAGCCACCTCGCCCGCAACGCCGACGCCCTGGTCAATCTGCTGACCTGGGCCAGGACCGGTGTCGAACACCCGATGTACGCCAGCAGGGCGGATCGGGACGCCGACATCGAGGAGGGCGCCAACCGGCCATGGCGTCTGCTGGAGGAGGACCTGATCGCAGCCTGCGAACGGTTCACCGTGGCCGCCGAGAAACTGCCGGAGAGCGCCTGGCAGGCCGAGGTGGTGAGCAGCCGGGGAACCGCCTTCCAGGCCTGGGAGATCCCGTGGATCCGCCTGCAGGAGGTGTGGATCCACCTGATCGACCTGGACTGTGGGCTGGAGTTCGGCGACCTCCCCGCGGAGGACACCGAGGGACTCCTCGACAGCGTGGTGCGGGAGTTCGACGGACGGCCCGACGTACCGTCCCTGCTCCTGACCGCGGAGCTGCCGGACGGGCGTCAGCGCAGCTGGGAGATCAACGGCAGTGACCCGAACACACCACGGTTCTCCGTCCGGGGACCTGTCGCCGACATGCTGGCGTGGCTGACCGGTCGCGGGGACGGGGCGGGGCTCTCCGGTGACCTGCCCGAGCTGCCCGCCTGGATCTGACCGCCACCCCCACCGGACGTGCCGCGGGTGAGCCAGCGGTGCGCCGGGCGCTCCACCAACCTGGTGAGCAGCCAGCCGTTGACCACCGCGGCCGCCAGCACCACGACCAACCGTCCCCACGGGCCCACGCCCAGCTCGACGAGATACCGGGCCAGCACGTAGCCGATCTCCTGGTTCACCAGGTACATGCCGTAGGAGATGCCGGCGAGGAACACGATCGGGCGATTCAGGTGGCGCAGCGGCCCGACCCGCCAGTCGGGGCCGACAGCGGCCAGCCACACCAGGAGGAGCATCACACCGAAGGCGAGGGTCGACGGGAGGTCCTGGGAGTGGATCTCCTGGGCCACGAGCACCCCCAGCAGGAGGGCGGCCACGTGCCAGCTCGGCATCCGGCCCCGGCTGTGCAACCAGATGGCCACACCGGCGACGAACAGGTGTGCCCGGTGCAGGCCGAGTCCGTCGAAGAGCGAGCGCACCAGCTGTGGGGCGTCGTCGGTGCGCAGAGTGCGCAGCACCAGCGGGGCGACCACGATCGTCCACAGGGTCGCCGACACCCGCCAACCTCGCATCCACCCCGTCGGCCACAGCAGAGCCGCCGCGGTGAAGGCCATGATCTGGATCGGGAGCGTCCAGTAGGCCCCGTCGACGTAGTGCACCTCCGGCAACCAGCTCTGCAGCATCAGGAGGTTGCCCCACAGGTCCTTCTCGTTCGGCTGGTACCACCCCGGCACGTCGGCGAGCCGGAGGATCGTGAAGGTGACCAGCACGGCCACCAGGTAGGCGGGAGTGAGCCGGGCGATCCGGCCCCACCACCACTGCAGCGGGTGGTGTCGCCGCACCGTGACGCACACGAAGAACGCCGAGATGACCAGCAGCGTGCTCGCCCCGAACTGCAACGAGAACCGGAACGGCATGGGCCCCAACTCGGGGTGGCTCGCCGGCCCCTGGTTGGTGGCGTGCTGCACGACCACGCAGAACACGGCGAACACCCGCAGGACGTCCCAGCTGATACGACGCTGCGAGGGGCGTGGAGATACGGCCGGGGTCCCTTCGCGGCGCCACCCCGGTTCACGAGGATCGGCAGACATTATCCAGAGGGTATGCGTGACGGCGTCCTCCCGCCGCACCCAGGGTCGGCAAGTGCGACCCGGCGCACACACCCGGCTACCGATGGTGAGCTGGTCGGCGCCCGTGGCCGGATCGGAGACTAGGGTGAGCGGCCGTGGATGTCCTGGACGAGTACACCGGCCATGTCGAGCCGGGTGGCCCGGCCGCACGCCGCACGCTGGAGGCGCTGACCATCACCAAGGTCTCGGTCGGCCCGATGGACAACAACGCCTACCTCCTGGCGTGCCGGCACAGTGGGGAGGCTCTGCTGATCGACGCGGCGAACGATCCCGAGCGGTTGTTGGACCTGATCGGGCACGGCCCCGACCGACCCCAGCTGACCACGATCGTCACCACCCACCAGCACCGTGACCACTGGCAGGCGCTCGGCGCGCTGGCCGGGGCGACCGGGGCCAGCACGATCGCCCATCCCGCCGACGCCGACGTGCTGCCGGTGCCCGTCGACCGTCTGGTGGAGCACGGTGACGTGATCGAGGTCGGCGAATGCACGCTGGAGGTGATCCACCTCCGGGGCCACACCCCTGGCTCGATCGCCCTGCTCTACCGTGACCCGCACGGTCACCCGCACCTGTTCACCGGGGACTCGCTCTTCCCTGGTGGGGTGGGCAAGACCACCTCTCCGGAGAACTTCCGTTCGCTGATCGACGACGTCGAGTCCCGCATCTTCGACGTGCTGCCGGACGAGACCTGGTTCTATCCGGGGCACGGTGACGACTCCACCCTGGGCCGGGAACGCCCGCACCTGGCCGAGTGGCGCGCCCGCGGCTGGTGAGCCCGCGTCTCACCGCGTCGGGGGCCACCCGCCCGTCGAGTGGCCCCCGGTTTCCTCATCCCGGTTCCGCGCCGTGGAGACGGTCCGGGGCAGGGGCCTCCCGCACCGGTGAGCGACGTCGGGGCGCACGGATCGGCACCGGCGGATGCGGAAGGCGAGCCCCGAAGCGGTTCACCCGGAGCCGGAAGGGCGGGGTCCCAGGGGCGGGGTGACCGTCTCCCGGACGGTGCGGGCCGCCCGGCCCCGGGCGCGACGTGTCCGCAGCTCCAGCAACGCGATCACCAGTGCGATCGTGATCAGCCCCACGGCGACCAGCACCGCGGTCGTCGCCGACAGGGGGTAGTCGCCGGTTCCGACCAGGGTCGCGTGGAACACCCCGGCCAGCAGGGCGGTACCCACCGCGGTGCCGATGCGCTGTCCGGTCTGCAACACCGCACCCGCCACCCCCGCCATCCGCGTGGGCACACACTCCAGGGTGAGCGTGGTGTTGGGGGAGATCACCGCCCCACCCCCGGCGCCGGCGACGAACAACGGCAGCGCGATCGCCCAGCCGGTCGCGCCAGGAGCAGCCAGGAGCACGGCGAACGCGACCCCGAGCATGCCGGTCAGCATCAGGAGCAGCCCGGTCACGGTCACCCGTCGGCCCCAGCGGAACACCAATCGCCCGGCGACCGCGGAGGAGGCCGCCGAGGCCAGGGCGAACGGGGTCACCGCGAGCCCGGCCACCAGGGGCGAGTACCCCAGGCCGATCTGCAGGAACACCGACAGCACCAGCCACACGCCGGTGAACCCACAGAAGTACACCGCACCCAACACCGCCCCCGGCACGAACCCGGGGGTTCCGGTGAACAGGCGCGGATCCAACAGCGGTGCCCGCCCACGGCGCACGACGTGCCGCTCCCAGCGCAGCAGGACCACCCCGAGCAACACCGCCAGCGGGAACAGCCACCACAGCGTGAGCAGGCCCCCGCTCTCCGCCCGCACCAACGGCAGCAGCACGCACAGCACCGCCAGGCCCAGCACGACCGCGCCGACGAAGTCGATCTCCGAACGCAGTCGTCCCGGCCGGCGGTGCCCCACGGGCAGCAGCCGGGCGGCCAGGATCACCACGACCACACCGATCGGCACGTTGACCAGGAACACCCAGCGCCACCCGTGGGACTCGCCGAACGCCCAGAGGATCACTCCGCCGATCACCGGCCCCACCGCGGTGGAGATGCCCACGGTGGCACCGAACAGCCCGAACGCCCGACCGCGTTCGGCCCCGCGGAACAGGTCCTGGATCAGCCCGGTGTTCTGCGGGGTGAGCAGCCCCGCGACCAGGCCCTGCAGCAGCCGGGCCAGCACGAGCACCGTCACGTTCGGTGCCGCGCCTACCAGGGCGCTGGCTGCGGTGAACCCGACGAGGGCGATCAGGAACATCCGCCGCCGCCCCAGGACGTCGCCGAGCCGTCCACCGGCGACCAGGGCCAGCCCGAAGGTGAGCGCGTAACCGGACACCACCCACTGCACGGCCCCGGCCGAGGCTCCCACCCCCCGCTGGATGGACGGCAGGGCGACGTTGACGATGCTGACGTCCAGCAGGCCCATGAACCCGGCGGCGAGGGTCACCGCGAGGATCCGCCAGCGCCGGGGATCCGTTCCCGGAAGCGGACCGGCCGCGCCCTGCCCCTCCGTCGACGGCGCAGGCATGGGTCCATCCTGTCCAAGGTCACGGCGGACGGCGACCCGGCAGAGGGATGCACCCATCCCGGGCGGGGCCTGCGTCGATCCGTCGACGTGCGGCCACGGCCGACGGCCGGAGGGCGCCCGGGGCCGGACAGACGCCCTCCGGAGGATCAGTGCGCTGCGGCCCGGTCGGCGTTGGCCCGGATCGCGTCACTGACGAACCGGGCCAGGCCGGGCGCGATCCCCTCGTAGTACGCGGTGAAACGCGGGTCGGCCAGGTACATCTCCGCAAGACCGCGGTGGATCTCGTAGGTGCAGTCGTAGAACCAGCGGCTGATGATCCGACGGTGCTCCTCGGCGAGGTCCATCGCCTCCTCGCTGTCGGCCGCCACACCGCGCTGGAAGGCCGCGAGCAGTCTCCGCCCGAAATCCTCCTGCTCAGCCTTGTACCGCTGCCAGTCGGCCTTGGTGTAGCCCGCGACCCTGCGCCGCGACTGGGCCCAGGCGTCGGTGTCGCCCCAGCGCTCCTCGGCCTCCTGCTGGTACTCCTCGTACTTTTCGGCGAACTCGCCTCCGAAGACCTCGAACCGCTCCTCGGGGGTCAGGGAGATACCCATCTGCTGCGCCTCCATCGCCTTCTCCACGGCCACCACCATCCACTGCAGACGGACGATCCGTTCGGTCAGCAGCTCGTGCTGCCGGCGCAGGTGCGACAGGGCATCGGCCTGGGGGTCGTCCAGGATGGCCGTGATCTCCTCGAGGGGAAACCCGAGTTCGCGGTAGAACAGGATCTGTTGCAACCGCGCCAGATCGGCGTCACCGTACCGGCGGTAGCCAGCGGCGGTGCGTTCGCTCGGGGTGAGCAACCCGATCTCGTCGTAGTGGTGCAGTGTCCGCACGGTCACCCCGGCCAGCCGGGCGACCTGCCCCACCGAGTAGCCCACGGTTCCCCCTTTCCCTTGCCCGCCCAGACTGGGGCCTCCCGTTACGTGAGGGTCAAGCACGCCGACGGAGTGACCTGGATCACGACTTGGGTGAAGTCCTGTCCCGAGGCCGTGGGCCAGGTCGACGGAGAGCACGGCGAGGGTGGCCGTCGGGTCGTGGGTGACCAGGTCGACCACGCGGAGCCGCCCGCCGAGCACGGTGACCAGCCGGCGCCCGTCGGTCTTGACCGGGTCGGGCTCGTCCACCCCGGCCTCGTGCACGTTGGTCGTCGAACGGTCCGGGCCGGGGCGGTCCGGGGCTGCGCCGGTTCGGGACTCCGTGGTGTCCGTCCCGACCGGCCCAACTGAGTCGGTGGGGGCGAGCAGACCGGTTCCACCGTGACCGCACAGCCCGTACGGGGTCACCTCACGGGCGACGGCGTCCCACAGGGCCTGCGGCATCACCTCGCAGGAGTCGAAGGCCACCGGTGCCGGCACCGCCGGATGTGGGGTGGATGCCACGGGGATCGCCGCCGATCCCGCACGCCCAGGGCCGGTACGAGCCCCGTCAGCACACCCCGGTGGTTGCAGATCTCTCACCCCATGGCTGTGCCAGGTGCGAGGCACTCCCCCGCAGCTGGCATCTCCGGGACGGAAATTCACCCGTTCGGGGTTGCGTGCTCCTCCGTCCGCGTGGCGGCACGGCAGTGACCGGCGCACGCTGGGAGAGGGATGGGAGGTGGCGACGATGCAGGTCGCAGGCTGGCACGTCGAGATCGAGTTCGACGAGGACGGCACACACACCAGGGCGGCGGCCCTGCTCCGACTCCGCGACGGCACCGAGCTGAGGGCGCGTGGCCGGGCGGCCCGCCACCCGAACGACCCTGCCGAGCCACGAATCGGCGAGGAGGTCGCCGGAGCCCGGGCACTCGCCGATCTGGCCGAGCAACTGCTGCAGAAGGCCGAGGAGGACATCGGGACGCTCACCCACCGAGCCGCGCACCTGGTCAGCTGAAGGGGTGCCACCATCCGGTACTCGGTGGGATCGCGTCCTCCGCGGCCTCGTGGGAGACCTGGTGTTCGCCTGTCGGACCCCACCCGGGAGGAGTGACACACGTCACCATCCTCGGACGACGGGGTTGACGACCCCGTCCGCCGGGCATCGCTGGAGGGCACGACACGAGTTCCCCGCACCGGATGCGGTGTGCACCGGGCACCCGTGACCTGACGTCCAGAAGACGAGGGAGAGCACGACATGTCGCTCATGGATCGGCTGAAGAAGTTCATGAACAGCCGACAGGGTCAACAGGTGACGCAGAAGGTGACCAAGACGGCCCGTGATCCGCGCACCAAGGAGCGGGTCCAGTCGTGGATCAACAAGTCCCGCCGCCGGGAGCACTGAGCCCGCGAATCCACGGGACTCCTCACTCGCCGCGGTGAGGCCTGCCACATCCGGAAATAGCAGCAATCCGCGGGTTGCTGGTCGCAGTACAAGGTCACGCGACCAGGAGGACCGCGGATGGCAGAGCTGTTCCGACCGTTCACACTGCGCGGCACCACGTTCCACAACCGGATCTGGGTCTCCCCCATGTGCCAGTACTCCGCCGGTACCGACGGAGTGCCCAACGACTGGCACCTGGTGCACCTCGGCCAGTTCGCCCTGGGTGGCGCCGGCCTGGTGATCACCGAGGCGACCGCGGTGTCCCCCGAGGGCCGCATCTCCCCGGGCGACACCGGGCTGTGGGACGACGCCCAGGTCGAGGCATGGTCCCGGATCACCCGGTTCGGCCACGAGCAGGGCACCCTGCTGGGGGTCCAGCTCGCCCACGCCGGGCGGAAGGCCTCCACCAATGCGCCCTGGATCGGTGGTGTCGCCACACCCGAACAGGGCGGCTGGACCACGGTGGCCCCGTCCCCGCTGCCCTTCGGTTCGATGCCGCGCCCGCAGGAGCTGGACGAGGCCGGTGTCGCCAAGGTGGTGGCGGACTTCCGGGACGCCACGCGTCGCGCCCTGGAGGCCGGGTTCGACGTGGTCGAGGTACACGCGGCACACGGGTACCTGCTGCACCAGTTCCTCTCCCCGCTGAGCAACCAGCGCACCGACCGCTACGGCGGCTCGTTCGACAACCGGGTCCGCCTGCTGCTCGAGGTGGTCGACGCCGTGCGTGAGGTCTGGCCGGAGGACCGCCCGCTGCTGGTGCGGGTCTCGGCGACCGACTGGGTGGAGGGTGGCTGGGACCCGGACCAGACCGTGGCCCTGGCCCGACTACTCGCCGAGCGTGGCGTCGACCTGCTGGACTGCTCCAGCGGAGGAACCGTGCCCGACGCGGTGATCCCGGTGGAGCCCGGCTACCAGGTGCCGTTCGCACAGCGGGTCCGCCAGGAGACCGCCCTGCCCACCGGGGCGGTGGGTCTGATCACCGAGCCCAAGCAGGCCGAGGACATCGTGGCCAGTGGTGCCGCGGACGTGGTGCTGCTGGGCCGGGAGATGTTGCGTGATCCTCGCTGGCCGCTGCGGGCCGCTGCGGAGCTGGGGGTGGACGTGGCCTGGCCGAAGCAGTACGAGCGGGCCCGTCCCCGGTGAGGACCCGGGTGGGGCACCTTGTGACGGGGCGCCCCACCCTCCGCCGGTCCACACCGGGATGCCCGGTCGAGCAGTGCGGAACCGGGACGCGGAACGACCGGTTTCAGCCGGACCCCAGAGCGCGGGAGTAGCGGATCTCGGGCACGGTGTACCCGCCTTCCAGGTCCAGGTCCTGCACCACCTCGTCGCAGCGCCATCCCCGGGCCTCGTAGAACCGGCGGGCACGGGGGTTGTCAACCAGCACCCACAGCACGGCGTGCTCGAAGCCGGCCTCGACCAGGTGCTGCACCGCCCGGTCGTGCACCGCACGTCCGGCGCCGGTCCCCCAGTGGGGTGGGGCGGCGTAGAGCGCCCTCAGCTCCGCGGTACGCCGCCCGGGGTGGGCGTCCCGTTCCTCCCGCACCGCGCTCACGGAGCAGTACGCGGCGAGGGTCTCTTCTCCCGCGTCCGGGTCGAAGGCGACGAACACCGCGTCCGGATCGGGTCGCGCGACGATGTAGGCCCAGTTGCGAGTCAGCGACTCGACCGACAGACGGTCGAGGACCGCGTCAGGTATCACTCCCCGGTAGGCCGCCCGCCAGGTGACGACCTTGATCCGGGCGATCTCCTTCGCATCGGCGGGCACGGCCCGCCGCACCTGCCACGCCATGTCACCGAAGCTAGCGGAGCGTGACAAGAGGTGAGGGTGCCTGTCACCTGACCGGCGACAGGCGCCCCCGGTGCGGCGGCCTCAGGACTTGAGGTACCGGGACCACCACTCCAGCACCGCGTCGAAACGCTGCTTGCGGTGCCGCGGCCTACCGGAACGGGTGAGCTCGTGTCCCTCGCCGGGGAAGATGAGCATCTCCGTCTCCACCCCGTTGCGCCGCAGTGCCACGAACAGCCGCTGCGCCTGCTCCAGCGGGCACCGCCAGTCGGCTTCGGAGTGCACCACCGCGAACGGGATGTCGATCCGGTGGGCGTGGGTGAGCGGGCTCATCCGGCGCTGGGCCTCCGGGTCGGTGCCCAGGTAGGCGTCGGCGAACCACCAGCCGATGTCCGAGGAGCCGACGAAGGAGTCCCACGCGTTGACCGCACGTTCGCTCCAGGCAGCGCGGAACCGGTGGCCGTGGTGGGCGGCCAGCCAGGTGGTCATCAGGCCGCCGTAGGAGCCGCCCATCACCCCGACCCGCTCGGCGTCGCAGTCCGGCCGCGCCAGTGCGGCGTCCAGCAGGGCGATCAGGTCGTCGGCGTCGACGGTGCCGATCCGGCCGACGATGGCCTGCCCGTGGGCCTGTCCGTATCCGGCCGAGCCCCGGGGGTTGGGCAGCACCACCGCGTATCCGGCCGAGGCGTACACCTGGGCCTCGTCGAAGAAGCCCCAGCCGTGGTACATGAACGGCCCACCGTGCACGCACAGCAGCACCGGGTGCGGCCCCTCCCCCTGGGGGAGCACCAGCCAACCGTGTACGGGGTAGCCGTCCGGCGCGGTCGCGGTCAGCTCCTGCACCTCGCACAGACCGGCGGCACGCAACGGCGCGGACCACGCGGTGAGTGTGCGGGGCGTACCGGCGTCCAGGACCACGACCTCACCGGGCGAGTCGGGGGTGGACACCACCGCGGCGATCCGGTCGCCGTGGGCGGTGAAGGAACGCAGCGCCGCCCGCTCGGCGGCCAGCAACGGGAGCTCGTCCAACGCGGCTCCCGCGGCCCGGTACGGCACGAGGCGGAGTTGCACCGCACCCCGGTGCCGCACCGCCACCAGCACGCCCTCGGTGGTGAGCACCGGGGGGCCGGCCAGGCGCTCGCAGTCGACCGTCTCGACGTCGGTGAGCCGTCGGGGCTGCCCGTCCCCGTCGAGTCGGGCGGCCCACAGACCGGTGTTGCGCGCGACCGCGTGGATGCCCTCGAACTCGATGCCCAGGTAGTAGACGGTGCCGTCGTCCGCCACCACGGGGTGGCCCACCGTACCGGCTGTCCGCACCGCCAGGGTCGGCTCGCCGCCGTCCGCCGGAACGGCGTACAGGTCGCTGTGCAGGGTGTCCCCGTTCCGTCCCAGGTCCCGGTCGGCCACCACCAGCAGGCTGTGCCCGTCAGGGGTCCAGGCGGGCTCGCCCACCCCGCAGGGGACCTCGGTCAGGCGCACCGGCTCGGCGCTCTCGGCCAGGGCGTCCACCACGTACAGCTGGGTCGGCCGGTCGAAGGTGAAACCCACGTCGTCCAGGCGATAGCTCAGCCGGGTGATGCGACGGGGCGCTTCCGCATCCGGGTCGACGCCCTCCTCGGTGCCGTAACGCCCGGGTTCGGGGATCCGGGCGACGAACGCGATGCGTCGCGAGTCCGGGGCCCACACCGGGACACCCGCGCCCAACGGCAGGTCGGTCAGCTTGCGGGCCTCACCGCCTGCGGTGGGCATGACGTACAGCTGGGGTCGGGCGTCCCGTCCCCTGGTACCGGTGACGCGCAGGAAGGCCAACCACCGGCCGTCCGGGGAGATGCGAGGAGCGGTGTCGCGGTCCCCGTGCGTCCAGGGCTGGGGCTCGCCCCCGTCGAGGGGAACCCGCCACAGGCCGCCCCGGTAGGTGTTGGTGTCCAGGTCGGGACGGACGACATCGGTGATGAGTAGCTCGCCGTGCAGGGCCGGGTAGCCCGGTGTGGCGAGCAGGGGGAGATCTTCGGGCCGCATGACCCGCAACGCTACCTAATACTTAGTAAGCCTTACGAAGATGTTCCGCTCCACCTACGGTCTCTCCCATGACCCGAACAGTGTTCACCGGCGGCCGCGTGTTCGACGGCACCGGCGCCGCTCCTGCCGTCGCCGACGTGGTGATCGAGGACGATCGGATCGTCGACATCGGCATCGGCCTGGACGGAGACCGGTCGGTCGACGCCACCGGCTGCACCGTACTGCCCGGCCTGTTCGACTGCCACGTGCACCTGCTGGCCAGCGGGATGGACCTGCTGCGCCACCTGAACACCCCGTTCTCCCTGCCCTTCTACGAGGCGATCGGCAACCTGCGCACCACCCTGAACTGCGGTATCACCACCGTGCGCGACGCCGGGGGCGCCGACCTGGGAGTGGCGGAGGCGGTGCGTCGTGGGCTGGTGCCCGGCCCACGGGTGCAGATCGCGATCACCATGCTCTCCCAGACCGGTGGCCACGGCGACGGTTGGATGCCGTGCGGCGCGGACGTCTCCTTCTTCCCGTCGCACCCCGGTCGCCCCGATGGGGTGGTGGACGGGGTCGACGAGGTACGCCGCAAGGTGCGTGAGCTGGTCCGGGCGGGCGCGGACGTGATCAAGATCGCCACCAGTGGCGGAGTGCTGTCCCCGCGCAGCAACCCCCGGCACGGTCACTTCCGGGACGGCGAGGTGGCGGTGGCAGTGGCCGAGGCGGCGGCGGCCGGGATCGGTGTCATGGCGCACGCCCAGGCCACCGAGGGCATTGCCACCGCGGTGCGCAACGGCGTTCGCTCGATCGAGCACGGGATCTACCTGGACGAGACGGTCATCGAGCTGATGCTGGAACGCGGTACCTGGCTGGTGCCCACCCTGGTGGCCCCGCGGATGGTGCTCACCGCGGCCGAGGCCGGCGCCGGTCTGCCGCCCGCGGTGGTGGAGAAGGCACGGATGGTGGCCGAACGGCACACCGAGTCGGTCCGGGCCGCCGTCGCCGCAGGGGTGCGCGTCGCCATGGGCACCGACTCCGGGGTCGGCCCGCACGGAGACAACCTGGAAGAGCTCCGGCTGCTCACCGAGTGCGGTATGACACCGTGGCAGGCACTCCATGCCGCCACGGGGTCGGCGGCCGCGCTGCTGGGGCTGGCCGACGAACTGGGCACCCTACGGCCGGGCAACCGCGCCGACCTGGTCCTGGTCGAGGGAGACGCCGGGGAGTTGGTGACGCAGGGAGGCGACGCCCTGCGCAAGGCGATCCGAGGTGTGTGGATGGACGGTCGTCCGGTCGGTCCGGTCGGCTGAGGACCCCTTCCGTTCACGTGGCACGTGGGCTGCCCGCCTGATGTGTGGGTGGCCCACGTGCGGGGACGATCCGGAAGCTCAGCTCTCCTTCTTGGCCGCGGCAGGATCGCGACGCACCTTCAGCAGGCTGGCCACCGTGGTGACGACGAGCACCCCGACGATCACGATCAACGACACCTCGATGCCCACGGTGGGAACCGGCAGCGGCTGACCGCCGTTGAGGAAGGGCAGAGAGTTCTCGTGCAACGCGTGGAGGATGAGCTTCACCCCGATGAAACCCAGGATCACCGAGAGCCCGACCGACAGGTAGACCAGCTTGGTGAGCAGTCCGCCGATCAGGAAGTAGAGCTGCCGCAGGCCCATCAGCGCGAAGGCGTTGGCGGTGAAGACCAGGAACGGCTCCTGGGTCAGGCCGAAGATCGCAGGGATGGAGTCGAGTGCGAAGAGGAGGTCGGTGCTGCCGATCGCGAACATCACGATGAACATCGGAGTCACCCAGAGCTTGCCGTCGAGCCGTACGAACGACTTGGCACCGTGGTACTCCTGGGTGACCGGCAGCATGCGCCGCAGTACGCGGAGCAGCGCGTTCTCCTTGAACTCCTCCTCCTCGTCCTCCTTGTTGGTGGCGAGTTTCCAGGCGGTGTAGATGAGGAACGCGCCGAACAGGTAGAACACCCAGCTGAACCTGTGGATGACCGCCGCGCCGAGCGCGATGAAGGCACTACGCATGACCAGGGCGATCACGATGCCGATCAGCAGCACCTTGTGCTGGTGGATCCGCGGGACGGCGAACGTCGACATGATGACCAGGAAGACGAACAGGTTGTCGACGCTCAGCGAGTACTCCGTGATGTAGCCCGCGAAGAACTCACCCGCGTGCTCGGCACCGGCGAAGGCCCACACCCCTGCACCGAACAGCACCGCACACGCCACGTAGAAGGTCACCCAGCGGGCGGCTTCCCCGATCGTGACCTCGTGCGGCTTGCGGTCCACGATCACCAGGTCCAGGGCCAGCAGCACGAGCAGGCCGGCGATCGTGGCGATCCACACCCATGCGGGGACGTTCATCCTTCACCTCCGGTGCAGGGCACACGCCGACAACCGGAGGTCTCTTCCACCGGCACCGAGCCGGCCGACGGCACCGGACAGACCATTCGTCTGCCGTGATGACGACGCCGCCGCGAAGGAATACTCCCCTCCACAAGCTCCCAAGATTCTCACGGATGCCCCACCACCCGCACCACAACCCGTGACCATCCCCACGGCCGTCCGACACCGGATGCCCCTCCGGGCGAGGAACCTGTGGTGCAGGAGCGGTGCGTGGGCCGCCGGTGGAGACGCTGCGCAAGGTCACTGTGACCCTACCGTGACCATTTCGGCAGAGAACCGCGTCCATTGACGTACCAGTCTTGGTGGGGTGGCGGTCCTCCGCCATGAAACGATCGACCCTTGGCGCGCACCGGCGACCGCCGGTGCACGGGTGCTGTCGGGACCCCCGACCGTGTCCGGAGCCACGTCGCTTCGTAGAGAGCTGATCGGAAACCTGGTGCAGCCCAGACCTCGTCGTTCGCCCCGGGTCACCACGGTGACCCCCCTGGCCCGCAGGAGCACGCGGGCCGGCCTGGTCGTGGTTCTCGTGCTCGCCCTCGTCGGCGCTGTGCTGCTGTGGACACGCGACGACAGCAGCCCACCCCGGGTGACCACCCGCGACGTCACCATCGACGTCGTCGACGGCCCCCAGCGGGATCAGTCGGTGCAGCTCGACGCCACCGTGTACCTGCCCGAGCAGACCCCGGCCCCCGCGGTGATCGTGGCGCACGGCTTCGGCGGCAGCAAGGATTCGGTGGCCACCGAGGCTCGGGAGCTGGCCGAACAGGGCTTCGTGGTGCTGACCTACTCGGCCCGCGGGTTCGGCCGCAGCACCGGGCAGATCGCACTCAACTCCCCCGACTACGAGGTCACCGACGCCCAGCAGCTGCTGGACTGGCTGTCCCGGCAGCCGGAGGTGCTCCTGGACAGTCCGGGCGACCCCCGGGTCGGGGTGACCGGCGCCTCCTACGGGGGCGCCCTGTCCCTGCTGTTGGCCGGTGTCGACCCGCGTGTCGACGCCATCGCCCCGGTCATCACCTACAACGACCTCGCCCAGGCGCTGCTCCCCAACGCCGCAGGCCGGGGAGGACCCCTGGCCGCCACCCCCGCGGCGGGCGCGTTCGGCCCGGACGGCGTGTTCAAGCGCTCGTGGGCGGGAATGCTGTTCTCCGCCGGTCTCACCCCGGCAGGGGGGACCCGTCCCCGCGGTGAAGCCCCGGAACCCGGCCAGGCCCCCGACCAGAGGGAGTCCGACGGCACGTCCCAGAACGTCACCGGGGAGACGGCCCCGGAGCCCGGCCCCGATGCCGGGCAGGTGCCGAACCCCGGCGGCACGGCCACCGCTCTCCCCGGAGCTCTTCCCGGGCCGCTGACCTGCGGGCGCTTCCTGCCCGAGGTGTGCCAGGCCTACGTGGAGGTCTCCACCACCGGGCGGGCCAGTCAGGCCACCCTGGACCTGCTGTACCGCGTCTCGCCGCGGAGTGTCGCCGACCGGATCACCGTGCCCACCCTGCTGGTGCAGGGCGAGCAGGACACCCTGTTCGGTCTGGACCACGCGGACGCCACCGCCCGGCAGATCGCCGCCGCGGGCGGGAAGGTCAAGGTGGTCTGGTACGCGGGCGGACACGACGGTGGCGCGCCCGGCCCGGCACTGCGGGCGCAGATCGCGGACTGGATGGCCTTCCACCTCGACGGCCGGGGCACGGACCCGGGCACCGGTTTCGAGTACACGGTGCAGGGTGCCTTCCGCAGCGGTGGTCCCACCGTCCGCGGGGTCACCGCCGACACCTACCCCGGGCTGCTGGAGGGTTCCGCCACCGAGCGCAGGCAGGTCGTCCTGTCCGGGCCGGCCCAGACCGTGGTCAACCCGCCGGGCTCGAACCCCGCGGCGATCAGCTCGCTCCCCGGCCTGGGCAACGCACTGGCCGGGGTGGGTGGTTCCGCCCGCAACGCACTGGGCAACCTGAGCGTCGACCTGCCCGGACAGGCCGCGGTCTTCACCAGCGAGCCACTGGACTCTCAGCTGCTCATCACCGGCTCGTCGCAGGTACGGCTGCGGATCAGCTCGGTCCCCGGTCAGCCCTCGACCGGTGAGGCGGTGCTGTTCGCCAAGCTCTACGACGTCGGCCCGGACGGCCGCCGCACCCTGCCCGGCAACGCCATCGCCCCCATCCGGGTGACGGCGCTGCCCACGGGGGACGCCGCAGGCCAGCCGGTGGAGATCACCGTGACGCTCCCGGGCATCGTCCGCCCGGTCGAGTCGGGCCACCGGCTGCAGCTCGTGGTGGCCACGACGGACCAGGGGTATGCCGGGCTGAACGAGCCGGCGGTGTACCGGGTGGAGCTGGCCGACGGCGGCGCGCTGGCCGTCCCGGTGGTGCCGGGCCGCCGCTCGGGCGGTACCGGGGTGCCCTCCCCACCCCTGCTGGGCATCGCCGCGGTGCTGGGTATCGCCGTGCTGATCGCGCTGGGCGCGGCGCTGCGTCGGCGGTACGCCGACAACGTCGACCCGGACCTGGTCGACACCCCGCTGGTGATCCGGGGCCTGACCAAGGCCTACCCCGGCGGGTTCGTGGCGGTGAAGGACCTGTCCTTCACCGTGGAACGCGGGCAGGTGCTGGGCCTGCTCGGCCCCAACGGTGCGGGCAAGACCACCACGCTGCGCATGCTGATGGGCCTGGTCCGCCCCACCAGCGGGGAGATCAGGGTCTTCGGCCACCGGGTGGGGCCGGGTGCCCCGGTGCTGTCCCGGATCGGTTCGTTCGTCGAGGGTGCCGGGTTCCTGCCCCACCTGTCGGGTATCGACAACCTGCGGCTGTACTGGGCATCGACCGGACGTCCCGCCGACGAGGCCCACTTCGAGGAGGCGCTGGAGATCGCGGGCCTCGGCAAGGCCGTCCGGCGCAAGGTGGGCACCTACAGTCAGGGCATGCGACAGCGCCTGGCCATCGCCCAGGCGATGCTCGGCCTGCCGGATCTGCTCGTCCTCGACGAGCCGACCAACGGGCTGGACCCGCCACAGATCCACCAGATGCGCGACGTGCTGCGCCGTTACGCGGCGACCGGCCGCACGGTCCTGGTGTCCAGTCACCTGCTCGCCGAGGTCGAGCAGACCTGCAGCCACGTGGTCGTCATGCACCGCGGCAAGCTCGTCGCGGCGGGTGAGGTCGCCGAGATCGTCGCTGGAGGGGGCGAGGCCACCTTCCGCGTCGACGATCCGGGCACGGCCGCACAGGCCCTGCGCTCGATCGAGGGCGTGGAGGTGGTGGGCACCGAGGGTGAACTCGTGCACGCCGACCTGGGTGGTCTTCCCCGGTCCGTCGCGGTGAACGCCCTGGTGCAGGCCGGTGTGGCGGTCGAGCAGGTCGGGCCGCGCCGCCGGCTGGAGGACGCCTTCCTGCAACTGGTCGGAGAGGAGACCGCTCGTGAGTGAGCGCAACGGCGTGGTGCCGGGAAAGGACATGGCCACCGACGACGCCGTGCTCACCGACGGCCCCGGGACCACGTCGAACGGGGAGCCGGGCGGGGTCCGGTTCCCCCAGGCTGAGCACACCGAGCCTCGCCCCGACGGGGCTGCCCCCGGCTACCGGGCTCGGCACACCCTGCCGCTCCGGGTGGAGCTGGCGCGGCAACTGCGGCGACGGCGGACCCAGCTCACCCTCGGGTTCCTGGCCGCGCTGCCGTTCCTGCTGCTGCTGGCGTTCGAACTCGGCACCGACGAGAACGGTCCGCGTTCGGGCGGGCTGGTCGACCTGGCCACGGCCAGTGGGCTAAACTTCGTGATGTTCACGCTGTTCGCCTCGGCGAACTTCCTGCTGGTCGTGGTGGTCGCCCTGTTCTTCGGCGACACGGTGGCCAGCGAGGCGTCCTGGTCCAGCCTGAAGTACCTGCTGGCCATCCCGGTGCCCCGGCACCGGCTGCTCCGGCAGAAGGCGGTCGTGTCCGCGCTGCTGGCCCTGTTCGGGCTGGTCCTGCTGCCCACGGTGTCGCTGGGGATCGGACTGATCTGGTACGGCAGCGGGGACCTGGTCACCCCGACCGGGGAGGCCATCGGGCTGGGCAGCGGGGTGGCACGGCTGGCTCTGGCGGTCTGCTACCTGGCGGTGCACCTGAGCTGGGTCGCGGGGCTCGCGCTGCTGCTGAGCGTCTCCACCGACGCCCCGCTCGGCGCGGTCGGCGGGGCGGTGCTGGCGTCGATCCTGTCGCAGATCCTCGACTCGATCACCGCGCTGGAGGACCTGCGGGACTACCTGCCCACCCACTACGCCACGGCGTGGTCGAACCTGCTCTCCGGGGAGGTGGACTGGACCGACATGGCCCAGGGCGCCTTCTCCGCGGTGACCTATGCCGCGGTGTTCATGCTGTGGGCCGGTCGCCGGTTCACCCGCAAGGACATCACGAGCTGACAACGGCCCGGCCGCCGCGGCGGCCGGGCCGTTCACGATCCGGGCGTCGGCTCACTGCACGTCACTGCACGCAGAACTCGTTGCCCTCCGGGTCCCGCATGACCACGCAGCGCTCACCGAGCTCGTCGAGGACCCGCAGCACTTCCGCCCCGGCCGCCACCAGGCGAGCCACGTGCTCGTCGACCAGCCTGCGCCGCTCGACGTCGTCCCGTGCACCCACCCCGGCGTTGATGTCCAGGTGGACGCGGTTCTTCGCGACCTTGCCCTCCGGAACGCGCTGGAAGAACAGCCGGGGCCCCTTCCCCTCCGGGTCCACCACCGCGTTCCGGTCGTTCCAGCGCTCCTCGGGCACGCCCCTCGCCCGCAGAAAGTCCTCCCAGGTGGCGAAGCCCTCCGGGGGCTGCTGCTGCACGTATCCCAGGGCCAGGGCCCAGAACTCGGCGAGCCGGGCCGGGTCGGCCGCGTCGAAGGTCACCTGAACACCGATCGCCATACCGCCACCTCCACCGTCGGGCCACAGGGCGCCGTTCCGACGAGATCACGCCACGAACACCCTGGACAACCGTTTTCCAGCAATCGGAGACCGAAGTTCGACGATCCGGTCCACGGGAGATACCACTCCCGCGTGAGGACACACCACCGGTTGTGCCGGACAGCTCGGTTGGAACCCGGACATGCGGTGGGCCCGAGCACAGGCCCGGGCCCACCGCGACGACCGCAGTCCGGAGCCGGAGTCCGGCCCCGGTACCGCTCTCACGCCACCTTCTCCAGGTCCACCCCCTTGGTCTCCCAGGCGGTGGCCACGGCGATCAGCGTGATCGCCATGGTGACGATCAGGTAGGCGATGACGCTGCCGACGCCGAACCGGTCGACGAGCCACACCGCGATGAACGGCGCCGGCGCACCGGCCAGGATCGACGAGCCCTGGAACACCAGGGACGCCCCGGCGTACCGGTGCTTGGTCGGGAACAGCTCGGTGATCCAGCTGGCCTCCGCCCCGGCGAGCACACCGTGGAAGAACGCACCGACACACACGCCCACCCACAGCATCGACAGGCTTCCGGTCTGCACCAACCAGAAGAACACCGGCGCCCAGACGATCAACACGGCAGCCGGGGTCAACATGGCCGGTTTGCGGCCGACGCGGTCGGACCAGGCCCCGCCCAGGATCATGCCGGCAAATTGGGCGACGGAGCCGAAGGTGACCGCCAGCACCACGTCGTTGCGGGCGTAACCGAACAGGTTCGTGGCGTAGGCGATGACGAAGGTGGTGTAGATGTAGAACGCGACGTTCTCACCGATGCGCATGCCGATGCCGTGCAGCACGGCACGGGGCCTGGCCAGCGCCGCGAGGACACTCGACCGTTCCTGCCGGTCCTCACGCTCGGCCGCCCTGGCCTGGGCGGCCTGGAACACCGGCGACTCCTCCACCCGACTGCGGACCCACAGTCCGATGGCCAGCAGTGGCAGTGCGACCAGGAACGCCACCCGCCAGCCCCACTCGCTGAACGCGTCACCCGGGAACAGCAGGCCGGTCGTGCTGACCACCAGGGTCGCCAGGACCGTGCCCAGCGGCGCGCCGGCCTGGGGCCAGGAGGCCCAGAACCCGCGACGTCGAGGCTCGCCGTACTCGCTCACCATGAGCACGGCCGCCCCGAACTCACCGCCCAGAGCGAACCCCTGGATCAGGCGCAACAGGACCAGGAGCACGGTCGCCCAGATACCGATCTGGGAGTAGGTCGGCAGCAGACCGATGCCCGCGGTGGCCGTACCGAGCAGGACGAAGGTGGTGACCAGCATCGGCTTGCGACCGAACCGGTCCCCCAGGTGTCCGAACACGATGCCGCCGAGCGGCCGGGCGACGAAGCCGAGCCCCTGGGTCGCAAGTGCGGCCAGCAGCTGGGCGATGCGGTCACCCGGGGGGAAGAACAGTGGCCCGAGGACGGTCGCGGCGAGCACGCCGTAGACCGCGAAGTCGTACCACTCCAGCACGGCACCGGCCATGCTGCCGGTCAGTACGCGCTTGAATCCGGTTTTCTGGGGCGCGTCCTGCCGCAGGGGCAGGGAGCTCCCGGCGACCTGTGACGTCATCGATCGTCAGGTCCTTTCGGGGATGTCGGGGAGGGCCCCGGGGCGAGTTGATCAGATACCGAGGGTGAGCCTGCCACCGCAGGCCCGGGAGCAGCAGGTCATCATGGCCTTGTTCGCGGCGCGCTCGGCCTTGGTCAGGACCCGGTCACGATGGTCCACCTCACCGGCGAGGACGGGAACCTGGCAGGTCCCGCACAGCCCCTCCTCGCAGTCGCTCTGCACGTCGATGTTCGCGGCACGCAGGGCGTCGAGCACGGTCTGGTCCGCCGCGACGTGCACGGTGATGCCGGACTCGGCCAGCTCCACGTCGAACGCGTGCTCGTGGGCCGGGTCGAGCTTCTTCCCCGTACCGGTGAAGTGCTCGACCCGCAGGGAGTCCTCGGGCCAGCCCGCGGCGGCCTCCTCCAGGGCGGTCAGCAGGCGCTCGGGACCGCAGGCGTAGATCTGGGTGCCCGGCACGGGGGTGGCCAGCAGGGCGGCCACGTCGAGCCGGGTGCCGTCGGCACTGGAGTGCACCACCAGCCGGTCGCCGTGGTCCCGGCGCAGCCGGTCGAGGTAGGCCATGGCTCCGAGGTGACGGCCGCAGTAGTGGATCTCGTAGTCCTTGCCCTGCGCCTTGACGTGGTCCGCCATGGCGAGGATCGGGGTGATCCCGATGCCGCCGGCGACGAACAGGTACCGCTCGGCGTCGGGGTCGAGCCGGAAGTGGTTGCGCGGCCCGCGCATCCGCAGCGTGTGGGCGACGGCGAGCTGCTCGTGGATGTACCGGGAGCCGCCCCGGCTCTGCGGGTCCTTCCGCACGGCGATCTCGTAGCGGGTCGGGTCGCCGGGGTTGCCGCACAGCGAGTACTGACGGGACAGACCCTCGCCCAGTTCGAGGTCGATGTGCGCACCGGGCGACCAGGCCGGCAGCGGTTTCCCACCGACGTCACGCAGGACCAGGCGGACGACGTCCTCCGCCTCGCGGGTGATCTCCTCGACGACGACGGTGCGGTAGATGTTCCGGTTCGACGGTTCCCCGATGCGCACCTGCTGGCGGGTCCGGAGGATCTCCGGGTTGGTGCGCTCGGGGTTGCGCGCCGGGTCCCACTGCACCCACAGGTGCTCCGGCCCGCGGAAGGAGGTGTTGGGGACGTAGGTGAACTCCTGCCCGGGCACCAGCTCCATGTGCGGCAGACGCTTGGTGAACTCCTCCAGGAAGATCTGGAGCTCCATGCGCGCCAGGTTCTTGCCCATGCACTGGTGGGCTCCGTACCCGAAGGTCAGGTGATCGCTCGCGTTCTCGCGGCGGACGTCGACGTCGTCGGGCAGGTCGAAGTGCCGTTCGTCCCGGTTGGCCGACGAGTTGACGATCAGCAGCTTGGCACCCTTGGGAATCGGCACGCCGCCGATCTCGGTGTCCCTGGTCGCGATACGTCGCCAGGCAGCCACCGACCCCGAGTACCGCAGACACTCCTCGACCGCGTTCGGGATCAGGCTCGGGTCCGCGCAGATCTCCTCCCAGACGGGACGGTTCTCTAGCAGGAGCTTGATCGCGTTGGCCGCGGCGTGGGCCGTGGTCTCGTGCGCGGCAACGACACCGGCCATCATGATCGAGTGCAGGTAGGAGTCGGTGACGATGTCCGGGTACTTCTGCTGCATGCGGATGCTGTAGGGGATCCAGCCCGGGCCTGAGGGGTCCTTGCGCAGCTTCTCCAGGACCTTTCCGGCGTACTGCCAGAACTTGCCGACGTTCTCGGCGACCTCCAGCTGTTCCTCCGGTGTCGGCCGGCCCCAGGTGTTCACCGTGTGCGCGATGGAGTACCGGCGCAGGGTGGGCATGTCCTCCTCCGGCACGCCCAGGAAGTGGAGCGCGACGGTGAGCGGCACCTCCCAGAGCATTTCCTCAACGAGGTCGGCCTTTCCGTTGTCGATGAACCGGTCGACGTACTCCCGGGTGAGCCTGCGCACCATCGGCTCGTGGTGGGCCAGTTCCTTGACCGTGAACGGCTCCATGAGCACTCGGCGCCGCGGCATGTGCTCCGGTTCGTCCTCGTTCACCAGGGTCCGGTTCAGCGCGTAGCCGTACCGGGCGAGGGTGGCCCTGGCCTCCTCGGTGGGGGGCGTGATCTTCTCCAGCGCGATGGAGGGCGAGAAGGTGATGTTGTCGCGGAACACCGCCTTGACGTCCTCGTACCGGGTCACCACCCAGTAACCGAGCTTCGGGCTGTAGAACACCGGCTCCTCGTCGCGCGACCACTTCAGCGATGCGGGTGGGTCCGCCTGGTACTCGGGGCCGAACGGGTCGAACGCGGCCGCCCTGGCGGACACCGGGCAACGGCTCGCTGTGGGAGCGTTGTGGTTGAACAGGGCCCCCTGAGCACTCATGGACGCGGAGCCTCCTACCTGTCTGAGCTGCTCTTTTACTAATAACGCACAGCTTGTATCTCCTAATGAACAGCGGCGAGAGTAAGCTGCGTCACGACGAGGGTCAAGAGGTCAGAGCGAATTCGGTCGGCAGAACCGAGAAAGCGGCCAGGAGGAAGGACAGGCGGACACCCGGGGACGAACACACTCGCCCCCGGTTCGCACAGGGTGAGGAGCCGCGACGGGAGGAACCGTGCGTCGGACGCTCAGCCGGTGAGCAGCTGCTCGAACTGGCGGGCGGCCTTCTGCACCGCCTTGATCGCAAGATCGGTGTCGAGACTGTCCAGGGCCACCACGCCGATACACCGCTCGATGCCCAGCCCCGCCCCGTGCGCCGGTGGGATCCGGACACCGACGGCCACGCCAACCGCACCGGGCTGCAGCTGGCCCCGGGTGAGGCTGTACCCGTCGCGACGGGCCTGGCGGACCGGCTCAGGATCGGTGTCGGACTCCGGACGTGCCGCCAGGATCGCGATACCGGCGGCTCCCTTGGACAGCGGATGCCTGCCACCCACCCGGTAGCCGACGGTGAGCATCGTGTCGTCGGGCTCGGCGGTCATCAGCACGACGCAGTCGTCACCCTCGGGAGCGGACACGAACGCGGTCGCGTGCGCCTCGTTGGCCAGGGAGCGCAGCAGGACCTGCAGCTCGCGGGTGACCTGGGGCTCGAACCGGGACGCGAGCACCGCGATCCCCGACGCGAGCCGGATACGCCCGTCGCCGCCCCGGGTGACCAGCTGGTGGGACTCGAGGGTGGCGACGATCCGGTAGCAGACGGCCCGGTGCACCCCCAGCTCCCGAGCGAGGTCGGCCACCATCACACCCTCGGGAGCCAAGGAGATGAGCTCCAACGCGCGCAGCCCACGATCGAGAGTCTGCAGCGTGCTCATCCGAGTACTTCCTCCTACCGCCGGCGCACCTGCACCGCTCCACTGGGTCAGGCGCATGTTACTGCCCGCAAGCACTCCGCCTCGCCCCGCTTCTCGGACGAGTGGTGGCCGGGCAGGCGACGACGGCGGCGACCACGTCACTGCACGCCCGCGGCGTCCATCCCGCGCAGCTCCTTCTTCAGGTCGGCGATCTCGTCACGCAGCCGCGCGGCCAGCTCGAACTGCAGGTCGCGGGCCGCGTTCATCATCTGCTCGGTGAGCTGCTGGATGAGATCGGCCAGCTCGGCCCGCGGCATGGCCTTCACATCCCGACCGGCCAGCACCCCCGACGTGGCCCGCGGCTCCGGCTCGCCCGTGGCCCGGCGTCCCTGGCCGGCGGCTTGGCCCGGCTCGGCCACCTGCTCGGTGTCCTCCGCCTCGGCGTAGACCCGGTCCAGGATGTCCGCGATCTTCTTCCGCAACGGGCGCGGATCGATCCCGTGCTCGGCGTTGTAGGCCATCTGCTTGGCCCGTCGCCGGTTGGTCTCCTCGATCGCCCGGCGCATCGACTCGGTGATCGTGTCGGCGTACATGTGCACCTGTCCCGACACGTGCCGTGCCGCCCGGCCGATGGTCTGGATCAGCGAGGTCTCGCTCCGCAGGAAGCCCTCCTTGTCGGCGTCCAGGATGGCCACCAGCGACACCTCGGGCAGGTCCAGGCCCTCACGCAGCAAGTTGATGCCCACCAGCACGTCGAACACGCCCAGGCGCAGGTCGCGGATGATCTCCATGCGCTCGAGCGTGTCGA
>DATCJU010000049.1:0-44895 GCA_036562635.1 Pseudonocardiaceae bacterium
GAACAGGCGCCCGCTCGCGCCGGACCGCGCCGGGACCGTGATCGTCAGGCCCTCCAGCTGCGCCTTCACCTCACGAGCCTGGTCGAGGTCACGGATCTGCCGGACCTCGCGAGCCTTCCGAATCGCGGCGACCTGCTTCTCGCCGCCCTTCGTCCAGCGGATGGCCAGGCCACGCGGCATGAGGTAGTTGCGGCCGTAGCCGTCCTTGACCTCGACGATGTCACCGGGCCCGCCGAGGCCGGACACCTCCTGAGTCAAGATGAGCTTCATCGGTGCGACCTCCTCGTCAACGGGCCGTGCTGGTGTACGGCAGGAGCGCCATCTCGCGAGCGTTCTTGATGGCGGTCGCGACGTCACGCTGGTGTTGGGTGCAGTTGCCGGTCACGCGGCGCGCACGGATCTTGCCGCGGTCGGAGATGAACTTCCGCAGCAGGGTCGTGTCCTTGTAGTCGATGACCTGGGTGCGGTCCTTGCAGAACGTGCAGACCTTCTTCTTCGGCTTCCGCACGGGCGGCTTGGCCATGGGTCGTTCCTCCTGGCTACGACGTGGAAGTGTGTCCGGTGTCGTGGTACGGGCGCCGCGGGACCTGTCACCGCGGTCGCACCCGGTGCCACGTGACGGCTGGTCGACGAGGGATCAGAACGGCGGTTCGTCGCTGTATCCGCCGGCGGGAGCAGGCGGAGCGGAGCCCCACGGGTCGTCCACCGGGGCGCCGCCGAAGCCACCACCGGAGCTGCCGCGGCTCACCTTGTTCACCTTCGCCGTGGCGTACCGCAGCGAGGGGCCGATCTCGTCGACCTCCAGCTCGATGACGGTGCGCTTCTCACCCTCACGGGTCTCGAAGGAGCGCTGACGGAGCCGGCCGGTCACGATCACCCGCATACCGCGGGTGAGGGACTCGGCGACGTTCTCCGCCGCCTGCCGCCAGATGTTGCAGCGCAGGAACAGCGCCTCGCCGTCCTTCCACTCGCCGGTGGCCCGGTCGAAGGTCCGCGGCGTGGAGGCGACGGTGAACGTGGCGACTGCGGCCCCCGAGGGGGTGAAGCGCAGCTCCGGGTCGGCCGTCAGGTTGCCGACCACCGTGATTGTCGTTTCACCAGCCATCGTGGCGGCTCCTCACGCGCGCTCAGGCGCGGTCGGGACGGCGCAGGACCTTGGTCCGCAGCACCGACTCGTTCAGGCTCAGCTGCCGGTCCAGCTCCTTGACCGCCGCCGGCTCGCAGATCACGTCGAGCACCGCGTAGATGCCCTCCGAGTGCTTGCCGATCTCGTAGGCCAGGCGCCGCCGGCCCCAGACGTCGACCTTCTCCACGTTGCCGCCGGAGGAGCGGATGACGTTGAGGAAGGTGTCCAGCGACGGAGCGACGGTGCGCTCGTCGAGGGACGGGTCCAGAATGACCATCAGCTCGTAGTGACGCATGAAGACCACTCACCTCCTGTGGACTTCGCGGCCACGGACTCTCCGTGGCAGGAGGGTCGTCGCGTCAGCAACCCGGACAGGGTAACAGAGGGTACCCACGCCCCACGTGGGTGACCGCGGGGTGCGACCGTGTGGCCACACCCCGCGGTGTCGTCCTGCCCGTTCGGTCGGTCCGGGTGGCTCGGGCGGTGGTCAGGCCGCCGAGCGGCGGAGCACCCAGGTGCGCACCAGCGCCGCCGTCACCGCGGACAGTGCGAGCGCCGCCAGGACCACCGGTGCGGCCAGACCGGCCGCGTTGGGGACGGAGGGCAGGGCGCGTGCCTGGCCCACCACGGTGATCTCGTCGGACTCGGGGGCCTGGTCCTGCGTCACGGGGTTCCGCAGGTACTGGTCCAGGGACAGCGTGTCGTAGCGCAGGTCCGGGGACGGCGCCCAGTAGCCCGGGAGCGCGAACGGGATGTCCGAGTAGTCGGGGAGCGGAACCCGATCGAGCTGGGAGGTGTTGCCGTCGAGCCCGGCCACCGGGTCCAGCTGGAAGTCGGGCATGGGCAGCCCGGCGTCGGCGGGCACCTCGGCGCTGGGGGAACCACCCGGCCGGGCGGGCTGGGGCTCGGGCGGTGTGGCCGGCTGCGGCGAGGGTGCCGGTCCGGCGCCGCTGCCCGGTTTCAGCTGCTCCTTCACGTGTTCCACCACGCGCTGCGACCCGTCGGCCAGCTCCTGGGTGCCCTGCTGGATCGGGGCGGCCACGGTGTTGGTCACCTGCACGGTCACCCCGCAGAGGCCGGTCAGTACCGAGGTCACCCCGTTCGTGACCTCGGCGAGGACCCCGCCGAGCAGGGGGATCCGCCGCAGCTGTTCCACCATGATCCGGGCGATCTGGCCACCGGTGATGTAGCTCTGCTCCCCGGGTTTGCCGACGGGGATCGCACCGATCGGGACCGGTGGCAGCTTCGCCAGTTCTCGTTGCAGTGGGGTCACCAGGGGCGGGCCGAGGATCGGGATCGCCCGTACCACGTCCAGCACGGGCTGGACGACGGCCGAGGGGTTCAGCGCGAGCGGCTGGCCGGGCTCTCCGCGCACGGTGGTGGCGCAGTCCCCGACGATGATGGGCTCGACGGTGGGGAACGCAGGAGCGGCGGCTGCGGGAGCGGCCGTGGAGAGGACACTTCCGGTGGCCAGCGTGGCGACCAGGGCGATACTCGCTGCTAACCGCCGTGGGCGTCTGCGCATGTCTGCCTCCCTGCCACACCGACGGTCACTCGTCCGTGGTGGGTGAAAGTCTGGACCGAAGGTACGCCCTGCACAGTGACCTTGGCCATACTCGCCGGTAACAATTTGCTGCGCCTGCTGGGTGAACCTGTTTCGGATTTCTCCGCTCCCTGGCCCCCGCCGCCCGTTCCGGGTGGCTCGACCTTCCGTGCCGTGTGTCCGAAATACGACGCTTCCCGCAAGCGAGCGGGTTCCTACTACGCTCGGAACCATGCGCATCGGGGCCCACGTCGGCGTCGACGATCCGCTCGGCGCCGCGGAGCGACGCGGCGCCGAGGTGGTGCAGTTCTTCCTGTCCGACCCGCAGAGCTGGTCCGCTCCCCAACCGCATCCGCAGGCCGAGCAGCTGCGGGCGGCGGACGTGGAGATCTTCGTGCACTCCCCCTACGTGGTGAACGTGGCGTCGCTGAACAACCGCATCCGGATTCCGTCCCGCAAGGCGGTGGCCCAGCACGCGGCCGCCGCAGCCCAGATCGGGGCGTCCGGACTGGTCGTGCACGGCGGGCACGTCACCAAGGGCGGTGATCCCGCCGAGGGGGTGGCGAACTGGCGCAAGCTGTTCGAACGACAGGCCGACGCCGGTGGTTTCCCCGTGCCGATCCTGATCGAGAACACCGCGGGCGGCGAGAACGCCATGGCCCGCCGCTTCGACATGCTGGCCCGGCTGTGGGACGCGATCGGCGAGTTCGGTGTGGGGTTCTGCCTGGACACCTGTCACGCCCACGCCGCGGGCGAGGACCTGCCGGGCATCGTGGACCGGATCAAGTCGATCACCGGTCGCATCGACCTGGTGCACCTGAACAACTCCCGGGACGAGTTCGGCTCCTCCCGGGACCGACACGCCAACATCGGTACCGGCACCATCGACCCGGACCTGTTGGTGGAGGTGTGTGCGGCCGCCGACGCCCCCGTCGTGGTGGAGACGCCTGAGGAAGGGCAGGCCGGTGACATCGCCTTCCTGCGTTCCAGGCTCGGGCGGTGACGGTGGCCGGCGGGCAGGTGGTCGAGGCGGTACGCGGGACGGAGGCACTGGTGTCGGAACCGGGCGGTGCGGAGGTACGTGACGCCCGCTGTCGCCCGGGTGCCGCGCGTCGCATGGGCCGGGTGGCCCTGGCCGTGCTCGTCCTGCTGTGCGGACTGACCCTTCTCGGCGGCTATCTGAACAAGGCACGCTGCACCGGCCCCGAGTACGACGAGTGGGGACGGAGCCAGCCGAACTACAAGGAGCGGGTGGACGGCGACGTCTGCTACTCCGACATCCAGCACCTGTGGCTGGGCCGGGACATCGACCGGCACGTCTTCCCCTACCTGGACGGGTCGATCACCCCCGACGGCACGCTGACCGGCGGAACCGTCGAGTACCCCGTGCTCACCGGCCTGGTCATCTGGGCCGGGGCGATCTTCGCGGAGAACGACGGGGAGTACCTGCTCGGCTCGGCCCTGGTGATGGCGCCGTTCGGACTGCTCACCGCCTGGTGCCTGGGTCGGCTGTCCGGCTGGCGGGCGCTGCTGTGGGCACTCGGACCGCCGCTGGTGCTGTACGCCTTCCACAACTGGGACCTGCCGGTGGTGGCCTGCGCGGTCGCCGCCGTGTACGTGATGCACCGGGGCTGGGGCCGGGCCGGGGCGCGTCGGCCGCTGCCGCAGCGGGCCCGGGTGGCCGCGGTGCTGCTGGGGCTCGGGTTCGCGTTCAAGCTGTACCCGGGTGCGTTCGTGCTGCCGCTGCTGCTGTACGTGCTGACCGGCGGCCGGGGTGGGCGTGAGCTGCGCCCGGAGCGGCGGGTGCGGGCCGCCCTGCAGACCGGCCTGGCCGCCGTGGTGACCGTGGTGGTGGTGAACCTGCCGTTCGCCCTGCTCGGCTACGAGGGCTGGCGGGCCTCGTTCACCTTCCAGCAGCTCCGCCAGGTGGACATCACCACGAACTCGGTCTGGTACTGGGGTTTCCGCCCCTACTCGGACCCGGGGGACACCGAGTTCCAGGCCCTGGTGGACTGGCTGTCCCCCACGTTGGTGCTGCTCTCGTTCGCCCTGGCCTGTGTGCTGGGCTGGCGCCGTTACGAGCGGGAGGGTACCTACCCGTGGATCCAGGTCTCCGGGGCCATGCTGTGCGGCTTCCTGCTGCTGCACAAGGTCCACTCCCCGCAGTACACGTTGTGGTTGGTGCCGTTCTTCGTGCTGCTGCAGGTGCGGTGGGCCTGGGTGCTGGCCTACCTGGTGGCCGACCTGGCGATGGGGATCGGCATCTTCCGCTGGTACTACGCCATCGGTCAGGGGCTGCCGTCCTCGATCTACGACGGCTTCGCGGCGCAGGCGGTGGTGATCGGCGTGTGGGGCCGGGCCGCCCTGCTGGTCGGCCTGTTCGTCGTCTTCCTGTCCGCCCGCACCACGATCGTCCCCACGGGGCGGCGCCGGCCGGTCGTCGTCCTGGCGGCGGAGACGGACCAGGAACGGTCCGCGCCCGTGGAGCAGCCGGCCACCCCGGACGAGGGCTCCTCGTCGGTGGGCGAGCCCGGCCCGGCGCGGTAGCCACCGGACCGGGCGACACCAGGACCGGCCGACACCAGGGTCTATCGACGCGACGCCAGGCGGTGACGTTCCCCGACGGGCCGGGTCCGTTCCCGACGGCGGGAACCCGGCGAGGCCGTCCGGCCGGATCAGAGCGTCAGCTTGTACCCCAGGTGGGTCGCCTCGAAGCCGAGCCGCTCGTAGAAGCGGTGGGCGTCCGTGCGGGTCCGGTCCGAGGTGAGCTGCACCAGCCGGCAGCCCCGGGCCCGGGCCTCCTCGATCGCCCAGGAGATCAGTTCGGCGCCCAGGCCGCTGCCCCGCTGGTCGGAACGGACCCGCACACCCTCGATCTGGGCCCGGGTGGCCGCCCGGCGGGACAGCCCGGGGATGAAGGTCAGCTGGAGCGTGCCGACGACTTCGCCGTCCCGGTCGGCCACCGCGAGGTACTGGTGGGGGTCGGCGTCCAGCACCCGGAACGCCGCCAGGTACGGCTCCAGGTCGTCCGGTGACTCCCGGGTGGCGCCCAGCGGGTCGTCCGCCAGCATCGCCACGATGGCCGGCACGTCCTCCGCGGTCGCCCGCCGGATCAGTGCCTTGGCCGTGGTCCGTTCCATCCGTGTCCTTTCCCGATCACGTTCCGCTCACAGCAGGTTCCCCGGGTCCTGGTCCGGCACCGGTGCCGCCGACAGGACCAGCCGGCAGCGTGCCACGGCCTCGCGTGCCCGCCGCACGGCGGTCTCCGGGTCCTCTCCGGTGGCCCGGGCCCAGAGCACGCGGCTCCCCGAGTCCGCCAGCTCACCCACCTCGTCGCCCTCGGCCACCTCCAGTTCGACCCGGACGTCCGGGCCCAGTGCTCGGGCCTGGTCCAGCCCGTCGACCCGCAGCAGTCGCCCGGCACAGGGCGCCGCACCGAACCAGATCGCCTGCGCCGGGCCACCCGGGCGGCTCAGCCGCTCCCGCACCGCCTCCAGAACCGGTTCGCCGAGAGTCTGTCGCACCAGGCAGTCCAGCATGTCCACGCCGGTGGCGTCGTGCACCAGGTACGGGATCTCGTCCCCGGCAGGACGCACGTGCGTCTCGATGGTCCGCGGCCCGTGCTCGGTGAGGACGAGCTCGGTGTGGCTCACCCCGTCCCGGATACCGAGGGCGGTGAGCACCCGAGCCACGTGGGAGACCACCGCCTCCCGTTCCGCGGTGGGCAGGGGTGCCGGGATGACGTGCCCCAGCTCCACGAAGGTGACGGGGTCGGAGTACTTGCGGGTCACCGCGACGACCTGGTGCTCGCCGTCCTCCGACAGCGCCTCGACACTGATCTGCGGGCCGGTCAGGTACTCCTCCACCAGCACCTCGGGGGCCCCGGTCCGGCCGGTGTGCCGCGACGCGACACAGCGTTGGTACACCCGCGGTGCCTGGACGGGGTCGTCCAGCAGGGCCACGCCGGCGCTGCCCGACCCGTCGACCGGCTTGACCACCCAGCGACCGCCGTGCTCCTCGACCCAGCTCGCCAGTTCCTCAGCGCTGCCCAGCAGTGCGCAGCGCACCTGCTCCACCCCCGCCACGGCCAGCACCTCGCGCATCCGCCGCTTGTCGTGCACCGCCGCGATCGTGTCGGGGCTGTGGGTGCGCAGGCCCAACGCCGCCCCGATGACCGCGGCCCGCCACTGGTCGCGCTCGCCGAAGGTGGCCAGCCGGGTGAACGGGTCCCGCTCGTGCACCGCGCGGGCCAGCGCGATCCACTCCTCGTCCGGGCTGTCGGCGGGCAGCGAGAACACCCGCGCGTGTTCCCCGGCCTGCCTGATCTTGGGCAGCAGGGACAGCTGGCACAGCACCGAGGTCCTGGTTCCCGGGCGGTGTTGCCGCAGCAGCCCCGGCAGCTCACGACCGCCGCCGACGACCAGTACGTGTTCGTGTCCCATCACGACCTCCGACTTCCCACCGCCATCAGGAATGCGCCGAGTACGAACGCGCCACCGAGCGCCAGCCAGCCGACCGGGCCCCGCAGCACCACCGCGGTCATGAACGGCGGGCCGATCGCGAACTGCGCGGCGTGCCCCAGGTTGAAGGCCCCCAGGTAGGAGCCCATCGACCGTTCCGGAGCCAGGCGGTGCGAGAGCTCGAACGCCGCGACGGAGTGCATGTTCTCGCCCAGGGTCAGCAGCACCACCGCGAGCACCGCCATCACCGTGGCCGTCACCGGCTCGACGGCCTCGGCGGCGGCGAACAACGCGGCGGCCGCCAGCAGCGGGGCCAGCGACCGCAGCACGGTGCGGCGGGCGGGGCCGATGTCGTTGGCCCACCTGGTCAGGGGAACCTGGAGCAGCACTGTGAGCACGGTGTTGAGCGCGAGCAGCGGTCCCACCGTCGCCGCGGGCACCTCGGTGCGGGACACGACCCACAACGGCAACAGCGTGAACAGCACCGAGTCGTGCACCAGCAGGATCGCGTTGCCCACCAGGAGCGAGGTGTACCGCCAGTCCTTCAGGACGTTTGCCTTGGTCCCGTCCTGGCCGTCCGGGTCGGACTTCTGCCGCTCGGTGCCGTCGTGGCGCGCCCGCGCGACCGAGCCGGAGTTCAGGCGCCGCACGACGGCCAGCAGGACCAGGTAGGACGCGGCGTTCAGCCCGAACCCGATGGAGAACGCCTCCCGGCTGCCCACCGCGATCACCACGCTGGACAGGAACAGGCCCACGGCCAGGCCGGCGTTGCGCACGGTGCGCAGCACCGCCATCGACTGGCTGCGCCGCTCGGGCGGTTCGACCTGGACCACGAACATCTGCTGCACCGGGGTGCTGGCCCGGTCCAGGACGGCGAGAACACAGGTCAGCACCGCGTACTGGGTGAACGAGCCGACGAAGAGGAACCCGGTGTAGCCCACGGAGCGGCTCAGCAGCAGCACGGACCACAACCGGCCGGCCCCGGTGCGGTCGGCCAGCCAGCCGGCGGGGAAGGGCGCGAGCAGCCCGAGCAGGTTCGCGGCCCCGGTCACCAGCCCCACCTGCAGGACGTCGGCCCCCAGGTGCTGGACGACGAACACGGGGATCAGCGCCAGGAACACGCCGCTGCCGATCGAGTCGACCGCGGCTGCGGCGGCCAGCAACCGGGTGTTGCGGCTACGCGGTACGTAGGTCTCCAGCACCGCGAGACGCATGTTCACACCACCTCGCCGAGGATCGCGTCGGCCGCGTCGACACACCACCGCCGGAGCAGTGCGGCGGTGCGTTTCCGGTGCTGGACCGAGGCGGCCTCCGGGGCCGGGTCGCGCAGCCACCGCCAGGCGTAGCGGCGCGCCGTCGTCTCCGTCAGGTCGTCGGGGTCCTCGGTGGCGTTCCGCACCAGTGCGGCCGCCACCTGGATCCGGGCGAGCCGTACCACCAGCTCGGGCCCCCGGCCACGGCGACCACCGGGGGCGTCTCGCGCCACTCCCGTGCGAACACGGCCCGCAGCGCCGTGCAGCTCTCCCGGATCGTGTCGACCGGTTCCTGCAGGCGGGGACGTGGGGCCTCCGGCAGTGTCCGCTCCGCCGTGGCCAGCACGGCGGCGAAGAGGGACGGGTCAAGCAGGCACGGCAGCAGTTCGGCCGCCCGGGGCAGTGCGCCGGGCCAGGCGAGCACACCGACCCGGGCGGCCAGGTCCTCCAGCAGGACGTGACGCAGCTCGGCGAGCACGTCCGACACCGCACCGGAGGAGGGTTCGTGCGCGGCGTGTGTCGCCGCCACGTGCAGGCCCACCAGCTCCACCAGGAGCTCGCCGAGCGGCTCCTCCAGGGCTCCGGCCGTGAGCGGAGCCGCCTCGTCGAGCGCGGTGAAGCGGCGGCGCAACTCGTGCAGGACCGCGGTGGTCAGCACGGGATCGTCCATCACCGCACCGGCTTCCCACCGGGTGCCGCCAGGACCTTGCCGTCCTCGGGGAGTTCCTGGTCCCGGGTGGACAGGACGGCCGACAGATCGGTCACCCAGTCCCGCCGTCCCGGGAGCCGCCCCGCGACGGCGTCGTCGAAGGCCGCCCGCAGCCGGGCGTACACCGGGCCCGGCCGGCCCTCTCCCACCGGCATGCCGTCGACGGTGGTCACCGCGACCACCTCCATCGCGGTGCCGGCCAGGAGCACCTCGTCCGCGGTGCGCAGCTCCGCGGGGGCCAGGGGCCGCTGCTGGGTGGGGATGCCGAGGTCGGCGGCCAGGTGGAGGAGGGAGTCCCTGGTGATGCCGGGCAGGATGCCCTCCTCGATCGGCGGGGTGACGAGCACGCCGTCCCGCACGACGAAGACGTTGGCCGCGGACGCCTCCGCGACCCGGCCCGCCGAGTTGAGCAGGATCGCCTCGTGGTCGCCGCCGCGCACCGCCTCCAGCCGGGCCAGGGACGGGTTGAGGTAGCCGCCGGTGGACTTCACGCTCGGCGGGATCTAGGCCGGGCCGGTGCGGACCCATCCGCTGGTGCGCACCCGGATGCCCCGGTCGGCGTCGGGCAGGTAGCCCGACCACCGCCAGCAGCCGATCACCACCTGCACCTGGTCGAGCTGTGCGGCCACCGACATCGCACCGGGCCGCAGCATCACCAGCGGGCGCAGGTAGCCGGCGGACAGCCCGGAGCGCAGCACGAGTTCGGCGCACGCCTCGACGAGCTCCTGCTCCCCATAGGGCACGTGCATGCCCAGGGCCCGGGCGGAGGCGATCAGCCGGCGCAGGTGCTCCACGAGCCGGAAGCCCAGCGGACCGGAGAGGCCGGGGGCGTCCGCGGGGTAGAAACGGATGCCCTCGTAGGCACCCCAGCCGTAGTGCAGGGAGGGCGTCATGACGTGCACGGTCGCGTCCGCGCCGCTGACGATCCGTCCGTCCACCCACACGTCACACGTCGTGACGTCCATCAACCATCCCTTCTCGTAGACGGAGCTCGTCGGCCGGGACCGCGTCGCCGCACTCGGCCACCAGGCGAGCGCGTTCGCCCTGGTCCTGCAGCGCCAGGGCGGTGCGCAACGGGCTGTCCGGCGGGAGCGTGAAGACACCGAAGCGGGGTTCGAAACGGCAGCCCCTGGTCCGTTTCGCGGGGTAGGCGGCGAGCCCCAGTTCGAGGCGGTGCACGCCCCGGGGCAGACCCCACTCCAGGGCGTCGTAGTAGACGATGTTGAAGTAGCAGAAGTCGCGGGAGCCGAGCCGGTCGTAGTCGAACCCGGCGGTACGGGCGAACAGGGTGTCGCCGTCGCGGAGGCAGATGACGAAGCCGACGGTGTCGCCCTCGATCCGGGAGCGGATCACGACCAGCCGGTCACCGCACCAGCGGGCGAGGGCGGTGAACTCGGCGACGGTGCGTTCCCGTTCCTCCGGGAGCCCGTAGCGGAGCCGCAGGTTGCACCGCAGGTCCACCAGGTCCTCGCCGATGGCGTCCGGCCCGGTGGCGATGTCGCTGGTCGCGGGCCCGCCCAGGTACATCCGGCGTTCCCGCAGGATGCGTCCCCGCCGCCGGGAGGACAGTCCGTCCAGGTAGTCCTGCCAGCTGGTGCCCCCGCACTCCAGCACGCTTTCCGCGCCGAGCACGGCGACCTGGTGCTGCGGACCGAGTTCCGGCAGCAGCCAGCGGGTCAGCTGTGTGGTGGTGTACAGCAGGGCGTGGCTCGTGCAGCCGTACTCCTCCGCCAGGTCCGCGACCGCGTGGACCAGCTGCCGGCATGCCGTGATCCGGTCCTCCTCGGTCAGCTCGGGGGCGGCCAGGAGACCGTGGTGCGCCCCGTAGGTGCCGACCGCCAGGCTGGGGTAGGCGGCGGACCGGGCCGACTTGACCGGCAGTTCCGCCAGCCGGTGTTGTGCCGTCTCGTCCAGGCGTGTGCTGTCGCCGAAGGCCCGTTCGTCACCCACCATCGCGGGCACGTCGTAGAACAGCAGCCCGCCCGGTCGTTCCGAGCGCAGCACCGGGGCCAGCAGGACGGGCCGCCCGTTCCGGTGGGCGACCAGGTGCAGTATCGGGTGCTGCGGCAGTTCCAGGGTCACCCGGCGGAAGTCGGGGCGCGACCAGACCGGGGTGCGCCCCACGGGGTCCTCCCACCGCTGCAGTTCCGCCTGTTCCGCCAGCTCGTCGAGCTCAGCTACAGTCCACTGTAGACCTGACCGCACGCCTACGCTCATCGCCCACCTCCGGTCACGGCGGCCAGGGACCCGGTGCCGGCGGTCGTCCTCTCCGCGTGGTCGTGGTCGTCGGGCCGCTCCCAGCGCACCTGTTCTTCGAACAACTCGGCGGCCCGGCGTAGCCGTTGGTCCAGGACGGCGTGGTTCGGCGCGGTGACGGTCCAGGTGAGCACGAAGTCACCGGACTTGCGTTCCGCGTAGCGGGCCTCGTCCCACACCTCGCCGGGCTGGGCGAGTGGCATGAGGTCGTGCACCCACCCGGCGCACTCCGCGGGCGGTTCGCCGGGTAGGGCGGCCAGGCGACCCAGCCGGGGGGCAGCCCGTAGTTGGCTACGGGGACCGGGTTCGCCGCCGCCTCGGTCAGCCGGTCCAGGTCGACCGGCAGACCCGCCGCGATGCGCAGCCAGGTGTGTCGCAGGTCCACCCCGAGCGCCCGGTTGATCATGGGCGGGATGGGGTGGCCCGGGAGCCGGGAGGCGATCTCGCACAGCACCGGCCGCCGGCCTTCGGCGACGAAGAACTCGGCGTGCAGCAGGAGGGTCCCGTCCCCGGGCAGTGCGGCCACCACCCGCCACAGCTCCTCCACCAGGGGCCGGTACCACGGGTGGTCGCGGCCGAGCAGGTAGCTGCCGCTGCCCCGGTCCGCCCAGTGCGCCAGGCAGCCCAGCTCGGTGTAGGCGGCCGGCAGCGCGAAGACCGGGCGGCCCTCGACGATCAGCCCGTCCACGTGGACCACCTCGCCCTCGACGAGCTGCTCGACCAAGTGGCCGGGCAGCTCCGCGGGGAGCCGGGCGAGGTCGGCCTCGGAGTGCAGAACGTGCACCCCGACGCTGCCGGAGGAGGAGCGGGGCTTGACCACCACGGGCCAGCCGTGTCGCCCCGCGAAGGCACGGACCTGGGACGCCCGTTCCACCAGCCACCACCGGGGAGCGGGGAGACCGGCGTCCGCCGTGTACCGGCGCATCAGTCCCTTGTCCCGGTACGCCTGGGCGCTCGCCGGGTGCTGCCCGGGAAGCTGGAGCTGCTCCCGCAGTGTCGCGGCGGCCAGGACGTCGGCCTCGGCGAAGGACACCACTCGGCTGATCGGGTGCCGCTGCGCCAGCCGGAGCCCGGCCTCCACGATGTCCTCGGTTCGGTAGGGAGTGACCGTGACGGTCTCCGCCGCCTGCTCGGCACCGGCGGGTACCGGCCCTCCGGTCAGCACCACGCACTTCTCGAGCCGGTCCGGCAGGGCGGCGGCGAGGTCGATCCCCCGCTGCCGTGGGCTGACCAGAACGAGGATCAAGAACTCACCTCCTCGGTGTGGCCCGCACCCACACCGACCGGTGTCCCGGGCAGCGTGGCCGCGAGTTCGTCCAGCAGTGCCGTGGTCGCCGTGTCCAGTTCCAGGCCGTCGCGGCGCTGGCGTTCGGCGTGTGCGCGCTGGGGGTCACCGGGGATGAGCACCGGCTGCTCCGCCCGGACGGGCCGGCTGCCCCGCACCGTGTCGACGAGGCGCCGCAGGGCGGATTCGGCGGCCTCCCGCCCACCCAGTGCCTCCGGGTCGATCGCGAGGAGGAGGTGGGCCACCCCACGCCCCTTGCCGTCCGGTGATGTGCCGACGTGGGTCATCTCGAAGTCGAGTGGGCCGCCCACCAGCACCGCGGTGAGCACCGTGACCGCCATCGCCAGGCCCTGCCCCTTGTAGCCGCCCAGCGGGGCGAGCGCGCTGGCCGCCGCGGGGTCGAGGGTGGTCAGCCCGTCGGCGTCCACCGCCCAGCCCGGCTCCAGGGGGGGTGCCGGTGCGGCCCCGCTCCTTGATCTCGCCGAAACAGACCTGGCTGGTTGCCATGTCCAGGCAGAACTCGTCCCCGAAGGCGATCGCGATCGGGTTGGTGCCGAACAGCGGGTCGGCCCCTCCGTACGGCGCGACCCGGCTCGCCGCCGAGGTCGTCACCATGCCGAGGAGCCCGTGCGCGGCGATCCGGCGCGCGTAGCAGCCGGCGGCGCCGAAGTGGTTGGAGCGGCGCACACCGACCACGGCCACCCCGAACCGCTTGGCGCGCTCGACGGCGGTGCGGACACCGTGCAGCCCGGCCACCACGCCCAGCGCGTCCTCGGCGTCGACCAGCACGGCCGGCCCGGTGTCCCGGACCACCGTGGGGTGGGCGTCGGCCTTGGCGACCTTCCGGTCCAGCTCGTCCAGGTAGGTCCCCAGCAGTCGCACCCCGTGGGTGTGCACGCCGAGCAGGGACGCCTCGACGAGGACCTCGGCGACCTCGTCCGCCTCGGGGACGCCCCGGTCCGCCAGGGCCGCCGCGGTCACCGCACGGACGGGTTCGACGTCCCGCCAACGGGAGTCGCCGGTGTCGTGCCGGTGGTGGTCGGTCATCCCGCCGTACCTCCTTCTCGGACCAGGTGTCCGTCGCTTGCGGTGCCGGATCCCGTCACCTGTCGGAATCCGGCGCGGTCCAGGAACGGGCGCGGCCCGGCCGCGGCCGGGCACCACACCGGTTCCGCGAGTTCCTGAACCACCCGGTCGACCAGTGCGGTGCCCACCCCGACTCCGCGCCGGGCCGGGTCGACCAGGACGCCGCACAGGCGCCACGCGGGCACCGCGCCGGTGGCCGTGCGGAAGGGAGCGGGCTCGGGCACGGCGGTGGCCAGGCCGATGACCCGGCCCTCCCGCAGGGCCGCCACATGCAGGGCGCGGTCCGCGTCGGCCGTGGGGACCCGGTGGGCCGTCGGCCACGTCTCTCCCAGGGAACGCAGGTCCTCGGGGCCGAGCCGGCGGAGCACCCAGGCCGGCCGGGTCGGGTCGGGCTCGAAACCGGTGCCGGGGCGGTCGGGGAGGACGATGCGTCCCTCGGCGGTGAGCCGGACCCCGTCGCCGGTGTCGGTGGCGAGCAGGGCGACCGTGTCCAGGTCCACGTGGTCGGTGGCTCCGGCGAGGTGTGCCGCCGCGCTGGCCCCGGCCGAGGACTCGGGCAGACAGCCCAGCATGGTGGCCAGTCCCTTGTTCCGGCAGTCGTGCACCATGTGCAGGATCGGGGTGAGCCCGCCTGCCTTGAGGACCTTCAGGTTGACCCCGTCGAACTGGTCCACCGCCGCGGGGACCTGGTCGGGCGTGGTTACCGACTCGTCGGCGAAGATCGGCACCGGGCTGCGCCGGCGGACCTCGCGATGGGCCTCCACCTCGCCGACGGGAAACGGCTGTTCCAGCGCGGCGATGTTGAGGTCGGCCAGCTGGTCGAGGACCTTGAACAGCCCCTCCGGGGTCCAGCACGCGTTGCCGTCCAACCAGAACGGGGCATCGGTGTGCTCCCGCAGGGCGCGCACCACATCCAGGTCCTCGGCCCGGGCCAGTTTGACCTTGTACAGGCTCCAGCCCGGCGTCCGGGTCAGTTTGGCGACCATCTTGTCCGGGCTGTCCAGTCCGATGCTGTAGCTGGAGGGCACCCCGGACGGGTCGGGCAGGCCCAGGTGCCGGTACAGCGGTTCACCGGCGAGCCGTGCCGCGAGGTCGTGCGCGGCCACGTCCAGCGCGCCCAGTGCGAACGGGCAGTCCGCCAGCACCGGGTACAGCGTGTGCCAGAGCTGTTCCGGCTGGGTGGGGTCCGCGTCTTTCAGCAGCGGCTCGACCGCACGCAGCCTGTTGATCACCGTGCTGATGTTGGACCGGTAGGTCGTGGCCATGAAGTCCGACGACTCGCCCCACCCGGACACCCCGTCCGCCGTCAGTTCGACGAGCACCGCGCGGTGTTCTGGAATCTCCTCGCGGGCCGAGCGCCACACCTCCTGGTCCACCATCCGGACCAGGTGCAGCCGCAACCTCATCCCGCCACTCCGATCAGGGAGGTCGTGTTGAAGAACCGCTGGTCCCGAGGCCCGTAGGGGCGCAGCTCGTCCCACCACTCGGCGTGGGGGTCGAACCGGGCGAAGAACGGGTGGCCGACCAGCTCGGGGTTCCGCGCCTGCAGGAACCGCAGCGCGAACGCCGGGCCGTGGTCGAGCTCGACGACCCCGTCCACGCAGACCTTGCCCGGCGAGGCCGACATGACCGGGCCCCGTGCGCTGCGGCCGAGTCCGGACACGGTGCGGACGGCGCCCTGGTACACCTCGAGCGCACGCTGCAGCGACAGCCCGAAGTAGCGGCGTGCGCCGGTGTCCCGTTCGACGAACATGTAGTAGGGCACCACCCCGTGCTGGACCTCGCGCCGCCACAGCTCGGCCCACACCGCGGGGTCGTCGTTGACGTGCCGCACCACCGGGGCCTGGGCCCGCAGCACCGCGCCGGTCTCGGCCAGGCGGCGCAGGGCGCGCTGCGCGGCGTCGGTCTCCAGTTCCCGCGGGTGCGACAGGTGCAACATCATCGCCACGTGGCGGCCGCTGCGCACGACCCGTTCGAGCAGCCGCAGCAGGTCGTCCGCCTCGTCGCCGTCGAGCAGGCGGTAGGGCCAGAACGACACGGCCTTCGTGCCGATGCGCACCGTTCGTACGTGCTCGCGGCCGGGGGCCAGCAGCGGCTCGATGTAGGAGGCGAGCAGCTCGGTGCGCATCACCAGGGGGTCGCCGCCGGTGATCAGCACGTCGGTGATCTCCGGGTGTGCGTCCAGGTAACGGCACATCACGGCCGGACCCTCCACGGCCATGCGGAGGTCCGGGCGCTCGACGAACTGGGCCCAGCGGAAGCAGTAGCCGCAGTAGCTGTGGCACGTCTGCCCCTGCCGAGGGAAGACCAGCAGTGTCTCCCGGTACTTGTGCTGCAGGCCCCAGCCCTCGAAGGTCTCGTCCCGCGGCACGTTCTGGCTGATCTGGTCACCGGGGTGCGGGTTGAGCCGGTCCCGCACCTGGTTCACCACGGTCCGCAGCCGTTCCCGGCCTTCGTCCTGCAGTGCCTCGGCCACCAGTGCGAAGTCGGCCGGTTCGAGCATGTCCCTGTGCGGGAAGGTCAGCCGGTACAGCGGGTCGTCGGGAACCCGGTCCCAGTCGATCAGTTCGTCGATCACGTAGGAGCTGACCTTGAAGGGGAGGACCTGGGAGACGACGTGGACGTCCCAGGCCAGCTCCTCCTGTCCGGTGCGCTCCAGGACGAGGGATCGCATGCGGGCGCCGGAGACCGGGCGCAGCGCCCGCTGCGACAGGACAGTGCTCACCGCTTGACCACCGACTTGCCCCAGTCGAAGTCGACCTGGTCAAGGAGGTCCATCTCCTCCAGCAGGGAGTAGAGCCCGCTGTAGTCCCGCACCAGCCGGGAGCGGGAGGTGTCCTCCTTGGTCTCGGCGACCATGCGTTCCCAACCAGGGACGTTTTCGATCTGCAGGATGCGTTCCCACGTGCTGTAGTCCGTGGCGACGAATGCCTCCAGCCCGGCCACCAGCATGTCGAGGAAGAACCGACGCCGGTTCGGGTCGAGCACGTCGTAGACGATCTTGGCCAGTTCGTCGGAGATCGAGGCGTGGCAGTACTCGTCTCGGTTGTGCAGCTTGGCCGTGGTCGAGTTGATCACCTGGATGTTCTTGTCGTCCGCGAGCAGATCCAGGTAGGCGTTGATGGAGATCTCGGAGACGGTGGCGAACGCGAGGGTGATGAGGCTGCGCTGCCACCGCTCGGTGGCCTGGTCGCGCAATGCCTGGTGGGTCCGGGCGGTGTGTGACTCGGGGAGCGCCGCGTCGGGCAGGGCCGCGCCGCGGCGTCGGCGGGTGACCGCGCTCGCGTTGATGTGCATCAACGTGTGGTACTGCTCGTCCACCATCGCCTGCGCGAGGGCGATCTCCATGGCCTGCCCGCCCAGGCCGGGGAACTCGCCTTCCATCACCAGGGCGAAGGCGGGGTTGGCGACCCGCTGCTCCGCCAGCACGGTGTGCCGGTTGTAGGCGATCCAGGCCCAGCTGAGCAGGCGGGACCGGGTGTGCTCGGGCAGCGACTGCCAGGTGGGGTGGTCGCGGAAGGGACGATCTCCTCGGGGTAGTCCGGGTGCTCCGGGTCGAACAGGGCGTCCAGGTCCGGCTCGTCGCGCTTGACCGTTGCGCGCCGTCCCCAGTTGCCGGCCAGGCGGGTGATCACCGCGTTCTCGACGACGTCACCGGGGTCGAACGAGGGCAGGCCTGGGATGTGTACGTAGCCGTCCTCGCCGCGCGGGAGTTCGTCGGGGTCGTGGATCGGTCCGCCGCTCATGCCGCCTCCTTCCGGGCACGACGGCGGTCCGAAACCCAGTACCGGGTGAGGTGTCGGGCCTGGTCCTCGTAGCGGGAGCGGGCGTGCAGCATGCGCTGGTTGTCCCAGATCAGCAGCGCACCCTCCGGGATGAGCACCTGGGTGCGCAGTTCCAGGAACAGGTCGCTGACCCGGTGTGCCAAGGCGCGGCCGGCGGCGCCGAGGGGGAGCTTCTCGTCGTCCACCTGGACGTCCAGCGGCGGGTCGTACTCACCGCTGGTCAGGAGGTTGAAGCTGAACCGCAGCACCGGTCGGTCGCCGTTCCTGTCCAGCATGGGGGTGCGCACGGTACCGGCCCCGCCATTGGCGCTCGCCGGCCCCGGGAAATCCATTTCCTTGTTGGTGAGGATTTCGATTTCTTCCTCGCTGAGCCGGGGCAGCAACTCATTGATGTCGAGTAGGTCGGTGTGCCCGCCGCCGCAGCGCGCCTGTCGATGGCAGAACAATGCCAAATATGCCGGACTCGGTTGCCATCCCGGCGCTTCGGTGTGCGCAAGAATGGTGTTCACACTCTGCGAGTACGACCGTTCCTCGTTGCCCGGACGGTATGTCACCTCGTGGGTGATCTGGCCGTTGTACTGCGGAATGAAGTCACCGATCAGGCTGAGGAATTCTGCCGCAGCACTCTGACCGCCGATGTCCTCGATCACTGCGTAACCGTGCTCGTCCAGCGTGGCCAGCGCCTTTTCGGTCGAGGTGGATCCCGGTAAAAATGTAGTGGACATTGCTGCTCAGCAGCTCCCTTTCGTTGTTCAGGGCAACCGGGGTTTTTCTTTAGCCCGGGCGTAGATTACCTGTCACGCATAGTTAGCAGGCAGCGGACGTATGTCACGTTGCGTTTTTTCTGGAGATCTGGGGCGTGTCGTAAGGGCAGGTCGATCGATGTGTGTGCTCTCAAGAGCTGCTCGAAGCGAGGGAAAAGGATTCCCCGAATGGAGTAGGCCGTACGTGAGTGTGTGGGAAGAGATGTCTAATTCGTTGCTCCGGAAGGCCGAGCGATACACCGGCCGACGGTCCTGGTGTTGATCACTCCGTACGTACGATTTTGATCAAAGAATGAATCAGTTGCTTCTGCGTGCGATCCGGGTGGGTGGAGGAGTGACCGAGGCACGCACCCGGCCCTGGGGAGCCCGGGACGGGGCCCGTTCCGGCTCTGCCAGGCTCGGCCCGTGACGGAGCGCGTGGAACGGGATCTCGTCCGGGAGTTCGAGGAACAGCGTGGGCGGTTGTTCGGCCTGGCCTACCGGATGCTCGGGTCGGCCGAGGAGGCCGAGGACACCGTCCAGGACGCCTTCGTCCGATGGCGCGGGGCGGAGCGGAACACGATCGCCGACCCGGCCGCCTGGCTGGCCAGGGTGGTCACCAATCTCTGCCTGAACCGGCTCACCTCGGCCCGGGCGCGCCGGGAACGGTACGTCGGACCGTGGCTACCCGAACCAGTGCTCACCGCCGACGGGGCGCTCGGCCCGCTGGAGACGGCGGAGCTGCGGGACTCGGTCTCGCTGGCGCTGCTGACGCTGCTGGAACGGCTCACCCCGGTCGAGCGGGCGGTGTTCGTGCTCCGCGAGGCGTTCGGCTACGCGCACCGGGAGATCGCGGAGATCCTGGAGCTGTCCGAGGCCAACTGTCGCCAGCTGCACCGGCGTGCCCGGCAGCGCGTCGAGGAGGGGCGTCCCCGGTTCCGGCCCGACCCGGAGCAGCGGCGCCGGCTCCTGGAACGGTTCCTCGCCGCGGCCGTCGAGGGGGACGTGCAGGGGCTGGAACGCCTGCTCTCCGCGGAGGCGTCCGCCTGGGCGGACGGGGGTGGGAAGACGACGGCCGCCCGCCGTCCCGTGCTGGGGCGGGAGCGGGTCGCCCGCTACCTCGTCGGGCTCGTCCGCACGGCGCCCGAGGGTGCACAGTTGGCGATCCTGGAGGTCAACGGGGACCCGGCCCTGGTGGTCCGGGTCGGCGACGCACTGTTCGGGGTGCTGGTCCCGGAGTTCGCGGGCGAGCGGGTCCACGCCCTGCGCTTCGTCCTCAACCCGGACAAACTGGGCTTCCTGGCCCGGCAGCTCGACGCACTGTCACATCCGTGGGGCGTGCCCGGTTCCTTCCTGACGACGGAAGGAGAAACTCATGCGTGAACCGATCCTGGTGACCGGGGGCAGTGGGGTGCTCGGCCGTGCCGTGGTGGACCGGCTGGTGGCGGCCGGGCACCGGGTGCGGGTGATGAGTCGCCGTCCCGCGCCCGCCGAGCTGCGTCCGGAGCTCGAGTGGGCCACCGCCGACCTGAGGACCGGGGAGGGGGTGGCGGCCGCGGTGTCCGGCGCGGGTGTGATCGTCCACTGCGCCACCTCGCCGACCGGTCGGGGAAGCGAGGTCGAGATGACCCGGTCCCTGGTGGAGGCGGCACGGGAGACCCGGAGCCACCTGGTGTACGTGTCCATCGTCGGGATCGACCGGGTGCCGTTCGGCTACTACAGGCAGAAGGTCGCCGCCGAGCGGGTCGTCGAGGACTCCGGCGTGCCGTACACGATCCAGCGCGCCACCCAGTTCCACGACCTGCTGCGCGTGCTGCTCGCCTACGCGGCCCGGCTGCCGGTGATGGTCGTGCCCGATCTCCGTTTCCAGCCGATCGACACCCAGGACGTGGCGGCCCGGCTGGCCGAGCTGGCCACCGGCGATCCGGTGGGCCGGGCACCGGACCTGGGCGGGCCCGAGGTCCGCGAGATGACGGACCTGGCCCGTGTCTTCTTGTCGGCGACCGGGCGTCGTCGCCGGGTGGTGCCGGTGCGCCTGCCCGGGGCGACGTTCCGCGGCTACCGGCAGGGCGGCCACCTGGCACCCGAGCACGCCGACGGCCGGATCACGTTCGAGCAGTACCTCGCCGCGCACCCCGAACCGGCGACCACGGCCTACCGGATGCCCCACCGGTGAGGTGCCCGTGGTGTGCCGGGTGGCGTCACCGGTGACGTGGGGCGGGGAGGCCCGGGGTGTCCCCGCCCCGCCCGTCACCCGGCCGGAGGCCGGTCCAGGTGCTTCACGTTCCTCGCCGATAAATCGTTCGAACCAGTCAGGCACCGTGTCCGAGTACGCCGCGTACCAGCCACGCTCGTCGGACTCCTCGGCCATCCGCATCAGCGTGTCCATCAGTGGCGCGCCGATGGCGTAGAGCTGGCACAGCAGCTTGACGTTCTGGGCGCGGATTGTGTGGCGGCCGTTTTCGATCCGGCTGATCGTGGACCGGCCTGGACCGCCGGCCTCGGTCGGTCCGCCGCCCCCGGGCGCTGGTACACACCGAGGAGGTGGACGACCACGGGCCGTGTGTCGGGCAGGGTCCGGAGGAGTTCGCCCGGCTGTGTGCCGAGGAGCCCCTGGCCCGGCAGGCCGCTCCGGCGGGGCGGTGGCTGGTGGTGTGGTGGCGGCTGGACGCGACCGGCACCCGTTCGGTGCGTCGGTGGTGCGAGGTCGAGCTGCGTGGGCCCGCCACTGCGGCGGCGGCCGGGTCGGAGGTGGTGCCGGGGGCGGGGACGTTGACCGTGCGTCCGTTGCGGCGTCGGTTGTACGCCGAGGCGTTGCGGTACCGGCAGGCGTGGTGACCGGCCGTGTCGCCGGAGGGGGTTGCCGACGTTCTGCCGGTGCTGCTGGTGGCCGCGCTGCTCGGTGTCTGCCTGGGCACGGCCCGGAACCTGCCCGATCCACCCCGCCGTGGGCGGTACCACCCGCTCCGTGCCCTACGCCGGCGACGGCGATCCCGCAGGTGACCGGATCAGCACGGGTACCGGGCCGTCACCGGGAGTCCCCGGGGGAACCCGACGCCCGCTCCGCCCCCGACGCGGGCTCTGCCACCGCACCGGCCAGGGCGGGAGCCGGGGTGTGCGAGCGACGGCCCAGCACGAACCGGTCCGGGGCGTGGTCCAGCAGACCACCGGACGGATCGTCGTCCCCGAAGATCCGCACCGGGTCCCGCTCCGGGCGGTAGATGTCCCGCAGGATCACCACGCACAGCGCCACCACGACCGCGTCCCGCACCACCACCGTGCCCAGGAACCAGTCCGGCGGCAGACCCTTGCCCGCCGGGCCCAGGTAGTAGAACATCCGCGGCACCCACACGAAGGCGTCCACCGCCATCCAGGCCAGCAGCAGCCGCCACCGCGGCAGCGCTAGCACCGCCAGCGGTACCAGCCACAGCGAGTACTGCGGGCTCCACACCTTGTTGCACAGCAGGAACGCGGCCACCACCAGGAACCCGAGCTGCGCGAGCCGCGGCCGCCGCGGCGCGGTCAGCCCCACCCAGGCGATACCGAGGCAGCAGACCAGGAACAGCACCGCGCTCACCGCGTTGAGCACCACCGGTGTCTGCCCCGGTGCCAGCGGGCCGTCGAAGCCCGGCCAGCCGGTGAAGTAGGAGATCACGTTGTACAGCGAGTCCGGGTCGGCGCCGCGCTCCGAGTTCAGCCGGAAGAACTCCCGCCAGCCGTCGGGGTAGAGCAGCGCGATCGGCGCGTTGCACGCGGCCCAGGCCAGTGCCGCCGCCACCGTGCAGCGCAGCCCGTCACGTACCTTCCCGGCCCGCACGCACAGCACCAGCAGCGGCCCCAACAGGTACAGCGGATACAGCTTCGCCGCCCCGCCCAGGCCGAGCAGGAGCCCGGCCAGCACCGGCCAGCGACGCGACCAGGCCAGCAGGCCCGCCATGGCGAACGCCGTGGCCAACGCGTCGAAGTTGGTGAACGCGTGCACCACGACCAGCGGGGACACCGCGGCGATCGCCGCGTCCCAGATCCGACGCCGGGCCAGTCGCGCCACCGCCCACACCGTGACGAGCCAGGCCAGGGCCAGCCAGAACGCGGTGATGTCGAAGTACACGACGACCGGTAGCGCCCCCGGCAGCCAACCACTGCGGGCCAGGGTCATCCAACCGTCGGTGAGCTGGGCGTTCAGCCACTGGAACAGGCCGGTGAGCACCGGGTACTCCATGTACCGGACCTGCTGGCGGCCGCCCTGCTCCTCCGTCCACGACGTCTTGTAGGGGAAGGCGCCCTGGTCCAGCCGCTCCGCCGTGTACAGCGGAACGGTGTCCGAGTAGCACATCGCCACGTACTGTCGGCTGCCCCGCCAGTCCAGGTACAGCTGTCCGTCGTCCGCCCGGAACTGCTGGATGCACCCGGCCTTGCTGAACCAGCCCAGGGCCAGGGTCACCACGGCGAGCAGCAGGATCACGCGCAGCGGCGTCCAGAACCAGTGCCGGCCGATCACGGCGTGCCGACCGAGCGGGCCGCCGAACGGTCTGCTGGCCTGTCGGGCCAGCGGTTGGGTCCACGTCGGTACCACGCGGTCCACCGGGCTCAGGCTGGCGGTGTCCGGCGTGGGGTCCGCCACGGTCTCGGCGTGCGGGGCTGCGGGGCTCGGAGTGGCCACCCGGCGGATGCTACGGCCTTCGCCGCGTGGCTGTGGCGCCCACCGCCGTCGTGGCAGGTGACGCGGGCCCGGCAGGGTCCCGGAAAGTCCCGGAAAGCCGGAGCGGCCGGTGATCCCGATCAGGATCACCGGCCGCTCCGCTGTCGTTCCGGCTGTGTCAGCCGTCACCGCCCCTGCCCGGTGGGAAGTTCCCCGCACCCTGCGGTTCGGTGGGTTCCTGCGTGGGCGGACACGGCTGGAAGATGCCGCAGTTGCCGTTACCCGGGGGTGTCTTGGTGGGGGGTCCCCCGGGCCGGGTGCGGCTCGGCTCGTCGTCGTCGTCCGGGTCCTTCGACTCGGTGGTCGACGGCTCCGAGCTGGGGGCCGACGGCTCGCTGCTCGGCGCCGAGGCGGAGGTGGACGGCGGCTCCGGCTTGTCCCGGCCGATCGGCACGAACTTCGGGAAGTCCTTGGCCTCCTTGTCCGCCAGGTAGGCGTCCATGAACTTCTTCCAGATCTGCCCCGGAAGGTCCTTGCCGTAGACGTCCCGCAGGTTGCCCTGGCTGTCCTTCCACTTGATGGGCTGCATCTGGTCTGCGCCCACCCACACCGCGGCGGAGATCTGCGGTGTGTAGCCGACCATCCAGGCCTTGGAGTTCTGGCTGGTGTCCGCGTACTGGTGGGTGCCGGTCTTGGAGGCGACCTGGCGCTTCTTGCCCCGCTTGTCGGCCTTCAGACTCAGCTTCGAGTAGTCGGCGACACCCAGCATGGACTCGGTGACGTTCCGGGCGATCTTGGCGCTCTCGCTCGGGTCCTCGGAGAACGCGGGCTCCTCCTTGTCGGTGAACTCGTAGAGGACCTCGCCCGTGGAGGACTCCACCTTCCGCACGAAGTGGCGGACGTGCCGGGTGCCGTTGTCGGCCAGGGTGGCGTAGGCGGTGGCCATGTCCACGGTGCGCACCTGGTACATGCCCAGGGCGATACCGACCTCCACCAGGCTCGAGTCCTGCGGGTTGGTCAACGACGTCTTCTCGCCGTACTTCTCCGGGATACCGGCGTCGATCGCGGCCTGACGCACCTTCTTGGTGCCGATCTGGTTGGCCATGTCCACGAACACCGTGTTGATCGACTTGGTCATGGCGTCCCGCACCGAACAGGGGTCGGGGCAGTCCATGTTGCCGGCGTTGCGGAACTCGACACCGGCGATGACCCGGGGCGAGCTGCCGTCGAAGCCCTCACCGATGCCCCAGCCCTTCTCGCGCAGGCCGGCCAGGGCCACGAACGGCTTGAACGAGGAGCCCGGTTCCTGCAGCGACTTGGCGTAGTCCAGACCGGTGCCGTCCTCCCCGCCGTAGTAGGCGACGACCTCGCCGTTCTCCGGGTTGACCGCGACCAGTGCGGTGCGCAGGTAGTCCGGCTGGCCGTCCAGTGTCTCCCGCACCGCCTTCTCGGCCATCTCCTGGGCCTTCGGGTCGATGGTGGTGTAGATGCGCACACCCCGCTGCTGGGCGGTGTTCCAGTCGATCCCGACGAGCTCCTCCAGCTCGGCCTCGACCTCGTTGCGGATGTGCAGGCGGTTCTTGGGGATACCGCTGTCCAGCGCCTCCTCCCGCGGCCGGACCTGCGGGAACTCGGTGGGACGCTCCTCGGGCTTGATGAAGCCCTTGTCCACCATCTGGTTGAGGACGAAGTTCCAGCGCTTCTCGACGGGCTCCCGGTTGACCGCCGGGTTGTCCAGCTTGGACGGCGACTGGATGATCCCGGCGATCATGGCCGCCTCGGAGATGGTCAGTTCGCTGACGTCCTTGTCGAAGTACGCCTTGGCCGCGGCCTGGATGCCGTAGGCGCCCCGGCCGAAGTACACGATGTTCAGGTAGGCCTGGAGGATCTCGGGCTTCTCGTACGTGTTGGTCATCTTGTAGGCCAACACGAACTCCTTGGCCTTCCGGGTCAGGGTCTGCTGCTCCTCACCGGTGGCCTTCTTGATGTACTGCTGGGTGATGGTGGAGCCACCACCGACACCGCCCTGGAGCTGGTTCCAGACCGCCCGCATGATGCCGGTGAGGTCGAAGCCCTGGTTCTCCCAGAACGACGCGTCCTCGGCGGCCAGCACGGCGTCCTGCACGTGCTTGGGCACCTGGTCCAGGGTGACGTAGGTACGCGAGCCCTGGGGGCTGATCCGGCCCATCTCCGAGCCGTCCCCGTAGAAGATGGTGACGGTCTGCTTCTGCCGGGCCGCCACCTCCTCGACGTCGGGCACGTCCCAGATCTGGTAGGCGATGAAGAAGGCGATGATGGGAGCGATGAAGAACAGCGCGGCCGCCACGTAGCAGACGCGGCGCACCCGACGCCAGATCTTCTTCCGGCGCAACCGGCGCTCCTCCTCGTCGGTCGGCTCGTCCTCGCCCTCGACCTCGTCCTCGTAGTCGTCGTACTCGTCGTAGTCGTCGTACTCGTCGTAGTCGCCCTGGGCGAGCTGCTCCTCGTGGGTGAGCAGCCTCGGTTCCGGGGCGATGTACTCGGTCGGCTGGTTGGCCGGGTCGTTCCGGGGCGGGACGGGACCACCGGGTCTACCGGGTCCACGGGAGGCACCGGGGCCGCCGGGGCCGCCCTGGGCGCCGGGTCCACCGGGTCCGCCGGGGCCGCCGGGGTTGCCGGGTGCGCCGGGGCCGTTGGGTGCGCCGGGTCCACCCATGGGCGGGCGTGGGCCGCCCTGGGCGCCGGGTCCACCGGGTCCACCGGGGCCACGGCCGTTGGGTGCGCCGGGACCACCGGGACCGCCGGGTCCACCGGGGCCACGACCACCGGGTGCGCCGGGACCACCGGGACCGTCGGGTCCACCGGGGCCACGACCACCGGGTGCGCCGGGACCACCGGGACCGCCGGGTCCACCGGGGCCGTTGGGCGCGCCGGAGCCACGGCCGCCGGGTGCGCCGGGGCCGTTGGGCGCGCCGGGTCCACCCATGGGCGGGCGTGGGCCGCCCTGGGCGCCGGGTCCACCGGGTCCACCGGGTCCACCGGGTCCGCTAGGACTGCCGGGTCCACCAGGTCCACCGGGGCCGCCGGGACCACGGCCGCCGGGTGCGCCGGGGCCGTTGGGTGCGCCGGGTCCACCCATGGGCGGGCGTGGGCCGCCCTGGGCGCCGGGCCCACCGGGTCCACCGGGTCCGGCCGCCTGACCCTGGGGCGGGAACGGTCCACGCGGCCCCTGCGGGCCGCCACCCGGACCGGGCGGGGTCGAACGGCCACCCTGTTGCGGTGCCGGACTCGCGGGACCGTGCTGCGCCGGGCCGGCGCCTGCGGGACCACGTTGTGCGGGACCGGAACCCGAGGCCGGAGACGAGGACGGGGTGTCGTCCTCGTCGTCCCACAGCGGGCTCCAGAAACCGGTCTGCTCCTCGCTCGATCCCTGGGAGTCGTCCCCGCGGGCCGCCCCTCCTTCGAAGCCCGGCCGGCGCGGCTGGGCGCTGCCCTGGTCACCGCCGCGTCCCGAAGCGGTCCACCGCTCGTCACCAGGGGTGGACATCCAGGAACGGCCGCCCTGCGGTCGGTCGTCGCGCTCGTTGCTCACGAGTTGGGCCTCCCAGACCGGCGTCCCTCACGGGACGTCGCTCGGTGGTTGTTCGCCATGCTGCGATATGGGCACACCGGTGCCGTCAGGGGGTGCTGGCTCACTCCGCTGCGGTCCTCCTCGTGGAGCGGCGCCTGCGGAGGCCCCGCTTACCAAGGACGTACGACTGCACGAGGTGGTTCCAGCTGCACGTACGGCACACCTCGACCACATAGACGGTGAACTCGTCGAACAGAGTCGCCATCTTCGCCAGTTCCTCGGTGCTGCGCGCCGAGCCCGATGCCTGTTTGAGCTCGTCGCCGTAGACCCAGGAGACCTGGGTCAGTGTCTCCTTGCGACACACCGGGCACTTGACGTCGGTGGGTTCACCGTGGAACTTCGCCGCCCGCAACAGATACGGGCTGGCGTCGCAGACCTCCATCACCCCGACACGGCCGGAGTAGACGTCGGCGAGCAGCGCCCTGCGCTGCAGCGCGTAGTCCACTACCTGCCTCTGGGTCCGCACGTTCTCAGCGTACGTCGCAGAGAGAGTGGCCCCGTTGGGCCGTTCGGGTTAGGGCCGGGGTCCGGGTGGTGACGCACCGAACAAATCCCTGCTCAGCGTGGACTCCGCTCGGCTGATCATGGGTCACCGATGTATCGGAGCGATATACTTGACGCGCATATCGGCTTGTGGGAGGAGGTGCCTCGTGTTGGAGTTCGCGATCCTCGGCCTGCTGCACGAGGCCCCCATGCACGGTTACGAGCTGCGGAAACGGCTGCACGAGCTGCTGGGGGCGTTCCGCGCCTTCTCCTTCGGATCCCTGTATCCGGCGTTGCGCCGGTTGCAGCGGGCCGGGCTCATCGTCGAGGAGGACGGTGAGGGACAGGCCACCCGGACCTGGGGCAAGCGGGCGCGCCGTGTTTACAAGATCACAGCCGAGGGCAAGGAGCGCTTCGCGGGGCTACTCGCGGACGTCGGGCCCCAGGCGTGGGAGGACGACAGCTTCGGCGTCCACATGGCGTTCTTCTCCCGAACCCCCGCCGAGATCAGGATGCGCATCCTGGAGGGCCGGCGGCGTCGGGTCGAGGAACGCCGGGAGGGACTGCGCGCAGCGCTGGCTCGGGCGGGTGAGCAGATCGACCGTTACACCCGTGAGCTGCACCGCCTGGGTCTGGAGAGCACCGAACGAGAAGTGCGCTGGCTGAACGAGCTCATCGCGCACGAGCAGGCCGAACAGCGGGAACGCGAAACGTGATGGGGCGACCTGCGAACACGCAACCCGTCATGTCGAGAGTGAAGAGCAAGGAGGACCCGGCCATGGGCGGAGAACGTCGAAGCGTTCGAGTGGCCATTGTCGGCGTGGGTAACTGCGCGGCGTCGCTGGTTCAGGGCGTCCACTACTACCGGGACGCCGACCCGCAGACCCGGGTGCCGGGCCTGATGCACGTGCAGTTCGGCGACTACCACGTCCGGGACATCGAGTTCGTGGCCGCTTTCGACGTCGATGCCAAGAAGGTCGGTCGTGACCTGTCGGAAGCGATCCTCGCCAGCGAGAACAACACCATCAAGATCTGCGACGTACCGCCGCTCGGCGTGACGGTGCAGCGTGGGCACACCCTGGACGGTCTGGGCCGGTACTACCGGGAGACGATCGAGGAGTCCGACGAGGAACCGGTGGACGTGGTGCAGGCGCTCAAGGACGCCGAGGTCGACGTCCTGGTGTCGTACCTGCCGGTGGGCTCGGAGGAGGCCGACCGCTTCTACGCGCAGTGCGCCATCGACGCGGGTGTGGCCTTCGTGAACGCGCTTCCCGTGTTCATCGCCTCCGACCCCGAGTGGGCGGAGAAGTTCCGTGCTGCCGGGGTGCCGATCGTCGGTGACGACATCAAGTCGCAGGTGGGCGCCACCATCACCCACCGGGTGCTGGCCAAGCTGTTCGAGGACCGCGGCGTGATCCTCGACCGCACGATGCAGCTGAACGTCGGCGGCAACATGGACTTCAAGAACATGCTCGAGCGCGAGCGGCTGGAGTCCAAGAAGATCTCCAAGACCCAGGCGGTCACCTCGCAGGTGAGCCACGACCTGGGCAACCGGAACGTCCACATCGGACCGTCGGACTACGTGGAGTGGCTGGACGACCGCAAGTGGGCCTACGTGCGGCTGGAGGGCCGGGCGTTCGGTGACGTGCCGCTGAACCTGGAGTACAAGCTCGAGGTGTGGGACTCGCCGAACTCGGCGGGCATCATCATCGACGCCATCCGCGCCGCCAAGATCGCCAAGGACCGCGGGATCGGCGGTCCGATCCTGTCCGCCTCCTCCTACTTCATGAAGTCGCCGCCGGAGCAGTACCCCGACTCGGTGGCGCGGGAGAAGGTCGAGCAGTTCATCCGCGGCGAGATCGACCGCTGAGCCGGCGTACCGAGCGTTGTCGAGGGGCGCGGCCGGGCCAGGAGGCTTCCGGTCGCGCCCCTGTTTCGTGCGGGCGGCACGGGGCCGGGATGCGGACGCGTCCTGTCGTGTGTCGGGCGTCGGCCGGCCGGTGGGCGGCGGCCGTGGTTCGACCCGGTGCCGTGGTGGCCGCCCGTGCGGTGCGTTCCGTTTCCGCCGTGATCTGCCCTCGGCGCTGCTGGGGCGCGGTGTGCGCACGGGATTGTGCGCAGGGCTAAGGAAAAGGCACCCCGGACCCGAGCCTGCGCGCCGCGGTGGTGCCGCCGATCGTCTCGGTCCGTGGACCGACATCCTCTGATCGGATGACTGTGGTCAAGAACACCCGGGCAGGTCTGCGCCCGGGTTCCACATATCTCTTAGTTTGACTAAGGAATTTCGGTGGCGCCGAGTCGATCCACGTGCCGTGGCTGTTGGTTTTCCGGCCCCACCCCCTCGTCCGGTGGCGCGAGCCGTCGCACCGGATGCCCCGGACCCCGGCCCGACACGATCGCGCCGGTTCGGGCGGACGACGCGGTCCACGAGACGACCCGCACCGCGAGGAGCTGCTGCCACGGCGGTCGGACACCGAGGCCGATGCGCGGGGCGGGGTGCCGCCGGAACCGGGAGTTCGGAGGACGCCGATCGGGGAAGCGGAGGAGACGAACACATGAGTTCCGCCCAGGACATGCGCCTGTTCGACGCGCTACGTGGTCAACCCCGGGCGGTGTGGGTCACCGCCTTCGCCGCGGTCATCGCGTTCATGGGGATCGGCCTGGTGGACCCGATCCTGCTCTCCATCGCCGAGTCGTTGCAGGCCACGCCGTCGCAGGTGACCCTGCTGTTCTCCTCCTACCTGGGCGTCCAGGTGCTGGCCATGCTGCTCACCGGGGTGAGCACCGCCCGGTTCGGCGCCAAGCGCACGCTGGTCGGCGGCCTGGTGCTGATCGTGGCCGCTACCGCGGTCTGTGCGATGGCGGCCACGATCACGCAGCTCGTGGCGTTGCGCGCGGTGTGGGGGCTCGGCAACGCCTTCTTCATCGCCACGGCGCTGTCGGTGATCGTGCGCGCGGCGTCCGGGGGCCGGCAGGGCGCCATCCTGCTCTACGAGGCGGCCCTGGGCCTGGGCCTGGCCACCGGACCACTGCTCGGTGCGGCACTCGGCCACATCTCCTGGCGCGGGCCGTTCGCCGGCACCGCGGTCCTGATGACGATCGCCCTGGCGCTCGCCCTGTTCCTCCTGCCCGGTGACGCGAAGGCGGCTCCCGGCGCCGAGCGGCCGCGGGTCCGCCTGCTCGACCCGCTGCGTGCGCTGCGGCACCGTGGTCTGCTCCGTACCTCGATCGGGTCCGCGCTGTACACCGCGGCGTTCTTCACCGTGCTGGCCTGGTCGCCGTTCGTGCTGGAGATGGGTGCGGTCGAGGTCGGGCTGATCTTCTTCGGCTGGGGCCTGTGCACCGCGGTGGCCGGGGTGTTCCTCGCTCCGCGGCTCGCCGCCCGACTCGGTGAGCGCACCGCCACCGCCCTGGCCGTGCTCGCCTACGCCGTGCTGCTGGTGGTCGCACTGATCGACAACCGGGCGGTGCTGGCCGTGGTGGTGATCCTGTCCGGGCTGGTCTCCGGCCTGCTCAACACGCTGTTCACCGGCACCGCCATGTCGATCAGTCCGGCGCCGGGCCCGGTGAACAGCGCCGGTTACAACTTCTGCCGCTGGCTGGGCGGTGCACTGGCGGCGACGCTGGTGGGGCACGTGGCCGAGTGGCTGGGCTGGGAGCACGCTCCCTTCCTGGTCGGCGCGGTGTTGTGCCTGGCCGCCTCCGCCCTGGTGGGTGGCCGCCCCGGCCGGGCGCGGCGTGCCGTGCCCGCCGAGACCGCCCTGGTGGGCGGACAGGACTGACCGCCGCCGGACCGGGGGCCGAATTCCGTCGCCCGGGTGTCCGGTCACGCCCACCGGCCGGACGCCCGGGTACTCACGGCGGGCCTACTCCCACTCTGGTCACTTTCCGTCACGAGAATTCGGTGCGATTGCGCAAATGGACCAATACTTGGGTGTGACTCTCTCGAACAGAGCAGAATTTCGACTACTCGCCGTCTAGCGTTTTTACTCCCTTTACCCGAAGGTCTACCGCGGCTCTCCTCGGCGATTTAGCGTCTGGCTGTTCCCGACTGATCGACATTGGGGAGGGCCTAGCGTGTCCGCACGTCAACGAGGCCGGCGGGTGCTTCCGCTCCTGCCCGTGCACCCGGGCGGCCGATCCGCGCTCACCTGCGAGTACCGCTGTGGCAACGCCTGCGCGCACGAGGCGCCGAACACCTCCGACAACCCCTACTTCGGCGACATCGTCCAGCAGGTGGTGTCCCGCCGCGGTGTGCTGCGGGCCGGTGCGGTACTGGCCGTCGCCGGTGCCGGAACCGCCGCCCTCGCCGGTACCGCGGCCGCGGAGACGCCCCGGGCGGCCGGCCCGGGCGAGCACGGCATCCGTCACGCCGGCACCGTGCCCGGAACCAACTTCCGCCCGGTGGCCCCGAACACCGACGACGCGGTCCGGGTTCCCGAGGGCTACCAACAGCAGGTCCTCATCCGGTGGGGCGACAAGGTTCTGCCCGACGCACCCGATTTCGACTTCGAGAACCAGACCGCCGAGGCCCAGGCCAAGCAGTTCGGCTACAACAACGACTTCTGTGCCCTGGTCCCGGTGCCCGGGCGCGCCGACCGGTGGCTCATGGTGAGCAACCACGAGTACACCAACGAGGAACTGATGTTCCGGGGCTGGGACCCCGACAATCCCACCGAGGAACAGACCAGGATCGCCTGGGCCGCCCACGGCCAGTCCATCGTCGTCGTCGAGCGCGACCGTGGCACCGGGCGGCTCGCCGTGCGGCTCGACCCCTACTACAACCGCCGGATCACCCTCAACACGCCGTTCGAACTGCGCGGTCCGGTCGCCGGGTCGGACCTGGTCAAGACCTCCGCCGACCCCACGGGCACCAGGGTGTTCGGCACGATGAACAACTGTGCCGGCGGGGTCACCCCGTGGGGCACCATCCTGTCCGGCGAGGAGAACTTCCACCAGTACTTCGCGAACGCCGACTCGGTCACCGACCCCGTCGCCCGGGAACGCCTGGCCCGCTACGGGGTGAGCGCCGGCGCCACCACCCGCAAGTGGGAGCGTTTCGACAAGCGCTTCGACGTCGCCCAGGAACCGAACGAGCCCAACCGGTTCGGGTGGATCGTGGAGATCGACCCGCTCGACCCGAGCTCCACCCCGGTCAAGCACACCGCCCTGGGCCGGTTCAAGCACGAGGGCGCGAACGTCATCATCGCCCGGGACGGCCGGGTGGTCGCGTACATGGGCGACGACGAACGCTTCGAGTACCTCTACAAGTTCGTCTCCGACGGCCGGTACAAGCCGGGGAACAGCCGGCACGCCCGGGAGCACAACAAGCGGCTGCTGGACTCCGGCACGCTCTACGTCGCCCGGCTCACCGGGGACAGCCCGGGCGAGATCGACGGCTCGGGCCGGCTGCCCTCCGACGGCGAGTTCGACGGGCGCGGCCGGTGGATTCCGCTGGCCCACAACAACCGCAGCTTCGTGCCCGGCATGACCGCCGAGGAGGTCTACCTCTTCACCCGGATCGCCGCGGACCGGGTCGGCGCCACCAAGATGGACCGGCCCGAGGACGTCGAGCCCAACCCGCGCACCGGCCGGGTGTACGCGGCACTGACCAACAACTCCTACCGCGGCACGGCCGGGTACGCCCCCGCCGACGAGGCCAACCCGCGCAACCAGAACCGGAACGGCCAGGTGCTGGAGCTGGAGGAGGACGGCGGCAACCAGACCGGCACCACGTTCACCTGGCGCCTGTTGCTGGTCTGTGGCGACCCGAACGACCCGAACACCTACTTCGCCGGGTTCGACAAGTCGCGGGTCAGCCCGATCTCCTGCCCGGACAACGTGGCGTTCGACCGGTGGGGCAATCTGTGGATCTCCACCGACGGCAACGCACTGGGCAGCAACGACGGTCTGTTCGCGGTACCGCTCGAGGGGCGGGAACGCGGCTGGGTCAAGCAGTTCCTCACCGTGCCGCCCGGCGCCGAGGTCTGCGGTCCGGTGATCGAGGACCGGTTCGTGCTGGTCTCGGTGCAGCACCCCGGTGAGGTCGACGGCTCCACCGTCGAGAACCCGGCCTCGCACTGGCCGGACGGCGGCAACAGCAATCCTCGTCCGGCCGTCGTCGCCGTGTACCGGCCCGGTGGCCGTCCGATCGGTATCTGATCCCGCCGTCGGGGTCGACGAAGTCGTGACCGGGTGCCCCCGCGGGGTCGGGCCATCCCGCGGGGGCACCGTCGTCGGCCCGGTGCGGCCGTCGTCGCCGTGCCCGGGCGGCGTCGGTCCACCCGTCATGGGCTAGGTTTCCCGCCATGAGCTCTCGCCCGGTCGCCCTGGTCACCGGGGCCTCGCGCGGTATCGGTGCCGCGGTGGCCCGTGCCCTCGCCCCCACCCACGACCTGCTCCTGGGTGGGCGGGACCGACAGGCGCTGGAGGCGCTGGCCGAGGAGCTGCCCGGAGCCCGGCCCTGGGTCGTCGAGCTGACCGACACCCGGGCACTGGCCGAGGCCACCGCCGGGATCGAGCGGCTGGACGTGCTGGTGCACAGTGCGGGTGTCGTCGGCCGGCTCCGTCCGATCGCCGAGGTGCCCGCCGAGGTGTGGCGGCACACCCTAGAGGTCAACGTGGTCGCGGTGGCCGAGCTGACCCGGCTGCTGCTGCCCGCGCTGCGCGTCGCGCACGGCCACGTGGTCCTGATCAACTCCGGGGCGGGTCTGCGGGCGAACCCGAACTGGGCGGCCTACGCGGCCAGCAAGTTCGCCCTGCGTGCCTTCGCGGACGCCCTGCGCGCCGAGGAGGAGCCGAACGGGCTGCGGGTGACCTCGGTGCACCCCGGGCGGACCGCCACCGACATGCAGCGTGAGGTGCGCGACCAGGAGGGCGGCACGTTCGACCCCGACCGCTACCTGCGGCCCGAGTCGGTGGCCGCCGCGGTGCTGGCCGCGGTGAGCGCGGGGCGCGACGCGCACGTCACCGAGGTCGTGGTGCGGCCCGGCCCACGCGGCTGAACCCCTCGGTCGGTCGAGCGGTAGGCCTCCGGTGTCGGAGACCGGGCCGGCGGAATCCAGACATCAAGTACACATCGGACAGTCCGGTGTGGGTATTCCGCAGGAATGGCCCCGCGCCGTGTCACGACTGGGTTAGGTTGCCTCACCGTGCAACCGCACCAGCCGTCACAGCCCTACCCGTCCCCGGTCCCGCCGGGCGTGCCGGTACCCCCACCGGGGTACCCGCAGGCCGGACCCGTACCGCCGGCGTTCCCCGGCCCCGGTTACCCCCCTGCCGGGGGTGGCCACCCGCCCGCCGGCGCCGTTCCGCCCCCTGCACCCGGTGTGCAGCCCGGTGCCGCACCGCCGCCGGGGGCGCCGCACCCCGACCCCGGAGGACAGCCGGCTCCCCACGCCGTGGCCCCGGTCGGGGTGGCGGGCGAGCCGCCCAGGCGCTCGCCGTGGGTGTGGTTCGTCGCGGCTGCTGCGTTCGTCGTGCTCGCCCTGGCCTCCTTCGCCCTGCCCACCTCGCTGGAGATCCCGCCGACCCGCACCGTGGAGCTGAGCGAGGGGGACGAGTTCGACCTCGGTGCCGACCGTCCGACCACCTGCACCGTGACCCCGCAGAACGGGGAACAGCGCGAACTGCAGGCGCGGACCACCAAGCGGACCACCACCGGCCGCAAGGGGCGGACCCGGACCACCAGCGACGACGCCGACTACGTCGCGTGGTTCTCCGGGCCGGCCGAGATCTCCTGCGCCGGCCCGGCGGAGTACGAGGGTCCGGACGAGGAGACCATGGAGAACATCGCCTTCGGCATGTTCGCCGTCGGTCTGGTTGGCGCGGTGATCTGCGGTTGGATCGGTTACCGGCGCATCCGACCGAAGCAGAAGCCCTGACCGGGGACCGGGTCGGCGGGGCGGGAACGGAGGCCCCGCCGACCCGGAACCACGGACTCCCGCGGATCAGCCGGTCGGCTCGGCGGCCAGCCTGGTGGCGACGGCCCGGACCGCGGCCCGGGCCTCGGCGAGATCGGCCCGGGTGGGCACCCCGTCGGCCAGGACCTGTTCCCCGGCCACCCACACGTCCCGCACACACCGGGACCCCGCGGCCCACACCAGGTTGGCCAGCAGCTGGCCGTCCGGAACGTCCAGACCGGCCACGAACGCGGGGTCGTCCACCCCGACGTGCACCAGGTCGGCCCAGCGGCCGGGCTCCAACGCCCCGATGTCGTCCCGGTGCAGTGCCTCCGCTCCACCGCGCGTGGCCAGCAGCAGGGCCTGCGCGGCGGTCACCGCGGCCGCGTCCCCGGTGGACAGCCGGGCCAGCAGTCCGGCGAGCCGCGCCTCCTCCCACAGGTCCAGGTCGTCGTTGCTGGCCGGCCCGTCCGTGCCGAGACCGACCGGCACCCCGGCGCGCACCAGGTCCACCAGCCGGGCGATGCCGGAGGCCAGTTTGGCGTTCGAGCCCGGGCAGTGCGCCACGCCCACCCGGTGTCGGGCGAGCACCTCGACGTCGGTGTCGGACAGGTGCACGCAGTGCGCGGCGACCAATCGACCCCCGACCACGCCGAGCTGCTCCAGCATCAGCGGCACCGACCCGTACCGCTCACGCTGTGCGGTGTCCTCGGCGGCGGCTTCCGCGACGTGGATCTGCACCAGGGCGTCCCGCTGCCGGGCCGCCTCCGCGACCTGTCGCAACGCCTCCTCCGGCAGCATGTACGCCGAGTGCGGGGCGTAGGAGAGCTCGATCCGTTCCCCCGGGCCGAAGCGCAGCCCGTCGGCGTCGATCCAGGCGTCGATGTCGGCGACCATCCGCCGCCAGCCGTTCCCACCCGCACCGGGCAGGTCCAGCACCGCGGCGCCGAGCACCACCCGGGACCCGGCGGTCAGCGCCGCCTCGGCCATCCGTTCGGCCTGGAAGTACATCTCCGCGCTGGTGGTCACCCCGGCGCGCAGCATCTCCAGACAGCCCAGCAGCATGCCGGCCCGGATGTCCTCCGGGCGCAGCCGCGCCTCGGCCGGCCAGATGACGTCGTGCAGCCAGCGCAGCAGCGGCAGGTCACCGCCCAGGCCGCGCAGCACGGTCATCGGGGTGTGCGCGTGGGCGTTGACCAGGCCGGGCAGCAGGATGCCGTCGAGCCGTCGGACCCGGGCGCCCGCCGGGAGGTCGGGGGCCTGGCCGGCCGGGCCGCAGTAGGTGATGCGCCCGGTCACGTCGACGTCCACCACGCCGTCCCGGAGCACGGTGCAGTCGGGGTCGCACGGCAGTACGACGGGGGCGTGCAGCCGCAACGGGGTTTCGGTGAGTGCGGGGGTGGCGGTCATGGCCTCTGATCCTGGCACGGCGTCCTGTGCGGGACGCAGTCAAACGTGCGTGCCGACGATTCACCTGAAAGAGGATGTACTTCTCCCTCTTCAGGTGATGCCATGGAGGTGGGCCAGGGCCAACCCTGGGACCACGGGGGTGGGAGGGAACCATGATGGCGACGATCGTCGGTTGGGTGGCAGCCGGGATCGGCATCCTGGTGCTGCTGACCATGGCCGCGGCGGGAATCCTCACCGCGGGGAGCGGACGTCCGGCACGGCCGGACCGTCACTGAGGAGGCACCGGACCGGTTTCGTCCGCGCGGCGTTCACCGGTGGCACGACGACGGTGGGAGTCGGCGTCCGGCGGGCGGTTCGACGGGCACGGTGCCCGTCGATCGGCGCCACCGGCCCTCACGCGCCGATCCTGCGGCGCAGCGCGCCGAGCAGCGGACCTTGGGCTGCCGTCCGCACCAGTTCCGTACCGCCGAACCGCGGCGGTCCGCCCCGCAGTCCACGGGTCACCGCGTCCCGGTCCAGGACGTAGGCCGGGCGGCCCGGGGAAGCCGGTGCCGAGTGGGGACGTCGGGAACGTTCCCGGAACCGGGCGTACAGCCGCTGCGCCTCCGTGTGGTGGTCGCTGAGCACGACACCGCCCGCGTCGAACGAGTGCAGGACCGCCCGGTTCAGTTCCAGCAGGGCCCGGTCCCGCCACAGTGTCCGTTCCGAGGAGACGTCCAGACCGAGCCGGAACGCCACCTGCCAGGCCACGCCGTACCGGTCGTCGGCGCCCAGACTGCCGTAGGTGATCTCGCTGTCCACGAACCAGGCGTTGAACGGTGCCGCGGGGTAGCTCACCCCGCCGATGACCAGCCGCATGTTGGCCACCGCCGGTACCGCGTGCCAGCGCAGACCGAGTTCGGTGAACCAGGGCAGGTCGGGGTGTTCCAGCGGCACCTCCAGCACCACGTCCCGGGGCACCGGGAACAGCTGTGGCCCCTCCTCCTCGGTCTCCACCACCAGTGGGAGCAGGTCGAACGGACTGCGCTGGGCGGGTGGGCGCCAGCCGAGCCGTCGCACCGCCTCGGTGAAACCGGTGTAGCGCCGGTCGCCCAGCACCTCGCCGTCGGCGTCCCGGTAGCCGGCGTAGCGGATGAGCTGTTCGTTCCAGATGCGCGGGCCGGGGCGCTCGGGGGTGTCCGGGGCGAACACCGTCACCACCGGCTGGATCGCGCCCCCGTTGGTGGCCATCCGCAGGTGCTCGAAACACGCGTCGGCCACCCCGGCGGCCCGGCGCACCCGTCTCAGGTCGCGGACCCGTAACCGTCGGTCCGGCAGCCCGGTCACGCACGGGGCGATCTCCCGCAGTGCCATCCGGACGCCGTGGACCAGTTCGGCGCTGGTGTGCCAGTAGGTCCCGGTCGCCGCGATCTCGGTGCGTACCTGGGTCAGGCGGGTGGACACCGAACCGGCGTCGGGGTGCTCCGCGTAGAAGGCCCGGAGGAACTCCTCCGCCGCGGCGACGTCCACCACGGCCTCCGTGGCCTCGGTACGGGGCCTCTCCGGAAGAGTGATCACATGTTCACGGAATGCGGTCACGCCGGGCACCGTAACCCGCGGATCTGCTCACCGGAGATCGCGAGAATGGGCGGTTTCCTGCGCATTCGGATATCACCCGACTCGGGATCTGATCCACACGGAGTAACCGTCTCGACGGCAGGAGGACGCTTCTTGAGCGGCCGTTGGCGTGAGTCTCGTCGACCCGGATCACACCCGCTCGAAGATCAGATCCCGGGAGATCCGCCCCTCCTCCTCGGCCCGCCGCTCGAACTTGGTCACCGGCCGCCACTCCGGTCGGGGCGCCCACCCACCGGGCTCGTCGGCGTACCGGTTGCGCAGCAACGGTTCGGCCGAGCACACCTCGAGCATCTGCTCGGCGTAGTTCTCCCAGTCCGTGGCCAGGTGCAGGGTGGCGCCCGGCGCCATCCGTGAGGCCAGCAGGGACACGAAGGGCGGCTGGATGAGCCTGCGCTTGTGGTGCCGCTTCTTCGGCCACGGGTCCGGGAAGAAGATCCGGACCCCGCTCAGCGACTCCGGGGCGATGTGGTCCCGGAGCAGGTCCACCGCGTCCCCGCGCAGCAGACGCAGGTTGCGCAGCCCCAGCTTCTCCATGCGCAGCAACAGCTGGGCCAGCCCCGGCTTGTAGACCTCGACCGCCAGGTAGTTCAGCTCGGGTTCGGCCGCCGCGAGCTGCGCGGTCGTCTCGCCCATCCCGGAGCCGATCTCCAGCATCACCGGTGCGGACCGCCCGAACCAGTCGTCCAGGTCCAGCGGTCCCGGGGGCAGGGCGGCCACCTCGCGGCCGAACTCGGTCCAGTGGGTGTCCCAGGCGCGTTGCTGCCCGGTGGTCATGCGTTCGCCGCGCTGGACGTAGCTGACCACGGTGCGCATCCGTCGCACCGGCTGCTGGGTGGACTCCATGCCTCGACTGTGCCAAACCCCCCGGCCGGTTCGGACACCAGGTGTGCCCGAGAGTCGGGCCGGGCCGCTCAGCGCGGCCTGACCTGCTCGTCCCAGAACTCGCGCACCGCCCCCTCGGGGGCCTGCTGCCCGTCGGCCAGGGAGGCCAGCCCGCACAGCTCCTCGCCCGAGTCCGTCCAGATGGTCAGCTGGTCGGACGGGCTCAGCACACCTCGCAGCTCGTGCCAGCTGCCGCTGTACCCGCGGCCGCTCCAGGACCCGGAGTCCACGGACTGGCCGAGCATCGGGAGCGTCGTCGGCAGGACCTCGCAGAAGTCCCGTCCCGCGACGAACGCCACGTCGAACCGCAGGCCCTCGTGGTCCATCGTGCACTCGACCACGGTGCGGGGAGCGCCGATGGGGAAGCTCAGGGACGCCTGGGAGCAGCTCGTCGCCCGGTCCACGGCGTCACCGGCGAACGTCCGCAGTTCGGTGTCGTCCCCGAATGCCGACTCCTTGTCCTGGGCCGCGCCGGTGGTCGTGCCGGTGGCCGTGGTGGTGCGTGCGGCGGTGGTTCCGGTGGTGCGTGCGGTGGTGGTCGTGTTCGGGGCGGCCGCGGTGGTCGTCCCCCCGTCCCCGGTGGGGTCGGCCGGGGAGAGGGTGTGGTCGGCCAGGACGAACGTGAGGACGAGCGCGACCACCACCAGGCCCACCGCGCCCGCGGCGAGCACGGGGAGCCGTCTCCGTCCGCCGCTCCCACCCGGAGTGGGGCTGGTCGGCCCGGGGCCGGCCGGCGGCTGGTGCGGCGGGGGGATCGTCCCCTGGGGCGGGGTGGCCGGGCCGGGGCCCGGGAAGTGCGGCAGCAGCTGGGGCGGCCCCGTGTCCGGGGCTCCCGTCCCGGGCGGGGCGGCGGGCGGGATCGGGGCCCCACCCGGCGGGGTGCCGGGAGCGGTGGGGACGGCCGCACCACCCGGAGGCGTCGCGGAGGGGATGCCCGTCCCGGCGGCGGACCATCCACTCAGGGAGGTCGGCGGCGGGGCCGGGTCGGTGAAGTCCGGGTCCACCGGGGTGATCAGGGCTCCCATGGCCACCGAGGTCTCCGGTGACTCCACCGCGGTCGGCACCACGCCCAGCCGCTCCGCGATCAGCTGGGCGACCAGCGGCATCCGGGTCGCCCCGCCCACCAGGTAGATCCCGGTGAGCTGTTGTGGGCTCAGGCCCGCCGCGGCGATCGTGCCGGACAACAGGGAGACGGTGCGTTCCAGGTGCGGTCGGACGAGCTGTTCCAGCTCCTCCCGGGTGACGTGCGCGTCCGGCAGCGGTTCGGGCAGCGGGATGTCGGTCTGGGCGTAGCGGGAGAGCGCCTCCTTGCCGGCTCGGATGTCGTCGGCCAGCGCCCGTGCGGTCCGCCGGGCCCGTGGCGTGGTGGGGTGCAGCAGTTCGTCCCACTCCGGGCGGTCGGGGCCGACGGTGCGTCGGATGTGCTCCAGGAGCGCGTGGTCGACGTCCCGTCCCCCGATGTCGGTCAGACCGGCCTCGGCGAGCACCTGCCAACCCTGTTCGGTGCGCTGCACCACGGCGATGTCGGTGGTGCCACCACCCATGTCGTAGACGGCGAGGCTCTGGCCCGGGGAGAACGGGCGGTCCTGGCCGTCGAGGCCGGCGAAGTGGGCGGCGGCCGCCACCGGTTCGGCCAGGAGCTGCACCGGGCCCGGGAAACCCGCTGCCCGGGCCGCGGCGCGCAGGGTGTTGCACCGAATGCGGTGCCAGTCCGCGGGGTGGGTGAGCACGACACGGTCCGGCGGTCCGCCGAGCTGCCGGGTCGCCTCGTCGGCCACCCGCCGGAGCACGGCGGCGATCAGCTCGGTGACGGGGACCACGGTGCTGCCCAGCAGCACCTCGACGTCGTCGATGCGTTGTTTGGGGTTCGGTTCGTAGCGTGACGGGTCCAGTCGGGCCTGGCGTTCCGCCTCCCGGCCGACCACGAGGGTCTGGTCCGGGGCGAGCCACACCGCCGAGGGGAGCAGCGGCCACCCCTCGATGGTGAGCAGTCGCCCGGGTGTTCCGGGGGTGGTACGCACCGCGGCCACCGTGTTCGAGGTGCCGAAGTCGATGGCGAGTTCTCGCACCCGGCCTCCTGCTGCGCACACGGAATTCACCCCATAGGGATCACCTTGAGCTGATCGAGTGACTCAAGGTGTCCTCTTTCGGTGCGCTGACCGTACCCGTCGGCTCCGGTGGTGCGAGCATGCTCGTGGGGAACGTGTCCGGTCACCGGCGTGCGGGCCCCCGAGGTGGCCGATGCCGAGGGGACAGGGGGTGGTGTGGCGAGGTGACTCTGGGTGGTGCTACCAGGGAGTAGCAATCACCCGGATGGGGCAGGATCTGTTCGACCGATAGAAGCCTCTTACTCTCCGTGCAGAAATTTCTGCGTGTGGGGAAGCAACTTCCCTGGTCGAGCGACGTCCGCCGAGTGAGGAAACCCATCGCAGTCGGGGTGATCAACAGTGGCGGTGGCTTCGGGAAACGTCCTGCTGACCGATCTGGTGCTGACCCTCGCCGCGCTCACGGCGGTCGTGCTGCTGGTGCGTGCTCTCCTGCGCTGGCTGCGGAAGCCGTACCTGGTGTGGCGGTGTCGACGCACCACGGCACAGCTCCGGGCTCGCCTGGAGAACGCCGCTCGGCAGTCCGGCCACTCCCGGCCGGTCGTTCCCGACACCGGTAACCCCCGACCCGTACCCGTGCGGATCGAGATCCGCGACCGGGCCGCGTCCTGACCGCGTCACGGGCGGGCGGCGAGCTGACCCAGCCGCCACCGCTCGATCTCCGGCAGTCGGGTGGCGAGATCGTCCAGCCCACGCAGCGGCAACCGGCGAGTCCGTGAGCCCGTGGTCCCCGGAAGACCGGGTTGTGTGTTCGGGGGTATCGCGTCGAGCCAACCCGGATGCCACCCGGTGAGCACCACCGTGGTGGGCCAGCCACCCGGAGGCTCGGACGGGTCGAACTCCCAGTACCCGTCCTCCCCGTCCCGCACCCAGGGCACGTACACCCAGCCCGGACGTGCGCTCAACAGGGCGTGCACCGCGTCCTCGAACCGGAGCGCGGCGGCCCGGCTGGGCAACCACCCCTCCACCAGCGGACGCACCCACCACGGTGCGGGCAGGGAGGGGTCCTCGGCGGCGGCGAGGCGGTAGAGCGTCACCACCTCCCGCTCCGGGGCCCGGTACAGCCAGTTGCGTCGCCGCTCGGCGGGAGTGCGGGCGACCGTGCCGTCCTGCACTCCTTCGGCCTCCAGGGCGAGCACCCACTCCAGGGCGGCCGTCGGCTCGGCGGAGGCCCGACCCGGACGGGCCGGTGGTCGGCGTGGGGCAGGCGCCGACCACCGCGCCGGTGCCCGGGTCGGAGTCGGAACAGCCTCTTCGTACCCGAGGCCCGCTTCCCTGGTACCCCCTTGAGGCCCACCGTCCTCGACCGTCGACACGGGTCCACCGGATCGGGTCAGGACGTGCGGAAAAACGGTGCCGGGACGGTTCGTACGGGGGGTCACAGGGTTTCGACCTCCTAGGGGCGGAGAACCTCGGGCCCGTCGCTGGATGTGCCGCCCGCCCCACCACCGCGGTCTGCCCGGGACGGGTGGGTACCGGTGCGTGCGACAGCGAGGTGGGACGAGTGACCCACAACAGGGGGATACCCATTCGTCGGAGGGTCACGCATCCCGTGAGCCAGGACACAACCGTGTCGGCTCCGTGACCGGCGCACCGACCTCGGTGTCCACCGGCGGCGGAGGTCGCTCCCGGCCGGGCGAGGGGCCAGGGAATCCCTCGAACGGGGGACACACCCCGGCTCCGCTCGACAGCACCCCCGGGACGCGCTTCGGTGGAGGCGTGCCGGAACGGGGAGTGGAGCTCCTGGACATCCCGAGTGGGGTCGCGGTGGGCGTCGACGGCTCCGCTTCCTCGCTGCACGCCCTGCGCGCCGCGGCCGAGCAGGCCACCTACCGCCGGACGATGCTCCACGTGGTGCGGGCCTGGACCCTGCGCACCGCCCCGCGCCCGCCCGACTGCCCTCCGGGAGCGGTACCCAGCCTGCAGGAGTACCAGGAGTACCTGCGGGAACAGACCGAAGGACTGGTCGCCGACCAGCTGCAGTCGTGGCCCGACCTGACGATGCAGGTGCACGTCGTCCACGCCACGGCGACACACGCCCTGCTCGCGGCCGCGGTGGGTGCCGACCTGCTCGTCGTCGGGCACCGGGGACGCGGTGGGTTCACCGGTCTGCTGCTCGGCTCCGTGGCGGAACAGTGCGTGCGGCACGCGCGCTGCCCGGTGCTCGTGGTGCGGCCCAACACCTGAGGGTGCTCCGTCCCCGACCGGGACCCCTCTCGACCGGCTGCGCCCGGATGCGGAGGACGCGCGTGTGCCCACGCCCCGGGCACCCGCCCCCTCCGAGAGCCCGTCTGGAGGGGTTGACGGCTGGCTACGATCGGCTGGGCATTCACGTTCCGGGGAGACCGTTTGCTCAGCTGCGCCGCCCGTTCCACACCCAGGCGACCCCTTCGGGTCGCGCCCGCCGTGGTGGCGACGGTCCTGCTCGTACTGGGCCTGCTCCTGACCGGGGCCCTGCCCGCCGGGGCGAAGACCGTGCGGCAGGAGTCGTGGCACCTGGACGCCCTCGACATCCCCGTCGCCCACCGGATCACCAAGGGCGCGGGTGTCGTGGTGGCGGTGATCGACTCGGGAGTGGACGCCGAGCATCCCGCACTGACCGGCCAGGTGCTGCCCGGTGCAGGCTTCGGGAGCGCCGCCGGGGACGACGGCCGACACGACCGTGCCGCCGAGGGACACGGCACCTCCATGGCCGGGTTGATCGCCGGCAAGGGCGGACGGGCCAACGTCATGCTGGGCGTCGCCCCACAGGCGCGGATCCTGCCCGTCACCCTCGGCGCCGAGGAGGAGTACCGCCCCAAGGACATCGCGGACGCCATCCGGTGGGCGGTGGACCACGGCGCCCACGTGATCAACCTGTCCCTCGGCGGTCGGGGTGAGGCCCCACCCAGCACCGTGGCCGCCGTCGCGTACGCGCTCTCCCGGAACGTCGTCGTGGTGGCGGCGGCCGGCAACGCCCAGGAGAGCGGGCCCGCGGTGACCGCGCCCGGCAACATCCCCGGGGTGATCGCGGTGGCCGGGACCGACCGGAACGGCAACCCGTGGAGCGGATCGGGTCACGGCCCCGAGGTGGTGCTCGCCGCACCCGCCACCGAGATCATCAGCCCGGTGCCCAGGACCGTGTTCGACAGCGGCTACGCGATCAGCGAGGGCACCAGCGCGGCCACCGCGATCGTGTCCGGTGTCGCCGCGCTCGTCCGGTCCGCCTACCCCGAGCTGGACGCCGCCAACGTGGTGAACCGCCTGGTACGCACCGCCACCGACCTGGGGCCACCGGGGCGGGACGAGACCACCGGGTTCGGGATGGTCAACCCGGTCGCCGCGCTCCGTTCCGACGTGCCCCTGGTGACCGAGAACCCCCTGGGCGAACCGGAGCTCCGGGAGGAAGGGGACACCGAGGCCGCCCGGGGGGTGGAGCGGCCGCAGCCGGACACGGTGTCCCTGCCGGACGTCGACGAGGAGGACACCGGTCGGTGGGTGCTGGCCGGGGGCATGGTGGTGCTGGGGCTGGCCGCCGGGGTGCTGCTCAACCGGCTCGGCAACCGGCGTGCCCTGCGGCGCCTGGCCGCCTCCGGCACCGGGGGACCACCACCCGACCGCCCACCGGGATGGCCGCCGGGCCCACCCGGACCACCCGGACCGCCCGGGTTGCCCGGACCGTTCCCGCCTCCGGACACCCCTCACGGTGGGCGGCCGACCGCCCCGACCCCGGAGGAACGCACGGTCGTCACGGAACGGTGGCCGATGTACGCGGGGACCCGCACCGGGCCCGGGGAGCCCTGGTCGGTGCGGGAACACCACGCCGGTCCGACAACCGAGTGGCGCCCCGGTGCGGAGTACTCCCGCCCGCCGGCTCCGACGGAGAACCCTCCGTCCGGCTCGTGGCCTCCGGGGAACACCCACCCGAACCCGCCTGAGGGCGCCGACACCAGGACGACCCCGCTCCCCCGTCTGTGGTGACCACCCCACACCCCGCCCGACACGACAGGGCCCGGACCGCCC
>DATCJU010000052.1:0-16012 GCA_036562635.1 Pseudonocardiaceae bacterium
GGGACGAAGCTCTCCTTCATGCCGAACAAACCGGTCCGCACCGTCACCCAGGCAGGCTGACCGGTCTCGTCGTCCAGATAGACCTGACCGACCTTGCCGATCTTCTCGCCGTTGGCGTCGTAGACCTCGTCCCCGAACAACAGCGGGACCATGTCCTGGGTGATCATGTGGGCACCTCGCTGATCTGCGCGTGCTCTGAGGGGGCCGCCCTCGCCATGCCCCACCGCGTGCCCGGTGACTCCGCCCGTCATCCAGCGTCGCCCCTGTGGGCGACATGAGCAACGCCCATGGGTATCCCCCACCCGTGTGGTGAACCCGGGTGGGGCAGGTGAACGGCCCGCCCCGTCCAGGTACCCGTCGCGCGGTGGCCGTGACACCTGCACCCACCTACGGTGGGTGTGTGGCCGGTCACACACCCACAGGGCCCGTCCCCACTCGCCCCGACTCCCCGCAGGACGCGTCCCACAGCCCGCGTCCCACCTCCTGGCGTCGTCCGTGGGCGACAACCGGCCCCGGCCCGATCGAGGACTACGCCATGCTGTCCGACCTGCGCACGGCGGCCCTGGTCGGCAAGGACGGTTCAATCGACTGGCTGTGTCTGCCCCGGTTCGACTCACCGTCGTGCTTCGCCCGACTGCTGGGGGACGACGGGAACGGACACTGGCAGATCGCCCCCGAGGGTGAGGTCACCTCGGTGCGACGGCACTACCGCGGGGACTCGCTGGTGTTGGAGACCGAGTTCCGCACCCCTGACGGGGTGGTCCGACTGGTGGACACGATGCCCCCGCACGAGAAGAACCAGGACGACCAGCCGTGCCTGGTCCGGGTGCTGACCGGGGTCGCCGGTGAGGTCGACGTGCGGCTGCGCTGGGTGGTGCGGTTCGCCTACGCCGACTCGGTGCCCTGGGTACGACGCCACCGGGACGGGGCCGGGGAGGCCATCGTCGCGGTCGCCGGGCCGCACACCGTGGTGCTGCGTGGGGACCTGCTGCCACACCGCGTGCCCGGGCAACGGGCACACGAGACGGTCTTCCCGGTACGTGCCGGCCGGACCCTCCGTTGGACCATGCAGTGGTCGTCCTCGCACCGGACGCTGCCCACGCCCCTGGACGCGGAGCAGGAGATCCGGGACAGCGAGGACTACTGGCGGCAGTGGGCGGAACGTATCCACTACGACGGTCCGCACGCCGGGGCGGTGCGCCGCTCCCTGGTCGTGCTCAAGGCGCTCAGCTACGCCCCGAGCGGGGGCATCGTCGCCGCGCCCACCACCTCCCTGCCCGAGGTGCTGGGCGGGGAACGGAACTGGGACTACCGCTACTGCTGGCTGCGGGACGCCACCTTCACCCTGCTCGCCCTGGACGACTTCGGATGTTCCCGGGAGGCCGCCGCGTGGCGGGACTGGCTGGTGCGTGCGGTCGCCGGCGACCCGGCCGACCTGCAGATCATGTACGGCGTCGAGGGCGAGCGCCACCTGGTGGAGTGGGAGGCCGACTGGCTGCCCGGCTACCAGGGGTCCCGGCCGGTGCGGATCGGCAACGCCGCCCACCGCCAGCTCCAGCTGGACGTGTTCGGCGAGGTCATGGACGCACTGCACCTGGCCCGCGAACGCGGTATCCCCGAGAGCGCCGACAGCTGGGCGCTGCAGCGCGGCATGTTGCACCACCTGGAGCGGGTGTGGACGCAACCGGACAGCGGGTTGTGGGAGGTCCGCGGCCCCGACCGGTACTTCACCCACTCGCGGGTGATGGTGTGGGTGGCGTTCGACCGTGCGGTCCGGGCCGTGGAACAGCACGGGCTGCCCGGCCCGGTGGACCGCTGGCGGGACCTGCGGGACACGGTGCACGCGGAGGTCCTGGCCAAGGGGTGGAACGACGAGGTGGGCGCGTTCACCCAGTACTACGGCGGGGCGGAGCTGGACGCCGCGGCGCTGCTCATCCCGGTGGTGGGGTTCCTGCCCGGCGAGGACGAACGGGTGCGGTCCACCGTGGCGGCGATCGAGCGCCACCTCAAACACGGTGACCTGGTGGACCGCTACACCACCACCCCGAGCCGGTCCCCCGTGGACGGCCTGCCCGGGCGGGAGGGGGCGTTCCTGGCCTGCTCGTTCTGGTTCGTCGACGCACTGGTGCTCACCGGCCGGCGCAGGGAGGCCGAGGAGATGTTCGACCGGCTGGTGGGCCTGGCCAACGACGTGGGGCTGCTCGCCGAGGAGTACGACGTCCGCAGCGGCCGGTTCACCGGCAACTTCCCCCAGGCGTTCAGTCACCTGGCCCTGGTGAGCAGTGCGGCCGAGCTGTACGGCCGGACGACCCGGCACGAACCCGACCGGCGTGATCTCGGCCGGCCGACCCGTACGAGAGGTGTGGGGTGAGAGCGGCGACGGTGATTCCCGGCAGGCCCGACTCGGCGGGGCTGGACGAGCTGCCCGACCCGGAACCGGCGGAGGACGAGCTGCTCGTGGCGGGTCTTCTCGTCGGGGTGTGCGGTACCGACCTGGATGTCCTCCACCACCCGGGGGCGGGGGAGCCACCCGCGGGGCGGGAACGGATGGTGCTGTTCCACGAGTCGTTCGGTCGGGTGGTCTCGGCACCGCCGGACAGCGGGTTCACCGCCGGTGACCTGGTGACGGGGGTGGTGCGCCGCCCCGATCCCGTCCCCTGTCCGTCCTGCGCCCGGGGCCGCTGGGACCTGTGCCGCAACGGCCGGTACACCGAGCGCGGCATCAGGGGACTGGACGGTTTCGGGGCGCAGCTGTGGACGGTCGAACCGCGTTTCGCGCTGAAGCTGGATCCGGCCCTGGGCGAGCTGGGGGTGCTCACCGAACCGTGCTCGGTGATCGCCAAGGCGTGGGAGCAGGCCGAGCAGCTGGGTCGGGTGATCGGCAACGAGCCACGGGTGGCCCTCGTCACCGGTGCCGGGCCGATCGGGCTGCTGGCCACGCTGCTGGGGGTGCAGCGGGGGCTGGACGTGCACGTCCTGGAGCGGGCGACCGACGGGCCGAAACCGGACCTGGTGCGCCAGCTCGGCGCCACCCACCACGACTCGTTCGACTCGGTGGACTCGGCACACCTGGACCCCGACGTGGTGATCGAGTGCACCGGGGCCGGGGAGGTGCTGTTCGGTGCGCTGCGGCGCACCGCCCGGAACGCGGTGATGGTGCTGACCGGGATCAGCGGGGAGGCGGCACACGTCACCGTGCCCGGTGGTGCGGTCAACGACGAGCTGGTGTTGGAGAACGACCTGCTGGTGGGCAGCGTGAACGCGGCGTTCCACCACTACCGACAGGCGGCCGAGGCGTTGGCCGCGGCGGACCACGAGTGGCTGCGGCAACTGATCACCCGACGGGTGCCGCTGGGGCGGTGGACCGAGGCGCTGGAGCGCCGGCCGGACGACGTGAAGGTGGTCGTGGACCTCCAGGGCTGACCCACCGGTGTGCCGGCGGGCCGCCCTCCGGGCGGTGCGGCACCGGCCACCGGTGGGCGCACCCTGCCGCCCGCCCGCGGCGCCCGGCAACCGGGTGTCACGCGCGCAGCAGGTCGGCGATGGTCTCCGGTGGGCCCGGCCGGGCGAAGTACCACCCCTGGCCGGCGTCGCAGCCGATGTCGTTGAGGCGGCGGGCCTGCTCGACGGTCTCCACGCCCTCCGCGGTCACCCCGAGGCCGAGCGTGTGCGCCAGGTCCACCAGGGTGCCGACGATGCGCTCGTCCACCACGTCGGTGTCCTGCGTGGTCCGCAGCCCCTCCACGAACGAGCCGGCGATCTTCAGCTCGTGCACCGGCAGGTGCCGCAGGTAGGCCAGGTTGGAGTACCCGGTGCCGAAGTCGTCGATGGCGATGCGCACCCCCATCGTGGACAGGGCCCGCAGCGCGTCCAAGGGCTCGTCGGCGGTGCTCATGACCGCGCTCTCGGTCAGCTCCAGCTGCAACCGGTCGGGCGAGACCCCGGTCTCCTCCAGGATCCGGACCACGTCGGACACCAGGCAGGGGTCGCGGGACTGCCGGGCGGCCAGGTTGACGCTGACGAACGGGGCACGCTCACCGAACTCGTCCTGCCAGCGCCTGGCCTGCCGGCACGCCTCCCGCAGCACCCAGCGTCCCAACGGCACGATCTGCCCGGTCTCCTCGGCCAACCCGATGAACCGGTCGGGGGAGAGCAGCCCGAACTCGGGGTGCCGCCAGCGCACCAGTGCCTCGGCCCCCATCACGCCACCGTCGGACAGCCGTACCAGCGGCTGGTAGTCCAGGTAGAACTCGCCGCGCTCGATGGCGGCCGGCATGGTGGTGGACAGGGTGAACCGGGCGACCTCGCGGGCGTTGCGCTCCGCGTCGAACAGCGCCCACCGGGCCTTGCCGTCGGCCTTGGCCCAGTACAGGGTGATGTCCGCGTCCCGCATCACGTCGGCGGGGTTGGTGCTGGTGACCAGGCGCTCCACCACGCCGATGCTGGCCGACACCGCCAGCTCGTGGTCGCCCACCTGGATCGGGGCCTCCAGTGTCGACAGCACGTGGTCGGCGATCGTCACCACGTCGTGGGTGCCGGTCGAACGCTCGACCAGGATGACGAACTCGTCGCCGCCGATCCGGGCCACCAGCCGGTTGGCCCCGGACACGCAGGCGTCCAGCCGCTGCCCGACCGCGACCAGGAGCTGGTCGCCGATGTCGTGTCCCAGGCTGTCGTTGATCGCCTTGAAACCGTCCAGGTCCAGGTAGCACAGGCCGATACGGTCGTCGGGCTCGGCGTGGGCGAACGCCTCGGACAGCCGTTCCAGGAACAGCGACCGGTTGGGCAGTCCGGTCAACGGGTCGTGCATCGCCTGGTACTGGAGGCGGTTCTGCAGCAGGTGGCGGTCGGTGACGTCCTCCAGCATCGCCACCTGGTAGGTGGGCTGGCCGTCGTCGTCCCGGATCAGGGACACCGTGAGGTTGGTCCAGATCGCCTCGCCGTCGCTGCGGAAGAACCGCTTCTCCACCCGGAAGTGGTCGCGTTCGCCGCGGACCAGCTCGTCGTAGAGCTGCCAGACACCGACGGCGTCGTCGGGGTGGATGAAGTCCCGCACGTTGCGCTGCCGCAGCTCGGACAGGCTGTAGCGCAGCATGCCCAGCAGCGACTGGTTGGCGTCCAGGATGCGGCCTTCCATGTCCCCGATGCCGATCCCGATGGCCGACTCGGTGAAGATGGCACGGAAACGGGCCTCACTGGCACGAAGGGCCTGCTCCGCCTGGTCCCGTGCCATGAAGACAGCCTGGCTGATCGCCTCCTGTTCGTCCAGGGTGCGACGACGCAGCGCCTCGGCGAAGCCGGCGGCCAGCTCGCCCTGCAGTGCGGCCACCCGCTCCGTCAGGGCGAGGAGGTGTCGTGCGTCCTGGGCCGCCGCGCTCACCGTCTCCTCCAGCACGTCGGCCTCCCGGCCGTTCCCGGAGGCGGGCCGGGGCATGTCGATGCGCGTGTCGGGGAGGTGATCGTCGGCCAGGGAGGTCGTTCCGTCGCCCTGTGCGGTGGTGACGAGCCGGGGCAGTTCCACGGCGAGCAGCGCCACCGTGCGGTTGAGGGTCTCGGTGCCGGTGAAGTGCGCCTCGACCAGGGCGTGCCCGACGCGGCGGGCGAGGCGGGGCGTGAAGGGCTCGGAGAGCAGGGCCTCCACCAGGGAACCGGCGAGGTCGAACAGGTGCTGCTCCACCTCCTGCGGGTTCATGGAGACGTAGCTGGTTCCGGCGATCGCCTTCGCCCAGGTCCTGGCGAAACGGTGGCGGCCGACCTCGCTCGTCCCAGGCGCGACCAGCCCGAACCCGGCTCTTGCGCGCACTGGGCCCTCCATCGCTCCAGTCATGCCTTCACACCCTGTGTCCGTCTACCGCGACCGTGCCAGGCCCGGGCCTACCGGGGATCTCCGCCGGTGGGTGAACGCAGCCCTGACCGGACTCCGCGTGGTTCCGCCATCTGGTTGCCGCCCGTCACCCCGACCCGCGCCCGCAGGCCCGGGCCGGTGGGCCGACGCCCCGTCGCTCGGCGATGCCGCACACGCCTGGCCACCTGTGTCCGGCGCCGGCGCCGTCCGGAGATTCGGGGCGGAGGCCCGTGCTGCCGCGTGCACGCCTCCCACGTTAGGGATTCGTGCCCCGATGTCCAGGCTCAACGAGACCTCTTTTCTGTCACGGGTCGACCCGAGACCGACCAGAATCACCCGTTCGTGTGACATCTCCCGGTTCGAGCGTGGGGCGGAGACGGGTCCCACGACCGGTCACACCTTCCGGCCGACCCCGGCGAAGCCGCTGAACCGTTCGGGACGGTCCCCGACCTCCTCGGGCGACTCCGGGCGCCACTGGGAGAGGAACACCAGCCCCGGTTCCAGCAGCTCGAAACCCGCGAAGAAGGGGAGGATCTCCTCCCGGGACCGCATGTGGATCGGGGTGCTGTTGCGCTGGTAGAGCTCCTGGTGCTCCAGGGCCTGCCGCGGCTGACCGTCCCGGGTGGCGTGCGAGATGGCCAGGTAGCTGCCCAGGGGCATCGCCTCCCGGTACCGGGCCACGATCCCGGCCGGGTCGTCGGAGTCCGGCACGAAGTGCAGCACCGCCACCATCAGCACGGCCAGCGGCTGGGAGAAGTCGATCAGCTGTCGCGTCTCCGGGTGGTCCAGCACCTGTTCCGGTACGCGCATGTCGGCCTGCACGATGGTCGCGCGGTCGTTCCCGGCCAGGATCACCCGGCTGTGCGCCACGGCCACCGGATCGCTGTCCACGTACACCACACGGCAGGACGGATCGGCTCCCTGGGCGACCTCGTGCACGTTGCCGACGGTGGGGATACCGGATCCGATGTCCAGGAACTGCCGCACCCCGGCCTGCACCAGGTGCTTGACCGCTCGGCGCAGGAAGGCCCGGTTGGCCTGCATGATCAGCGGCAGGTCCGGCCACAGTCGGATGGCCTCCTCGGCCATCGCCCGGTCGACCGCGAAATTGTGCGAGCCGCCGAGGTAGTAGTCGTAGACCCGAGCCGCACTAGGCCGACTGAGATCGACTTCCCTGGGCGCCCAGGCGGGACGTTCCATACCTGCCCCTCAGGTTTGTTGGTGGATCACCCCGGTCAGGGGGTGAGCATAGGCCGCAAAGCCTTTTCACTCTAGCGACGGGATTCACCACGTTCCGTGTTCTCCGCGACAACCCGGGACGACCCCGGCCCCGACCTCGTACACCTGTCGGAGAACATCACGTCGCCACTGGTCACCCTTCAGGAAAAACGCAGGTCACCGACCCGATGTTCCCGGAGCCGATTTTTTCGTACGGTCGCACCGGAACGAATTCTTGATCACGGTCCCGAACGTCGTCGGAATCGACGTCGCGATCGGGGCTTCCCGTGCGCGCTCTCCCGCGACCCGAAACCGACTTCTCCTCATGAGGTGGGCGGAGATCACCGATCCCGGCCAGCCCCGGTGCCGGTGTCCTCGACCTCGCGCTCACCGGCCCGACCTCCCGCAGGACGCGGAGGGTGCGCCGACGGGCGTGCCCGGGCCACCGCAGCAGCCCGAACACGCCCGTCGGCGATCGTGATATTGGTTCCGTCCCGGCAGAACTCAGTCGAACAACGCCGGCAGCGTGCCCTCCCAGGCCTCACGCAGCTCGTCCAGGCCGATCGTGGCCACGTCCTGGATCTCCAGCGCCTGCGACTCCGGATCCACCACACCGATCCGGGTCCAGGGCAACCCTCGGGCGGTGCACATGTCGGTGAACCGCAGCTCCTCGGTCCGCGGCACGGCCACCAGCGCCCGCCCCGCGGACTCGGAGAACAGCCACACGAACGGGTCGGCCCCCTCCGGCAGCACCACCCGGCACCCGGTCTGCCCGACCAGACACGCCTCGACCAGCGCCTGCGCCAGGCCGCCCTCGGACAGGTCGTGCGCCGCGGACACCATCCCGTCCCGCGACCCCGCGACCAGCACCTGGGCCAACAGCTTCTCCCGGGCCAGGTCCACCTTGGGCGGCAGGCCACCCAGGTGGCCGTGCACCACGTACGCCCACTCCGAGCCGCCGAACTCGTCCCGCGTCTCGCCGAGCAGCAGCAGCGTCTCCCCCGGCTCGCTGCCGACACCGGTCGGGATGCGCCGCCGCACGTCGTCGATCACCCCGAGCACACCCACCACCGGGGTGGGCAGGATGGCCGTCGACCCGGTCTGGTTGTAGAAGCTGACGTTGCCACCGGTCACCGGAATTCCCAGCTCACGGCAGCCGTCCGCCAGCCCGCGGACCGCCTGCTGGAACTGCCACATCACCCCCGGGTCCTCGGGGGAGCCGAAGTTCAGGCAGTTGGTGACTGCCAGCGGCGTCGCGCCGGTGACCGCCACGTTCCGGTACGCCTCGGCCAGGGCCAGCTGCGTGCCGGTGTACGGGTCCAGCTTGACGTAACGCCCGTTGCAGTCGGTGGACACCGCGACCCCGCGACCGGTCTCCTCGTCGATCCGGACCATGCCGGCGTCGGCGGGCTGGGCCAGCACGGTGTTGCCGCGCACGTACCGGTCGTACTGCTCGGTCACCCACCGCCGGGAACACAGGTTCGGCGAGGCCACCATGCGCAGGATGGTCTCCCGCAGCTCCTCGGGCGTGGACGGACGGGGCAGCCGCTCCGGGCCGTCGGCGTTCAACGCGTCCTGGGTCTCCGGCCGGGCCACCGGCCGCTCGTACACCGGGCCCTCGTGGGCCACCGTGCGCGGCGGCACGTCCACCACGGTCTCACCGTGCCAGGTGATCTGCAGCCGCCCGGTGTCGGTGACCTCGCCGATCACCGTCGCGGTGACGTCCCACTTGGCGCAGATCCGCAGGAACGCCTCCACGTGCTCGGGGCGAACCACCGCGCACATCCGCTCCTGCGACTCGCTGGCCAGGATCTCCGCCGGCGTCATGCCCTCGGCACGCAGCGGCACCTTGTCCAGTTCGACACGCATGCCCCCGTCACCGGCCGAGGCCAGCTCGGAGGTGGCGCAGGACAGGCCGGCACCGCCCAGGTCCTGGATGCCGACCACCAGCCGCTCGCGGAACAGCTCCAGGCAGCACTCGATGAGCACCTTCTCGGTGAACGGGTCACCGACCTGGACGCTGGGCAGCTTCTTGCGCCCGGAGGCGGCCTCGTCCCCGGAGAAGGTCTCACTGGCCAGCACGGACACGCCACCGATGCCGTCCAGTCCGGTGCGCGCCCCGAACAGGATGACCTTGTTCCCCACGCCGGAGGCGTGCGCCAGGTGCAGGTCCTCCACCCGCATCGCCCCGACGCACAGGGCGTTGACCAGTGGGTTGCCCGCGTAGCTCTCGTCGAAGACGACCTCGCCGCCGATGTTGGGCAGGCCCAGGCAGTTCCCGTAGCCGCCGATGCCGGCGACCACACCGGGCAGCACCCGCTTGGTGTCCGGCGCGTCGGCCGGGCCGAACCGCAACGGGTCCATCACCGCAACAGGGCGGGCACCCATGGCCAGGATGTCGCGCACGATGCCGCCGATACCGGTCGCCGCACCCTGGTACGGCTCCACGTACGACGGGTGGTTGTGCGACTCCACCTTGAAGGTGACCGCCCAACCGTCGCCGATGTCCACCACACCGGCGTTCTCCCCGATGCCGGCCAGCATCGAGGCCCGCATCTCCTCGGTGGTGGTCTCCCCGAAGTAGCGCAGGTGCACCTTGGAGGACTTGTAGGAGCAGTGCTCGCTCCACATCACCGAGTACATGGCCAACTCGGCCTCGGTGGGGCGGCGACCGAGGATCTGGCGGATGCGGGCGTACTCGTCGTCCTTCAGGCCGAGCTCACGGTACGGCTGCGCCAGGTCCGGGGTGGCTGCCGCGTGCTCGACGGTGTCGACTGCGATACGGGGGATCTCTGTCGCGGTCATGCGGCCACCAGGGCGTCGAAGGCGGACAGGAACATGCCGAGACCGTCATCGCTCGGCCCGGTGAGGGCGTCGATGGCGTGCTCGGGGTGCGGCATCAGCCCGACCACCCGGCCGCGGGCGTCGGTGATGCCGGCGATGTCGTTGAGCGAACCGTTGGGATTGCCGGTCGCCGTGCTGCGACCGTTGTCGCGCTCGTCGACCACGTAGCGGAACACCACCCGTCCCTCGCCCTCCAGGCGGGCCAGGGTCTCGGCGTCGGCCACGTACCGGCCCTCACCGTGCTTGATCGGGATGATGATCTCCGCGCCGGCCTCGTACCGGGTGGTCCAGGCGGTGGTGTTGTTCTCCACCCGCAGCCACTGGTCCCGGCAGACGAAGTGCAGCCCGGCGTTGCGCACCAGCGCACCGGGCAGCAGACCGGCCTCGCACAGCACCTGGAATCCGTTGCAGATCCCCAACACCGGCATGCCCCGGCGGGCAGCCTCGACCACCTCGCCCATCACCGGGGCGAACCGGGCGATCGCCCCGGCGCGCAGGTAGTCCCCGTAGGAGAACCCGCCGGGGACGACCACCGCGTCCACCTCACGCAGGTCGGCGTCGGCGTGCCAGAGCGCCACCGCCTCGCAGCCGGCGTAACGCACGGCGCGTGCGGCGTCCACGTCGTCGAGGCTTCCGGGGAAGGTGATGACGCCGATGCGGCTCATGCGTCCACCCGCCGCACAACCCACTCCTCGATCACCGGGTTGGCGAGGAAGGTTTCCGCGATCTTCTCGAGCGTGGCGTCGTCGACGGAGTCGTCGACCTCCAGCTCGAAGTGCTTGCCCTGACGGACACTGGTTACCCCGTCGAAGCCCAGCCGCGGCAGCGCCTTGGCCACCGCCTGACCCTGCGGGTCGAGAATTTCCTGCTTGGGCATGACGTCGACGACGACTCGGGCCACTCGAATGCTCCCGGGTTCCGTGAGTGCCACGACCGCGGCACTCCAGGTCGGCGGTACTCACGCAGCGTACCTGACCTGCGTGTTCCCTCCGCCGCGCAGGGCCGTGGCGTGGCTCATGCTCCTCCGGTCGGTCCTGTGGGCCGCGCCGGCCCGCCCCACGGACGGTGTTCGCTCTCGGTGATGTGGCGTTCGCCGTGGGCGATGAGCGCTGGCCGACGCGGGTCCGTGCCTCCAGGCTTGGGCTCCATGCGAGTGCTGGTGTTGGGCGGCACGATCTTCCTGTCCCGCACCGTGGCGGAGGAGGCGGTGCGCCGCGGTCACGAGGTGGTGTGCGCCGCCCGGGGAGTCTCCGGGGCGATCCCGGAGGGGGCCCGACTGGTCCGGGTGGACCGCGACGCCCCAGACGCCCTGGACGCGCTGCGCGGGGAGCGGTTCGACGCGGTGGTGGACGTGGCCGCCATGTCGTACCGCTGGGTGGCCGACGCGCTGTCGGTGCTCGGCGCGGACGCCGGGCACTGGACGTTCGTGTCGACCGTCAACGTCTACGCCGACACGGCCACGCCCGGGCAGCGGCCGGGCGCGCCGCTGCTGGAGCCGCGGGAGGCCGAGGGCCGGAAGGACGATCCGAACGCCGTCGACCCCACCCTGTACGGCGCCATCAAGGTGGCCGCGGAGAACGCGGTGCGGGACACGATGGGGGACCGGGCCTTCGTGGTGCGGCCGGGCCTGGTCGTCGGGCCCGGGGACGTCACGGACCGCTTCGGCTACTGGCCGGCCCGGCTGTCCCGGGGTGGGCGGGCGCTGGTGCCCGACGTGCCGGACCAGCCGATCCAGTACGTCGACGTGCGCGACCTGGCGGCGTGGATCGTGGACGCGGCGGAGCAGCGGCTGGGTGGGGTGTTCGACGCGGTCGGTGAGCTGCGGCCGCTGCCCCGACTGCTCGAGGAGATCGCCGAGCTGGCGGGCGGGGGTGCCGAGCTGGTCCCGGTCGCCCCGGAACGGCTGCTGGAGCTGGGGGTACGGCCGTGGGGCGGTCCGCGGTCGCTCCCGTTGTGGGCACCGGTCACGCACTACGGCGTGGTGTCCCACGATCCGGAACCGGCACGGGCGGCGGGGCTGCGGGCCCGACCGTTGGCCGACACGGTCGCCGGGGCGTTGACGTACGAGCGAGCACTGGGTCTGGACCGTCCGCGTCGTGCGGGTCTGACGATGGCAGAAGAAAACGAAGTGTGCTCAGGTCTTGACTTACCGTCTTCGCCTCCCCCAAATGGATGAGGGAAATGGATCGCGGTAACGGCTGGGTGCCGTGACAGCGATCGTCCGATTGGAGGCACCGGCCAGGATCGCGCGTTGGGGACGGTGCCACCCTGGAGATGTCGGTGAGTCACGGCTCACCGATGACGGAGCCCCGCCGGGAAGCCCCCCGACCGGCGGGGTTCCGTCATGTCCGACCTCCCCCCGCACCCCCGTACCGACACGCGGACGGGAACCCGTGCCCCACCAGCCGGTCCCCACCGCCGCACGCGCACCCCACGATCCGCGCCGCGACAGGCCGGTTTCCTTCGGACGAGTACGCCTCCCGGTGTACCACCGGCGCCCGGGCGGGGTACTGCTGTGCTGAACACCGGCGGGTAGGGTGCCCCGGCACCGACCCGATCACGGGGATACCCCGGTCACGGGAACGACGAGGAGGAACGGTGCGGTTCGTTCACTTCGGACACTCGTGCGTGCTGGCCGACACCGGGGCGGGACGCCTGCTGATCGATCCCGGGGCGTACTCGTCGGGTTTCGAGGAACTGCGGGACCTGGACGCCATCCTGATCACCCACCAGCACCCGGACCACGTCAACTTCGGGGCGCTCCCCGCTCTCGTCGCGGCCAACCCCAACGCCGAACTGGTGGTCGACGAGGGAACCGCCGCGCGGTTCGGCAACCAGGAGAAGCTGGCCGACGTCCGGCACCGGACGGCCCGCCCCGGCGAGACGCTGCACCTGGCCGGGGTGGACGTGCACGTGGTGGGCGGGGAGCACGCGGTGATCCACCCCGACGTGCCCCGGGTGCCGAACGTGGGCTACCTGCTGGGCGACGGGGCGTTCCTGCACCCCGGCGACTCGTTCTTCGTCCCCGACCAGCGCGTCGACGTGCTGGCGGTGCCCGTCGCCGCACCCTGGCTGAAGGCGGCCGAGGCCGTCGAGTACGTGCGCGCCGTGACCCCGCGGATCGCGGTGCCGATCCACGAGGCGGTGCTGACGCGCCCGCAGATGCACTACGACCTGCTCACGAAACTGGCCCCGGAGGGCACCGAGATCCAGGTGCTGCCCCGCGGTGAGGAGACCGACCTCTGATCCTCGCTCCGGCCCCGGTGGACACGAGCCGCCGGGGCCGGAACGAGTCGGGTCGTCGCAGCCGGTCGAACTGTCCGGGACGGTCAGTTCCCCGGTGTGGGCCAGTCGTCGAGCGACCGGCCGGAGATGCGCTCGTACGCCTCGACGTAGCGGGCCCGGGTGGCGGCCACCACGTCCTCGGGCAGCGGCGGCGGGGGCGTGTCGGACGCCCGGTCCCACCCGGACGCCGGCGAGGTCAGCCAGTCCCGCACGTACTGCTTGTCGAACGAGGGCTGGACCTGCCCCGGCCGGTAGCCCTCGGCGGGCCAGAACCGCGAGGAGTCCGGGGTGAGCACCTCGTCGGCCAGCACCAGCTCACCGGAGGGAGCCACCCCGAACTCGAACTTGGTGTCGGCCAGGATCAGCCCACGGGAGGCGGCGTGCTCGGCCGCCCGCGAGTACACCTGCAGGGTCAGGTCCCGCAGCTGCCTCGCCCGATCCGCACCGACCGCGGCCACCACCGCGTCGAACGACACGTTCTCGTCGTGTGCCCCGATCTCGGCCTTGGTCGCCGGCGTGAAGATCGGTTCCGGAAGCTTGGACGCCTCCACCAGCCCGGGGGGCAGTTCGACACCGCACACCTGGCCGGTCCGGCGGTAGTCGACGAGCCCCGAGCCGGTGAGGTAGCCCCGGGCCACGCACTCCACCGGCAGCATCTCCAGTCGACGCACCAGCAGCGCCCGCCCCCGCACCTCCGCCGGGATGCGCGGGTCGTCCCAGGCGACCAGGTGGTTGGGCACCACGTCCGCGAGCAGCTCGAACCAGAACACGCTCATCGCGGTGAGTACCCGGCCCTTGTCCGGGATCGGGGTGGGCAGCACGTGGTCGTAGGCCGAGATCCGGTCCGAGGCCACGAGCAGCAGATGCTCCTCGTCGACGGCGTGCAACTGGCGCACCTTGCCGGCGGCGATCTGCGGGTAGTCGGCGAGCGAAACCACGGGCCCACCCTAAGCGCTGCCCCGGCACGGACGGCGGTGCCACCGGCACCCGAGGGCACCGGTGGCACCGCCGGCTCGATCCGGTCGTGCGTGCCCGGCCTAGTCGCGGGTCGGCTCGTCCCCGAGCACCGAGGGCGCCACCTTCATGCCGTCGCCCCAGACGTCGTCGGTCTCCCGCAGGTAGTCCGGCCGCCTGTGCTCGCCGTCCTCGTCGCGCCGGGCCCCGGCACCGGCGCCCATCGCACCCATGGCGCCCATGCCACCGGCGGCACCCCGTGCGCCACCGGCCGCGGCACCCGCGGCACCCGCTGCGCCACCCGCGCCGGCGGCACCACCACCGACAGCACCACCGGCGGCACCACCGGCCCCGGCGCCGGGGACACCGGCCAGACCACCGCCCGCACCCGGACGGGCGCCACCCGCACCGGCCAGACCACCGCCCGCTCCGGCGCCCGCGCCCACCGCGCCGCCACCGACACCGGTCCGGAACGCGCCACCGCCCTGACCCGTGCCGGAACCACCGAGGTCGAGCCGCCCGCTGAGGGTGGCGGGCCGACCACCGACGGTGGTGGTCCTGCCGCCGCTCCCCGCCGGGGTGCCGCCGGACGTGCGCGTGGTCCCACCCGACCCGGAGTTACCGGAGGTGCCGGACGAACCCGGCGTGCCGGAGGAGCCCGAGGTACCGGACGTGCCGGGGAGACCCGGCTTCCCGGTGACCGGCTTGTTGGTGCTGGTCCTGGTGGTCGTGGTCCCACCGCCGGAACCGGCCGGGGAGCCGGTGGTGGACGAGGTCCGGCCGTCCGACGGCAGGTTCGGCGTACCACCGGGTGTTCCCGGCGGGGTCAGCGTCTGGGTGGTGCCCGCCGTCGTCGTGGCGGCACCGCCCCCGCCCGCCGGGGTGAGCGCCGTCCCGCTGCCCGCCGTGCCGACCGCCGACACCTGGGCGCTCATCGTCTGCACCCCGACCACCGAACTGCTGCTGGCGCGGCTCCTGTCGGTACCGACACCGGTGGCGATGATCGGGGGCGGGATGAACACCGGCAGGCTCGCCATGGCGGAGTTCGCGTTGTTGTCGTAGGTGCGGGCGAGGTCACGGGCACGCTCCTCCGCCTCGCGCGCCGCCGCCTCCTGCTGCTCCCGGTCGGTCTTGAGCCCGAAGAGGTGGGCGATACCGCGCTCCAGGGCGTTGTCGGTCGCGGTGACCTGCACGGGCGCCGGCATGTTCTGCTTGGTGTAGTCGAAGGAGCGCACCACCTCCTCGGCGCCGTCGCCGACCTTGGTGGAGACCTCCCGGGCGTCCAGCGCCCACTGGCCGAGCGGGGAGACCCCGTCACGCATCGCCTCCGCGGCCTGGCCCTCCCACACCGCGTCGGTGTCCCGCAGGGCGCCCTCGACCAGCTCGTTGACCTTCTCGAACTGCGTGCCGATGTCCTGGCGCCAGGTCTGCACCGCCTCCGCCACGGATTCGCTGGAGCCCTCGCTGAACCAGCCGTACAACGTCGGGTGGTCGATGGCGTCCCAGTTCGCACTGGTCATCTGTGCTCCCCCTCCTGCTCACCCGCCGGCAGGCAGGTTCTGCAGCACCATGCCGGACACCTTCTCCGCGAACCCACAGGTGTCCTGGTGCTCCGGCTTCTTGCTGGTCACAATTCCGTATGTCAGGTGGAAGACCTGGTCGTCCGCCACCCCGACACTGACGTTGCAGAATTTTTCGGTGAAGTTCGCCCGCACCGCGGGGTAACCGTCCACCGTGGAAGGCTGGAAGTTCACGACATTGCTCTTCCGCCGGTAGACCTCCTCCAGCCCCTGCCGCTTCGTGTCCGGAGCGATCGAGATGTAGATCGCACTGTCCTTCCACGTGCAGTCGTCCTCACCGAACTCC
>DATCJU010000068.1:0-4269 GCA_036562635.1 Pseudonocardiaceae bacterium
CCATCTCACCCCAGGTCGTCGACATCACCAGACGTCGGCTGCCGTCGGGGGTGCTGAACGCGAACGTGTGGTACCCGGGGATGCCGCCGGTGTGCCCCCACACGCTGCCGCCGCACTCCGGGCCGAGTTCGAGCTGGGCCAGGCCCAGTCCGTAGCTCTGGCCCGGGCTCTGGGAGGCGCTGACCGGCACGGCCCGGCGCATCTCCTCCATCAGGGCGGGCGGCAGCAGCTTCCCGCCCATCAGGGCAGCGAGGAACGTGTCCACGTCCCGGGTGGTGGAGATCATCTCCCCGGCCGCACCGGCGGAGGACGGGTTGAGCCGGGTGACGTCCACGACCTCCAGCCGCCCCTCGTGCCGGTAGGTGAGGTAGCCGTGCGCGTGCGGGCCCGGGATACCCGCCCAGGTGCCCGGCACGTGGGTGTCCCACAGCTGCAGCGGATCCAGGATGCGAAGCTCCACCTGGTCGGCGTAGGGAGTGCCGGTCAGCTTCTCGACCAGCAGCCCGAGCAGCACGTAGTTGGTGTTCGAGTACGCCCAGGCCGTGCCCGGCTCGAACCGCAGCGGCCGGGCCAGCGCGAACCGCACCAACTCCTCGGGCCGGTAGGTGCGGAACCGGCTGTCCACGAACTCCTTGCCCGTCAGGGGCGCGATGGCGTCGACGGTGCCGTCCGGGTTCTGCTCCCCGGTGTAGTTGAAGATGCCGCTGGTGTGCTGCAGCAGCATCCGCACGGTGATGCGCGGGTCCACCCCGAACTCCGGCAGGTACCGCGCCACCGGGTCGTCCAGGCCGAGCCGGCCCTCGGCCACGAGCTGCAGCACCACCGTGGCCACGAAGGTCTTGGTGACACTCCCGATCCGGAACCGCCCGTCGGTGGGCACCGGCGCGTTCCCGCCCAGCTCGCTCACCCCGGCGCTGTCGGTCCAGTCGCCTCTCTCGTCGTGCACGCGCACCTGCACCCCGGCGTTGCCGACCGCGAGCAGCTCGCGCATCGCCTGCCGCAGCTCCTCGCGTTCCTGTGGCACCGCGGTGTCCACGACCTGCGCCGGGCTCGGCACCGGCGCGGCGGGCGAGGTGAGCGTGGTCGCGGCGGCTATCGCGGTGAGCACGGCGGTGGCCAGTGCCAGAACACTGGTCCGCCGGATCTCCGCCTTCATGGCGATTCCCCCTTGCAGGTCTCCGCGCGTCACGGGCGTGTCCCCATCGTCCGTCCGTGGTACTGCGACGGCAGCACGGCGGAGGCGGGTTTCCGGAGTCCGGAACTGCGGGCGCCCCGTCGTGGCCGGAGGAACGGACGGAAGTACGTGGTTCCGATCAGGTGCGGTGGCGAGGGACGGCCCGGCCCGGGACCATTCTCGGGGAGTGCCCGGGCTCACACGGACGGTGATGTCGATCAGGGTCTGGCGTGTTCCGGTTCACACTGGCACAGTCGATGTCGTGGCCGTGACCACACGTGACGGCCCTCACGATCATCCCGGCATCCGTGCCAGGATGGCGCAAAGCGATCCGTCAGCGCCGACGGACGCGGCAGCGTCGTGCAACCACGCACGGGCGGCGTCCACGGCGCAGCCGGCCCGGTGGCCACAAGCTGATCGGGACGGTCAGGAGGACGAGGAGAGACGCAATGCCGTCGCCGGAGCAATGGACGCGCCCGGTCGGTGCGCCGGAGGGAGCCCCGCCGGGGGCCACGGCCGCCACCGCGGGAGCACCCACGAGGGAGCAAGTGATCGCCGGACTTCGCGCGACCACCGAGGGTGGCGCCGACCTGGTGCAGCTGCTCACCCCTGAGGGCGAGCGGGTCTCGCACCCCGACTTCGACATCGACATCACCGCCGAGGAGCTGCGGGGCCTGTACCGGGACATGGTGCTGGTCCGCCGGTTCGACCGGGAGGCCAACGCGCTGCAGCGCCAGGGCCAGCTGGGCATCTGGGTCCCGCTGCTGGGCCAGGAGGCCGCGCAGATCGGTGCCGGACGGGCGCTGCGCCCGCAGGACATGGCGTTCCCGAGCTACCGGGAGCACGGCGTGGCCTGGTGCCGGGGCATCGACCCCACCGAGCTGCTGGGCATCTTCCGTGGCACCGACCACGGCAGCTGGGACCCGGTGGCCCACCGGTTCCACCCGTACACCATCGTCATCGGCAACCAGTGCCTCAACGCCGCCGGCTACGCCATGGGCCAGCGCTTCGAGGGCAAGGTCGGTGACGACAACGGCGAAGCCACCATGGTCTTCTTCGGCGACGGCGCCACCAGCCAGGGCGACGTCCACGAGGGCATGGTCTGGGCGGCCGTGTACGACGCGCCGCTGGTGTTCTACTGCCAGAACAACCAGTGGGCCATCTCCGAGCCGCTGGAGCGCCAGACCCGTGTCCCGCTCTACCAGCGGGCCCGCGGCTACGGCTTCCCCGGCATCCGGGTCGACGGCAACGACGTCCTCGCCTGCCTGGCCGTGGCGCGCTGGGCGCTGGACGAGTGCCGGCACGGCAACGGGCCGGTGCTGATCGAGGCGTTCACCTACCGGATGGACGCGCACACCACCTCTGACGACCCCACCCGCTACCGGCTCTCCGACGAGCTGGAGGCCTGGAAGCTGAAGGACCCCATCGAGCGGGTGCGGGTGTACCTGGTCAAGCAGCAGTGGGCCGACCAGGAGTTCTTCGACGCGGTCCAGGCCGAGGCCGACCAGCTCGCCGCCCGGCTGCGCGAGTTCTGCGTGAACATGCCGACCCCGGGCCCGGAGCGGATCTTTTCCCAGGTCTACGAGCAGGAGACCCCGTTGCTGGCCCGCCAGCGGACGGAGTTCCTGGAGTACCTGGCCGGGTTCAGCGACGAGGCGCACGCGCACGCCGGCACCGGAGGTGAGCACTGATGGCGGCACCCGTGATGAACAGGACCGGCTCCGCGTCCGGCAGCGGGCAGCGGGCCACCCAGGCCCAGACGGTCACCATGGCCAAGGCGCTGAACATGGGTCTGCGCGCCGCCATGGAGCGTGACCCGAAGGTGGTCGTCCTGGGTGAGGACGTCGGCAAGCTGGGCGGTGTCTTCCGGATCACCGACGGCCTGCAGAAGGACTTCGGCGAGCAGCGCGTGCTGGACACCCCGCTGGCCGAGTCCGGGATCATCGGCACCGCGGTCGGCCTGGCCATCCGCGGCTTCCGCCCGGTGTGCGAGATCCAGTTCGACGGGTTCGTCTTCCCCGGCTTCGACCAGATCGTCAGCCAGCTCGCCAAGCTGCACTACCGGTCCCAGGGCCGGATCAAGGTGCCGGTCGTGGTGCGCATCCCGTTCGGCGGCGGCATCGGCGCGGTCGAGCACCACTCCGAGTCGCCCGAGGCCTACTTCGCACACACCGCCGGACTGAAGGTCGTCGCCTGCTCCAACCCGGTGGACGCCTACTGGATGATCCAGCAGGCCATCGCCTGCGACGACCCGGTCATCTTCTTCGAGCCCAAGCGCCGCTACTGGGAGAAGGCGGAGCTGGACCCCACCGCCGAGCCCGACCCGCTGTTCGCCTCGCGGGTGGTGCGGACCGGTGACGCGGTCACCCTGGCCACCTACGGGCCCATGGTGCGCACCTGCCTGGACGCGGCCAGCGCCGCCGCCGAGGAGGGACGCGAGCTCGAGGTGATCGACCTGCGCACGCTCTCCCCGCTGGACCTGGACCCGGTGTTCGAGTCCGTGCGGCGCACCGGGCGTCTGGTCGTGGTCAGCGAGGCGCCCAGCGAGGCGTCGCTGACCTCCGAGATCGCCGCCCGCGTGCAGGAGGAGTGCTTCTACTCCCTGGAGGCCCCGGTGCTGCGGGTGACGGGCTTCGACACCCCGTACCCGCCGAGCAAGCTGGAGGAGGAGTACCTCCCCGACCTCGACCGGGTGCTGCACGCCGTCGACCGGTCCCTGGCCTGGTGAGCGGAGGAGTGAGCGGATGCCGCAGGTGAAGCAGTTCGCCCTCCCCGACGTCGGGGAGGGTCTGACCGAGGCGGAGATCCTCAACTGGCACGTCCAGCCCGGGGACGAGGTCAAGGTCAACCAGATCATCGTCGAGATCGAGACGGCCAAGGCGGCGGTGGAGCTGCCCTGCCCGTACGAGGGCGTGGTGACCGAGCTGCTGGCCGAGGTGGGCCAGACGGTCGAGGTGGGCAGCCCGATCATCGCCATCGACACCGACCCGTCCGGGGCCGCACCGGCGACGCGGGAGGATGCCGGTGGTGCCGCCGGCGGGGCCTGTGCCTCCGGGCAGGTGGCGGCGGCCGCCGCGGCCAAGGCGGCGGAGAAC
>DATCJU010000069.1:0-13899 GCA_036562635.1 Pseudonocardiaceae bacterium
CCTCGTCGGCGAGCAGGCCGGCCAGCTGGGGCACGCTGTTCCACAACGTCACCCCGTGCCGCTCCACCAGATCCACCCAGTGCGCCGGATCCTTGGTCCGCTCCTGCGCCGGGAACACCACCGTGCCTCCCGCCGCCAACACCCCGAAGATGTCGTAGACCGACAGATCGAAACTCAACTCCGACAGCGCCAACACCCGATCCGCCGGCCCCACCCCGAACCGCGCGTTCACCGCGACGATCGTGTTCACCGCACCCCGGTGCGAGATCGTCACGCCCTTCGGCTTCCCCGTCGACCCCGACGTGAAGATCACATACGCCACGTCGTCCGGAGACACCTCCGGCAGCGGAAGTGCCTCACCGTCGGCGGATCCTCCGGCGAGCGCATCCTCGACGACCAGCAGGCGGTAGGAGTCGGCCAGTCGCTGCTGCACTTCGGGGCGGGCGGCCTGGGCCCGGGACACCAGCACGGTCCGTACCCCGGCCTGGGTGAGGATCTCGTCGACCCGGCCCACCGGCCACTCGACGTTCATCGGGACGTACGCCGCCCCTGCCTTCATGATCCCGAGGGTGGCGACGACCTGGGTGTAGCCCTTCTCGGCCAGGATGGCGACCGGTTCGACGTCACCCCGGCGGTCGGTGGTGGGTGGCAACACCTCGGCGAGCAGGACCTCGGCCAGGACCTGCGAGTCCCGGTACAGCTCCCCGTAGCGGAAACTCGCGCCGCGGGCGGTGTCGATCACCGCGATGCGATCGCGGAAACCGGGCTCGTCCAGCCGGCTCTCGTAGAGCGAGACCAGGGTGTGGTCGCTCACGGGTTGGCGGTGGCTGTTGGCCGCCTCGATGAGGGCGAGGTCGGCGTCTGGTGTGCGCAACACCGGGAAGGGGTCGGCTTCCCAGTCCAGCTCGGCCACCCGCTCGATCAGCCAGCAGTAGGCGTCGTGCATGGCGGCGATGACCGACTCGTCGAAGAGCTGGTCGACGTAGTCCCATTCGGCGACGAAGCCCTCGGCCGTCTCGTACGCCTTGTTGTCCAGCCACACCTGCGACGTCTGCGAGATCGCGTAGTCGACCCCCAGGTAGGAGTTGTCGAGCGGGAGTTCGAACAGGCTCGCGGCGTCGCCGTTGCCCAGGGTGCTGGTGAGCACGACAGGTGCGACGATCTTGTTGACCGGGACGTTGTGGTGCAGCTTGAGCAGGCGCTGGACGTCGACACCGTCGAACAGGTTGTTGTCGATGTCCTGCAGCAGCTCGTCGTGCACCCGGCGCAGCTTCGCGGCGATGCCCAGCTCGTCCTCGAGCCGGTAGTCGAACAGCTCGAGGACGGTGAAGTCACCGATGACCGAGTTGATGTCCGGGTGCAGCGGGAGCCGGTTGAACAGGGTCAGGTTGACGCACAGTTGCTCCTGCCCGCTCCAGCGACTGAGTACCCGACCGTAGATCTCCAGGATCAGTGCGGTGGGGCTGATGCCGTACCGCAGGCACCGGTTCGTGACCTCCTTCCACACCGGAGCGGGGATCACCCTGCTCCGGCGCCGGAAGAAGGGCTTGCCGACCGCCGAGGGACGGGCCCGCAGCGGCAGGTTCATGTCCAGGTTGTAGGAGTCGACCTTGTTCTGCCAGTACTCCTGGGCCCGGACCAGCAGGTCGCTCTCCCGCACCCTGGCGTACTGCAGCACGTAGTCGCGGTAGCTGATCCCGATGTCGGGCAGGACGTGCTCCGGGTCCTGGTACAGCCGGATCCACTCCTCGAAGAGGATCCCGAAACTGGTCATGTCGACGACGATCGCGTCGAAGCTCAGGTGCAGCCGGTAGACGCCGTCGAGCCTGCTCAGCACCACGTCGAACAGGGGGAAGCACTCCGGGTCGTAGGACTTGTGGGAGTAGCGGTGCCGCAGCTGTTCCAGCTCCTCCTGGCTGTGCAGCTCGTGGAACTCGATCCGGTAGTACGGCACCTCCGGCAGGAACCGCTGCTGCCCGTCGGTGAACACGGTGCGCAGCGCGAGGTGCCGCTCCACCAGGCGGTTGAAGGCCCGCTCCAGCCGCTCGTGGTCGATCTCGGCGTAGCAGAACTCGGTGTAGACGTGCGTGGACAGGTCGCTGAGCTCGAAGTTGTTGAACCGCCCCAGGTAGTAGGTCTGCTGCACGTTGGTCAGCGGGAACGGTTCGTAGAGCCCGTCCCGGTCCGTGCTGTCGAGCACGAACTCCTGGTAGGCGAAGTCACCCGCGGTGGCCTTGACCAGCGGCACCAGGTTGCGGATGGTCTTCTCCCGGAACAGGTCCCGGATCTTCAGGTCGGTGCCCAGTTCGCTGTTGATCCGGTTGACCAGCCGGATGCCGAGGATGCTGTTACCGCCGACCTGGAAGAAGTCGTCGGTGACCCCGATGCCCCGGGTACCACGGCCGAGGGTCTCCTCCCACAGCGCGCACAGCCGTGCCTCCAGCTCGGTGGCGGGCGGGACGTGCCCACCGGTACGGAACTGCTCGGGGTCGGGCAGCGCACGCCGGTCAACCTTGCCGTTGGCGTTGAGCGGCAGCTCGGTCAGGTGGACGAGCACCGCGGGCACCATGTAGTCGGGCAGCGCGGCGGCCAGGTGGTCCCGCAGCAGGGACTCGTCGACCGGTTCGGCCGCGGCGTAGTACGCGGCCAGGTAACGCCCCTCGTCTCCCTCGGACCCGGCGGGGTCGCACACCACGACCACGCTCCGGTCGATACCGGGGTAGCCGGTGAGAACGCTCTCGATCTCGCCCAGCTCGATGCGGTGTCCGCGCAGCTTGATCTGGAAGTCGTTGCGCCCGATGAACTCCAGCTCCCCGCTGGGCAGGTACCGCACCAGGTCCCCGGTGCGGTACACCCGCCGGTCCGGTGCGGCTCCAGGCGACATTGGGTCGGCGAGGAAACGCCGGGCGGTCAGCTCGGGGTCGTTGAGGTAGCCACGGGCGACCCCCGCGCCGCCGATGTACAGCTCACCGATCACGCCGGGCGGGAGGGGGTGCATCCGCTCGTCCAGCACGTAGCACCGGGTGTTGGCGAGCGGCCGACCGATCGGCACGCACCCGGCACCACCGGTGAGTCGGTGTCGCGTCGACCAGACCGTGGTCTCGGTGGGGCCGTAGACGTTCCAGCACTCGTCGACGGTGTCGACGAGTTGTGCGGCGAGCTGCGGATTGAGCGCCTCACCGCCGCAGAGGGCCCGAACGGGCAGTTTCCGTCCGTCGAGCCGCTGCAGGATCAGGTGCCACAGCGAGGGCGTGGCCTGCACAACGGTCACTCCCACCTGTTCGATCAGGTGGACCAGCTTCTCGGTGTCGAGCAGGTCGGCCCGGCCGGCCAGTACGAGGCTCCCCCCGTACATGAGCGGCATGAGGATCTCGAGTGTGGAGATGTCGAAGGCCACCGTGGTCACGGCCAGCATGCGGTCGTCGGGCCGGAAGTCGAGGCACTCCGCGATGTCGGTGGCGATGTTGACGAAGTTGCGGTGTTCCACGGCGACCCCCTTGGGGGTGCCGGTGGTGCCCGAGGTGTAGATGACGTAGGCCAGGTCGGCACCGCTGACCGGTACGTCAAGGTCGCTGCAGGGCTGGGCCGCCAGATGCTGACGGGTCTCGTCCGCGTCGACCGCCAGTACCGGCAGCCCCTCGACGGCTCCGTCGAGCCTGTCCCGGTGCGCCGTGTCACTGAGCACCAGGACCGGCCGGCTGCCGGAGAGGATCAGGGTGGTGCGGTTGACGGGGGACTCCAGGTCCAGGGGAACGTAGCCGCAGCCCAGTTTCAGTGCGGCGAGCACGGAGACCACCAGGTGCTCGGTGCGGTCCAGGTACAGCGCGATCAGCTCGCCCCGTTCCACGCCGTACCGGTTGCGCACGAGGTGGGCCAGCCGGTTGGCGGCCTCGTTGAGCTGCTGGTAGCTGAGCCGGGTGGACCGGCACAGCAGGGCCGTCGCGTCCGGGGTCCGGGCCGCCTGCTGTTCGATGAAACGGTGGATCGGTTGGTCCGCGGCGAAGGGCCGGTCAGTGCGGTTGGGTTCGTCGACGAACCGGCGGTGCAGCTCGGGGGGCAGGGCCGTGAGTGCGTCGAGGTCCAGCTCACCTGCGGTGAAGCGATCGACACTGGAGAAGTAGGCGTCGAGATGGTCGCGGAGATGGGTGAAGAAGGGCAGCCCGGTGGTCTGCCGGATCCGGAGTACCCCGTCACGGGGACGGTAGATCAGGGTGAGAACACCGGGGTCCACGTCGTGGCCCGGGTCACCGTGGACCACTAGAACCCGCGGATCGGAAACGGATCGAAAAACGCTCGAGAAGTCGTAGAAACGGTTTCTGACCAGTTGGTAGCACTCGAGGGAAAGCTGTCTCTCCAGATCGTCCGAACGCAGGTCCGGAGATAAGTAGACGTGCTTCCTGACCACTCCCTCGGCGGTGTCCAGGTCGTAGCTGTAGGTTCCTGACCTGCGCGCATTGACCAGAAACTGGAGATACAGGCAGAGAAACTCCAGGTCCCCGACACCGAGCTGCCTTCCCGAGAGGGGGTAGTCCAGCGTCCCACTCAGGCTTCCCTCGAGCGGAGATTCGACGAGGTCCGCGATATGGAATTGGTCGTCTCTCTCGGCGGCACGGGCGCGGTCGGTGAGTTCACGAGCACCGCGTTCGAAACGATGGAACTCGTCGAGCAGGTTGCCCTGTTGCTCCCCGAGGGGAACGGTCGCGGCGCCCTCCTCGCCTCTGGCGAGCGCAATCAGGGAGTCGACGCACGCCTCCGCCAGAGCCTCGCGGACACCGTCCGGATCCACCCCTGCCGTGCTGGTACATCGCCGACGGGCGAGAAGCCGTGTCCGCACGTCGGACCGCAGCTCACACTGGGCGAAGAGCACGCCGTCCACTTCGGTCAGCCGGAGCACGACCTGCTCGGGCGCCCCGTCCCAGGCCGGTAAGCCCGGTCCGTCCGCGAGGTCGACGTGGTAGTCGAGCGCCAGCGCCGGCAGGTCCTCGGGTCCGACGACGGCGAAGTCGTGCTCGTGCCGCCCCTGCCACTGCTCACTCTCCGACGCGCCGGTTCCGAGGACGTACACCATGTGTCCGGCGTCGACCAGATAATCGACAATTCGGGAGGCGAGCGGACCGTAACCACTGTCGAAAAGCACGGAAAGGCGCCTCAAAGCTGACCCCCTCCTCGGAGCCACACGGACGAATGATGCGCCGCAGCGAACTACGCGCCCGAGACACTCGAACACCTGGCCAGGCTCCACACAAGCCCGACCAGGCAGACAGAATTACCAGAATTCAACAACGACGACCGAATACCCTAAATGGATTCGGTCGCACTTTTCCTCACACACTCACCACTCACGCGAGTGAGAGTACACCAGACCAAGTTAGTGATCAACCCACGTTTTAGACACCGTCGGTAAACAATTGAAAGTTATTCTTCGACAGAGAATCCCCTTTTGGAGGAATGCGTTACGGTAAGCACTTTTTGCAACATACGGAGGGTAACTGCCGAGATCTCGTACCAACCGGGCCCCACAGGGCCGGAGACACGCGCACACGGGGTCCGCTCCCGCGACGACACCGGGGGCCTGCCCCACAGAGCCGACACAACAGCCCCGGACCAGGGACGACCGGCACACGCTCCGAGACGTCTCCGCGGAGCGGCCGAACGCGACATCGCACAACCGTGCCGCCACACCCATGCACTCCGAAGGAGTCGCCCGAATGCCGGACTGGGGACAGTACGACACCGGCGGGGCGGGAACCGGTGACCGGCTCCCGCCCCGCCGGTACCACAACAGCAGGGACCTCCCGGTCGGCGTCATCCCTCATCCGACACCGACCGGCCTCTTCCTCAGGCAGCCTCGGCGGTGACCTGGGCGTGCAGCCGCTGGATGACCTCGGACAGCCCAGCGACGACCTCGTCGTCGGCAACGGGGTGGATGTCGGCGAAACGGGTCACGGAGCCGGGAACGGCCAGCCTGACGTCCTCCAGCACCCTGCCACCCGCGATGCCCAGGGCCTTGCGCGCCTCGTCCTGCGCCCACACCCCGCCGTACCGACCGGAGGCGGTTCCGACCACGGCGACCGGCTTGCCGACGATCACACCGGCACCGTACGGGCGGGACACCCAGTCGATCGCGTTCTTCAGCACGGCCGGCATGGTCCCGTTGTACTCGGGGGTGCACAGCAGGAGCGCATCCGCCCGGGTGACCTCCTCGCGCAGCCGCACCGCGGGGGCGGGCACACGCCCCTCGACGTCGATGTCCTCGTTGTAGAAGGGCACCTCGCCCAACCCGTCGAACAGCTCGACCTCGACCCCACTCGGAGCGATCTTCACCGCGGTCTCGGCGATCTGGCGGTTGTGGGATCCGGCACGGAGGCTGCCGACGAGCACGAGGATGCGAACAGACATGGTCACTCCAACCGAAGCAGGGGAAGCACAAGCGGACCGAGGTCCGTTTAATCTTGTACCAAAGTTGTACCACCCAAGCGGACCGTGGTCCATTTGTCGTGTCGAGGACTACATTGGCCTCATGACCACGTCCCACCCGCCCGCCGTTCCACAGGACGACCCCGGTGGGCGAGTGGAGCTCACACTCGCCCCCGTCCGCGGCCGCTCCTCGCTCCGCGCCGATGCGGCCCGCAACCGCACGCGTCTGCTGGAGGCCGCCGCCCGCCTGGTGGCCGAGCGCGGTGCCGCGAACCTGACCATGGAGGCCGTGGCCGCGGCCGCCCAGGTGGGCAAGGGCACCGTCTTTCGACGGTTCGGTGATCGCACCGGACTGCTGATGGCCCTCCTGGACCACCACGAGCAGCTCCTCCAGGGCGCCTTCCTCACCGGCCCGCCCCCATTGGGCCCCGGGGCACCCGCCGTCGAACGCCTACTGGCCTTCGGCCCCGCCGTCATCCGTCACGAGCACACCCATCGCGACCTCTACCTGGCCGCCCTGCACGACTCCCCCCGCCGCTTCGCCTTCCCGGCGTACCGGCTCCGCCTCACCCACGTGGCCATGCTGCTGCGCGAGGCGAAGGCGGAGGGCGACATCGAGCTGCTCGCCCGGACCCTGCTGGCGTACCTGGAAACCCCGCTGGTCGACCACCTGCTCACCCAGCTCGGCATGCCGCCGGAGCGCCTGGAGGCCGGCTGGCGTGATCTCGTCACCCGCCTCGTGGGGTGACTCAGACGCCCCGCCGGCGGTCGCCCGGCCGACGACATCGTGGGGAAGCGACGACTTCCGTGAACGCCCCGCCCACGGTGCCGTCGGGGCGTACCAGCGGAAGCACCACATCCGGCCACACCACCCGCCGGACGTGATCCCAGACACACAAGACATCCGTGGCGATGTGCCGACGCGTTCGAAGGATGGGCGGATGACCCGAGTGCGATCGGCCTCACCGGCCACGGCACCAGGCGGGTAGAAGGTGCACCAGATTGATCAGAGGCAGGTGGGGACGCGCACACCCCGGTCCCGGGTCGGCCCGCGTGCGCGGGCCGACCCGGGACCGGCACGACACCGATCCGACTTCCGACGCGACGAGCACAGCTCCCGTGGCTCGCCCGCCCGCCGGGGTTCGGCGGCGCCAGCCGGCACGTTGCTCGGAACGGCCGGCCCGCACCGCGATCCCTCACCCCCGCTGGGCAGCGGTCTCCCGGGCCGCCGCCTCCTCCAGGCGGGCGAGTCGTTCCTCGAACCGGGCGATCGCGGTCAGCCGGGCCCGAATCCTGGCGTGCTCGGCCCGGACCTCCTCCAGCACGCTCCGGCTCTCCGTCTGCTCCGCGGTGTCACCGGAGGACCGGGCAGCCGGCCGCTCCAGCATCGCCACCCGTTCGTCCACCGCGGCCAGGTGCGGCCCCATCCGCCGGACCTCGTTCTCGGTCCAGCCGGAACGGCCGTCCAGGTCATCGGTCCGGCGCCGCAGGTCGTCGAGGGAGGCGTGCAGGCTGGACAGGCCACGCTCCAGGTCCTCCCGCAGCCGGCGCAGCTCCTCGGCGAGCTGCCTGGTGGCCTGTTCGGCCTGCCGGGCGGCGATGGCCTCGATACGAGGCCGGAGCCGCCGCCACACCGGGCCCCCGACGAAGCGGGCGACCTCACGGAGCATGTCGCGGGTCTGGGTGTTCATGGCAGCAGCTCGATCCTTCCGTGCGCAACCCATTCGCGGAGCAGACGGGACTCCGCGTGCAACCGGTGTTCCGCCGTGACCTTGACCGCCTCACCCCAGGCGTGGCGGAACGAGGTCTGATCGGGGTTGTCGACGATGGACATCCCGGTCAGGCGGGTGAGGGCGTCCGGGAACAGCTCGGTGAGCAGATAGGTGGTCAACGTGCCCGTGGTGGGCCAGACCGGCTGGGTGGGGTCGAGTCCCAACAGCCCGATGAGCGGGAGGGTGAACTCCCGGTTCGGGACGGGCACCCAGCCGAGATCGGGTGGCCACCAGTGCGGGATCGTCTCGGGTTCCCAGTGCAGTCTTCCCGGCTCGACCAGCAGGTAGAACCGGCTGGTGTAGTCGGAGAACGTGAACGGGCTGGCGATCACGCCACGGTGCATCACGACGACGTCGCACCGGCGGCCGAGGGTGGGGGGATCACCGGGCCGGTCGAGCGCGAAACTCGTCATCCGCACCACGAGATCGCTCTCGTCGATCAGGCGAGCACGGTGCGGATCCGGCGGAAGCGGCGCATTGCCCACGACGGTGATCGAGCGTGGTGGCTCCCGCCGTGCGTACGAGGCGACGAGGTCACGCAGTACGCCGCGCTGTCCGCTCCCCGACGCCACCTGCTCCGAGCAAAGAGTCATCCGTGGAAACCTCTACTGTTCGGGGGAACGAGTCGATCGCGTACGGGTTCACGACCGAGAAGGGAGAACGGGATGTCCGGGCGCGAGGTCGTCGCGGTGGTTCCGGCCCGAGGTGGTTCCGTCGGCCTGCCGGGCAAGAACCTTGCGCCATTCCTGGGACGCCCCCTGGTCACGCACACCGTCGCCACCGCGATCGCCGCCGGCCTGCCACGTGTCGTGGTCAGCACCGACGACACCCGCATCGGGGAGGTGGCGTCACAGGCGGGAGCCGAGGTGGTGCGCCGGCCCGCCGAGCTGGCCCGATCGACCAGCCGCACGGTGGATGCCGTCCTGCACACCCTGGACGTGCTCGACCTGCCCGACAGCACGGTGGTCGTGCTGCTCCAACCCACCTCGCCCCTGCGCACGGGCGATGACGTCGCAGCGTGCCTGCAGCTGCACGGCACCCGGACCACCGGCTCGGTGGTGCAGGTCGCCGACTCCCCCGAGCACCATCCGCTGAAGGCGTGCCTGCTGGTCGACGGCCGGCTGACACCGGTACGGGACTGGCCCGACCTGGAGGCACCGCGCCAGGTGCTGCCCCCGGTGCTCCGCCCCACCGGCGGGGTGTACGTGGTCGGCGCCGGTGACCTTCGGCGACACCGTCGCTTCTTCGTGCCGGAGGTGCTGGCCCAGGTGATCCCCGCGGAACGAGCGGTCGACATCGACACGGCCGAGGACCTGCGCATCGCGCAGGAACGGGCTCGCGCGTGGGGCTGGTCGTGACCGGACAGATCAGTCGACACCGGTGACCCGCCCCCCACGGTCGACAAACCTCTTGTACAGCGAGGGACGCCAGATCTCGTCCCCCTCCAGGAGGGCCACGATCCGTTTCCTCGCTCCCGGTTCCCCGAAGCCGTTGTGCGCCGGCAGGCGCCCCATGCTCCGGGCCCGGGCGATCGCCGCGAGCACAGCCTCCCGCTCCGGCACGACGTCGATCACCCCTGGCGCGTCGGACCGATTGCGTTGCCGGGTCCCCACGTTCACCGACGGGGTACCCAGCACCGGCGCCTCACGTACCCCGGACGAGGAGTTGCCCAGCATCAGCTCGGCGCTGCGCATCAACGTGACGAAGTACTCGAAACGCATCGAGGGCAACCGGACGAACCTCGGCCCGACCAGGCGTTCCAGGGCGTGCCGGACGTCGACACACCCCTCGTCGTTGTTCGGGTCGATGACCACCCAGTTGCCCCGGTCGGCGAGCAGGGCGTCGGCCACCGCGGCGGCGTTCGGCCCGTTCCGGTCCGGTTCAGTGGTCACCGGGTGCATCAACAGCACCCCGTAGCGGGCGAAGGGGATGTCGTAGCGGGCACGCACCTCGTCGAGCGACGGCAGGTCCGGGGAGGTGAGGACGTCGACCTCCGGGCTGCCCACCACGAAGATCCGCTCGTCCTCCTCGCCGAGCTGCCGCAGGCGACGGTAGGCGTCCTCGTTGGCCACCAGGTGGATGTGCGCGTGCTTGGAGATCGAGTGACGGATGGCGTCGTCGATCGTTCCCGACACCTCACCGCCCTCGATGTGCACCACGCGGATGTTGCCGAGCGAGCCGACCAGCGCCCCGGCCAGCGCCTCGACACGGTCCCCGTGGACGACGATGGCGTCCGGCCGTTCCTCGTGCACCAGCCGTGCCAGGGCCTGCACCGTGTTGGCCAGCACCAGGGCCATCGGCTCGCCCTCGACCTGGTTCGGGATGAGGTGCAGATGGCGCAGCCCTGCTCGCTCGATCTCCCGCACGGTGTAGCCGTAGCGCCGCAGCAGGTGCATGCCCGTCACCACGACACGGGCCGTGAGCCGGTCACTGGCCTGGGTGTCGAGCATGATGTCGCGCAGCTTGCCGAAGTCGGCACGCGTGCCGGTGACGAACAGGACGTTCCGCATCTCGGACGTCCCGGGGTGGTGTTCAGACATCGGCGAGATCGCCCCACGAGACCTGGACGTCGGCCGGCAGGTCACGCACCACACGGCGGCCGAGTACGGTCTCGTAGTCCTTCGCCTTGATCTCACCGGTGCCCGGTCGCTTCACCCAGCAGTTCTCCCGGGTGAGGGGCTCCCCCGCGGCGACGGGGGCGGTGGTCACCACGCACGCGTAGGCGAAGTCGATCGTGGGCTGCTCGGCCACCAGGATCTCCTTACGGCCACCGAGCGCCGCGTGGATCAGGCGGGAGCCCTCCACGAGCCGCGCGAACTCCTCCGGGGTGGAGGAGACCGGGATGTCGGGGCCCGGCCAGTTCGGGTCGGAGGTGAAGTGCCGCTCCAGCACCCGCGCCCCGAGCGCCACCGCTCCCAGGCAGGGGTAGATCGAGGTGGTGTGGTCGGACAGACCGAGTACCGCGTCCGGGAACGCCTCGGCCAGCTCGGCCAGCCCTCCCAGGCGCACCAGCTCCGGCGGTGTGGGGTACAGCGAGGTGCAGTGCAGCAGGGCGAAACCGACACCCGCCTCGCGGAGGATCTCCACCGCGGGCCGCACCGACTCGACATCGTTCATGCCCGTGGACAGGATGACCGGCTTGCCGAACGAGGCGATGTGCTTGACCAGCGGGTAGTTGTTGCACTCCCCCGAGCCGATCTTGAAGGCCGGCACGTCCAGCTCGGCCAGCCGGTCGGCCGCAGCCCGGGAGAAGGGGGTGGACAGGAAGATCAGCCCACGTTCCTCGGCGTGGGCCTTGAGTTCCCGTTCGACCTCCGCCGAGAGCGCGCACCGGCGCATCATCTGGTAGATCGGCTCGTCCGCGTTGCCGGGCACCACGTCGTTGGGGATCATCTCGTCCTCGACGACGTGCGTCTGGAACTTGACACACTCCAGGCCGGCGTCCGCAGCATCGTCGATCATGCGATGCGCCTTGTCCGGATCGCCCTCGTGGTTGATCCCGATCTCGGCGATGACCAGGGGCGGGTGCTCCGGTCCCACCAGCCGCCCCCCGAGGGAGAAGGTCAAGACTACCTCCGTCTTCCTACGAACGGACCCGGCCGGACGCCTGGACGGGGTACCGACACCGGGACTGCCCGTCGCGGCGGGAGTGGAACGCCCTGACGTCCTCACCCCGGCCGGCGGGTGCCCGGCCCGAACCGGGTGGCGTCTCCGGTGCGGCGCCCCGGGGCGTTACTGGCACGGGCGCGACGGTGCGCCCTGCGAGCACACGTGACGGCCCACCGCTCCACGACCGAGCTCGACGCGGACGGTTCCCCGAGCGCTCGGTCCATGCCCCGTTGGCCAGACTTCCCGGCAACACAATCGGGGGATACTAACGGCCGATAATCGCCGTTCTGTCCGGTGTGACCGGAGTGAAACAATCCCCTGTTCAGGTGGGTAATCATCCACTGGAGTGGGAAAAATTCACACGAGGTGACCACAACGTGGCAGGGTCACCCGACGCGAACGCACCCACACACCGCGGCTGTCGTGGCGTGGCACCAGCCTCCCGGAGCCGGCGGCCCGCCGGCACCGCACGGTGTCGCACCGGCGGGCCGCCTACTCGGTGGCGGTACGCCGACTCGCACCGAACACGTGACGGGCGAGGTTGCGGACGCCCGTCCGGTGGCCGGCCCGCACCGCCCGCGGCAGCAGGGTGGCCGCGTGCAGGCGGGACGAGAGGTGGGCACGCGCGACACGCGCCGCCCGGTGCCACCCCTGCGCCTGCAACCGCTCCGCCACGTCCACGAAGTAGTTGCGTTCCTCGACGAAACGGGTGCCCTCCAGCGCGCGCCACGAGGAGTCACTGGCCCGGTGTCGGCGGTACTGGAAACACACCGTGCTGTCCACGACCATGCTCTCGCCCTGCTGCACCAGGTCGATGACGAGCGCCAGGTCCTGCACCACGTTCAGACCCTCACGGAAACCGGTTCGCCGCAACGCCTCGGCACGCCAGGCCAGCGACGGGAAGTACAACCAGTTGCCCCGCAGCAGGCTCACCGCCAGGCTCTCACCCCTCATGACCCGACGCCCGTGCACCTTGGGCGCGTAGAGCCACTGTTTGGCCGCGTCGACCAGGCCCTTGGCGGGCCGGCCGTGTTCGTCGATCAGCTGGACGCCCGGCTGGATCATCGCCACTTCGGGATGTTCCCGGTGAATCCGGCGAATGGTGCTGACGTAGTTGGGGAGCATGATGTCGTCAGCACCCATGATCACGGCGACGTCGTGTTCGACGAGTTCGACGCATTTCTGATAGTTGCGATTGGCGCCGAGGTTGCGTTCGTTGCGGAGATAGCGCACACGCGGATCGTCCAACGCGGCGAACCAGCCCGGGATGCTGTCGTCGGGGTATCCGTCGTCGACGACCGTGAGGCGCCAGTCCGTGTCGTCCTGGGCCAGGACACTACGCACCGTGGCCTGCATCAGGGCGACATCACCGTAGTAAGGCAACATGATGTCGATCGTCATTGTGACGACTCCCTCCCCTGACCGGGTGAATGGGCCCCATGCTAACGAATGACTCCAGCGACCCTCCCAGGCCTCCACCACGACGATCTCGAGGGAGTCGATTCCGAACGTGACTCGCAATCAACTTCCGGGACACATGATCACAAAACGGACAACAATGACGAAGGACATACCGGACATTCCTCGTGGCAAGACGGTGAACCAGACTGTTCTCCGCGCCGACCGATCAGCGGTGAGCACGAGAGATCGCCGTGCGCCAGCGCGATGAGACGACATGGCACGACGGACAGCAGGCGCCAGCTCGGCGAAGAACTCGAGCGCAATACTTCACACAGACGTCACACACAAGTGTGAAGCGACCCGTGAAGCGGCAACACATCCCCCGACAGCGAGGACGGCCGAGCCCCTCACGGACAGCGTCCAACGGTCGACCCAACCGAGCGAACATCACCCGCTCGAGCAAGATGCACAAAATCATCGGACCGCACGGCCGACGGAGCCGGCACCACAGCCCGACGCCCCCGTGCACCCGCCAGGACCAGGACTGTCTGCGATGTGACGGATCAGGCGGATTTCTCGCGGCGTTCCCGCCGGGTGGACTGCCGCGCCACGATCGTCGGATTCACGTTCTCCCGCACCGTCTGCTCGGTGATCACCACCTTGGCCACGTCCGTGCGCGAGGGAATGTCGTACATCACCG
>DATCJU010000073.1:0-2042 GCA_036562635.1 Pseudonocardiaceae bacterium
CGGCGGGACGGGGGAGCTGCCACCGGGTTTCGCCTCCCGGCTGGAGGCGTCGGAGAACGTGCTGGCGGTGGCGGATCTTCGGGGCGGCGGTCACCTGGTGGCCACCTCGCTGGGGCTGTGGTTGCCGGAGGGGGAGGACGCGCACCGGGCCGGGTGGCACCTGATCAGCAAGGCCACCTGGTCGAACGGTGCCCTGACCGTGGTGGTGGCCGACGAGGTCGGGACGGCGGGTGGCGCCGTGCTGCTGACCGACCGGGCCCCGCGTCGTTTCGTGCTGGCCGAGCCGCGGAAGGTGCCGCAGGTGGTCCACGCCCGGGTGACCGGGTCCATCCGCTCCCGGCACCACAAGGAGCTGCCGGGCGGCGGGGCGTGGTTCGTGCAGCGCCGGGTGCCCGGTCGGGACGGGGTGGTGTTGCAGGTGCGGCCGGACCCCGGGACGGACGTGCAGGTGGTCGCCGATCTGGCGGCCGAGGTCGCGGCGCGGATGGGGCGGGGGCGTCGGTCCGGGGCGTGACGTCGGCGCGGGGTTCCTCCGGTCACCGTTCCGGCCGAGGGAGGCGGTGGTCGCCCGTTTCTTTTCCTGTCCTCGTGTGGTACACCCTCTTTAACATACCGTACGTACGTACTGTTTAGGGGTGTGCGATGTGGGACCCGGACACGTACCTGACGTTCGCCGACCACCGGGGGCGTCCGTTCCACGACCTGCTGGCCCGGGTCGGGGCACATGAGCCGCGCCGGGTGGTGGACCTGGGGTGCGGTCCGGGGAACCTGACGGTCCTGCTGGCCCGGCGGTGGCCGTCGGCCGAGCTGGAGGCGTTCGACTCGTCTCCGGAGATGGTCGAACAGGCGCGAGCCCGGGGGATTCCGGCTCGTGTGGTCGACGCCCGCGACTGGACGCCCGCTCCGGACACCGACGTGGTGGTCACCAACGCCGTGTTGCAGTGGATCCCGGGGCATCCGGAGCTGCTGCGTGCCTGGCTGGACGCGCTGCCCGCCGGGGCGTGGTTCGCCCTGCAGGTGCCGGGGAACTTCGACGCTCCGTCGCACCGGATCATCCGGGAACTCGCGGGGGAACCGCGGTGGCGGACGGCGCTCGACGGGGTGTTGCGGGACGGTGAGATCGTGTTGGAGCCTGCGGGGTATGCCGACCTGATGGCGGACGCCGGGTTCGAGGTGGACGCCTGGGAGACCACCTACCTGCAGCGTCTGGTCGGCGCCGACCCGGTGTTGGAGTGGGTCACCGGGACTGCGCTGCGGCCGGTCCGCGCCGCCCTGGGCGAGCCGGAGTGGGCGGAGTTCCGCGCCGAGCTGGCGCCGCGACTGCGGGAGGCCTATCCGGCTCGCCCGGACGGCACCACGTGGTTCCCGTTCCGACGGATCTTCGCAGTCGGCCGAAAGAAGTGACTTGAGTCACATTCGTGTGGTCACGGGCGGTCCACTTCGGTGGGCTGGTCGGTGGCGGGCGCGCGGCTCGGTTCCGGAATGACCGGTTCGGGGGTCGTGCGACGGTGCCCTGCGCCCCGCTGGTGAGTGATGTTCGTCACCTTGTTCCGGGCGGTGTCCGCGGCCTGACGCACCTTCGGGTTGTTCACGACCTTGCGATAGGTCTGGACCAATTGCTCGTACCGTTCCCGGCCGGCGCGGGTACCAAGGACATAACCTGCGGCAACGCCGAGAAGGAAGCCCTTCATCGTGCCTCCAGTGTGGGTGGTTGCTGACGTTCACATCCTCGCCCAGGTGCGGCCGTCCCGCTCGCCACGCGAAGGGGGGTGCGTGAAACCTCCTCCGCGCATGCGCTACAGTTACGTCCCGTCGGGGGCGCCCCGGCGAACAACAGAAGACGGTCCTCCGTAGCTCAATTGGCAGAGCATTCGGCTGTTAACCGAAGGGTTGTTGGTTCGAGTCCAACCGGAGGAGCGTTCCCGGAGGGCCGGCCCCAGGGCCGGCCCTCCGACTTTCCCGGGGGCGGTAGCTCAGCCGGTCAGAGCAGCGGACTCATAATCCGTCAGGTCGTGGGTTCGAGCCCCACCCGCCCCACCATC
>DATCJU010000075.1:0-8214 GCA_036562635.1 Pseudonocardiaceae bacterium
CCCGGGCGTCCCGGAGGTTGACCAGGCGGGTGGAGTTCGGGCGCAGGACCAGCACCAGGCGGGTGGCCTGGGACTCGGCCAGGTGCAGGGCGTTGCCACCGGGATTGGTCATCTGAGCCCCGTTCAGGGCCAGCTGCCCGCCGATACGGGCGCTGAACAGGCGGACCTCACCGGTGGCGGTGAAACCGTCGTTGGCGAACAGGTTGCCCTCGACGGCGGCCCGGTCCAGGTTCAGTGCGGTGCCGTCCTGGTTGGTCAGCCAGGCGCCGGTCAGTGCGAGATCGCCACTGACCCGGACCCCGGGCAGACGGGTCTCACCCGTGGTGAGGAGGTTGGTGGCGAGCAGGTTGCCGCCGACGGCGGCGCCGTCCAGGTTCAGGGCGGTCCTGCCGGGATTGGTGAGTCGGGCACCGGACAGGTCGAGGTGCCCGCCGATGTGGGCGCCGAGGAGGCGGACTTCGCCGGCGGTGACGACGTCCTGGAGGAACAGGCCACCCTCGATGGTGGCCCGGTCCAGGAGCAGGACGGTCTGGCCGGGATGGGTCAGGCGGGCGTTGCTCAGGGCGAGCTGGCCGCCGATGCGGACACCGAGCAGGCGGAGTTCACCGGTGGTCGTGACGTGGCGCAGCATCAGGTTGCGGGCGATGTAGGCCTGGGTGGCCTCGATCCCGGGTAGGTGAGAGCCCGCCAGGTTGAGGGTGTTCAGTTCGGCCCCGCTCAGGTTGACGGGCTGTTCGAAGGAGCAGCTGGTCAGGGTGATCGAGGTGGTGATCCGGCTGTCGCTGAGGTCGAGGTGACCGGTGATGCGGGCGCCGTGCAGACGCAGGCGGGGGGTGTACCCGGGGTAGGGCTCGGGGCCGTGCAGCAGCAGTTGTTCGATGACGACGTCCCGGATGGTGCGGTGGGCATCCCACTGGTCTCCCTGTTCCGGGTCGTCGTCCTCCTCGCTCAGGTCGAGCCACTCGCCACGCCGGTAGGCCTCCCACAGTCGCTGTTCCTGTTCGCTCCACTCCGCCGGTCGCGTCGAGGTGTCGACAAGCACTCCCACCATGGACCCGATCATGGGTGGCGGGTGGGGACACGGAGGACGGTTCGCGGTGAAGCTGAACCGATCGGCTTATCCGGGCTCGCCGGTCCGGTACGAGAGATGGCCGTGGCCGGTGGTTCGACGCCGGACCGTGTTCCGGGACCCCGGCCCCGACCGCACCCGGGTGTGTTCACGGCCTGCGGAGGACGCGGCCGGCGCCGGCGGCGAAGGAGGTGACCAGCACCCAGCCGGCGGCCATGAGCAGGAGGGCGGCCCACCTGTCGGCGCCGACCGGGTCCCAGGCCTTCTCGTGCCCCAGGTCGAGCAGCGGCACCAGGAGATCGAGCGTGTAGAAGAACGGGGACCAGGTGGGGTGCTCGTCGGCCTTGATCGGGGTGAGCGGTCCGGCCGCGGTGAAGTAGAGGGTGCCGAACAGCAACATCCCTATCACCCAGGCGAGGGCGAGGGCGGGTTGGTAGCCGTAGCCGACGGTCCGGCGTTGGATCGCCCCCCAGAGCCTGCCCACGGGGCCGAGGGACCGGTGGTACAGGTGCTCGCGGTGGCGGGATACCTGGCGGGCCTGGCGTTCCTGGCCGTCACGGCGCAGGGCGGTGGCCAGTTGCTCGTAGGGGGTGGGGGAGAACTCGGTGCGCCCCTCAGCTGCGGCACCGGGGGGTTGGGTGGTGACCGTGTAGGTGCGCATCCAGGCCAGTCGTTCTTTGATCGGACAGGCCGGGGAGGTGTCGCCCGGCAGTTGGCTGAGCCGTTCGTAGCGGAAGCCGTCCAGGTCGATCCGGCATTCCGGGGGCCAGCGGCGCGGGTCGTCGACGAACCGGCCGACCTGGGCGTCCCGGAGGTTGACCAGGCCCGCTGACTCCGGGTGCAGGAGCAGGATCAGGCGGGAGGCCCGGGCCTCGACCAGGTTCAGGGCGTCACCGCCGGAATGCACCAGCTGGGCGTCCCCCAGGTCGAGGTCACCGTTGATACGCGTCCCGGGCAGACGGACCTCACCGCTGACGACGAGGTTGTCGGCGAACAGGTCCCCTTCGACGAGAGCACCGTCCATGGCCAGGGCGGTGCCACCGGGGTTGGTCAGCCGGGCCCCGGACAGGACGAACTGGCCACCGATACGGGCACCGAGCAGACAGAACTCGCCGGCCGCGGTGAAACCTTCGTCGGCGAACAGCCCGCCTCCGGTCACGGTGCGGTCCATGCACAGGACATAGCCGTCCTTGTTGGTGAGTCGGGCGCCGGACAGGGAGAACACTCCGCCGATGTGGGCACCGAGCAGACTGACCTGGCCGGTGGTGGTGAACCCGTCCCGGGCGATCAGGTCACCGTCGACGGTGGCCCGGTCCAGGCCCAACGCGGTGCCGTTCTCGTTGGACAGATGAGCGCCGACCAGGGCGAAGTCCCCGCCGATGCGGGCACCGAGCAGGCGAACCTCGCCGGCGGCGGTGAACCCGTTGCCGAGGATCAGGTCACCCCCGATGGTGGCCCCGTCCAGGAACAGGGCGTTGCCCTCCGGGTTGGTGAGCCGGGCACCGGTCAGGTTGATGTCGCCGCTCACCCGGGCGTTGGGCAGTCGGACCTGGCCGATGACGGTGAACCCGTCCCGGGCGAACATGCTGCCCTCGACGACGGTGCTGTCCATGCTCAGGGCGTCGCCGTTCTCGTTGGTCAGGTGGGCGTCGGACAGGACGAGCTGCCCGGTGATACGGGCATCGAGCAGGCGGATCTCACCGGTGACGGTGAGGTTCCCGGCGATCAGGCCGCCGTCGACGGTGGCGCCGTCCAGGAACAGGGCAATGTCGTCGGGGTTGGTGAACCGGGCACCGGCCAGGGTGAGCTGACCGGTGACGTGCACCCCGGACAGGCTGGTCCGGCCGGTGACGACGCTGTCCCGGGCGCACAGGCCGCCGTCGACGGTGGCCCGGTCCAGGACCAGCACATCCCCGTCGGGATTGCTCAGCTGGGCGCCGGTCAGGTCGAGCTGACCGCGGATGCGAGCACCCGGCAGGCGGACCTGGCCGCTGGCGGTGAAACCCTCGCCGGCGAACAGGCTGCCCTCGACGGTGGCCCGATCCAGGCTCAGCGTGCGGTCACCGGGTGCGGTCAGGTGGGCACCGGTCAGGGCGAGCACCCCGTTGACGCGGGCGCCGAGCAGGCGGATCTCGCCGGTGGCGGTGAGGTTCCGGGCGATCAGGCTGCCGTCGATGGTGGCGCCGTCCAGGAACAGGGCGTTGCCCTCGGGGTTGGTGAGGTGCGCCCCGGTCAGATTGAGGTCGTCGCCGATGTGTGTGCCGGGGAGACGGACCTGGCCGGTGATGACGCTGTCTCCGGCGAACACGCCGCCGTCGACGACGGCGTTGTCCAGGATCAGGGCGTCGTCGTGTTCGTTGCTCAGGCGGGCTCCGGAGAGGAGCAGGTGGCCGGTGACGTGGGCGCCGGGGAGACGGACCTGGCCGCTGGCGGTGAGACCGTCGCCGGCGAACAGGCTGCCCTCGACGACGGCCCGGTCCAGGAGCAGAACAGCGTCGTGCTCGTTGGTCAGGTGAGCCCCGGAGAGGAAAAGGTCACCGGTGATGCGGGCATTGGGCAGGCGGACCTGGCCGGTGATGACGCTGTCTCCGGCGAACACGCCGCCGTCGACGACGGCGTTGTCCAGGATCAGGACGTTGTCGTGTTCGTTGGTCAGGCGGGCACCGGACAGGGTGAGCTGACCACCGATACGGGCACCGAGCAGGCGGATCTCACCGGTGACCACGGCTCGGGCCAACATCAGGTTGCGGGTGATGCGGACCTGGGTGGCGTCGAGCCCCGGGAGGTGGGATTCGTCCAGGCTGAAGGTGTTCAGTTCGGCGCCGTTCAGGATGACGGGCTGTTCGAAGGAACAGCTGAGGAGTGCGATCGGGGCGTCGACGCGGCTGTCGCTGAGGTCGAGCCGGCCGGTGATGCGTGCCCCGACCAGGCGGAGGCGGGCGGTGTGGCCGGGGTGGGCTTCGGGACCGTGGCGCAGCAGCTGTTCGAGGACCTCACCACGGACGGTCCGGTGGGCACCCCACTCGTCCGCCCGTGCCGGGTCGTTGTCGCCGTTGCCCTCCTCGTCGAGGACGAGCCATTCGCCGTGTCGGTAAGCCTCCCACAGCCGGCGTTCCGGTTCGCTCCAGTCCGCCGGTGCCGTCGTGTCCTCGGCAAGCAGTCCCGCCATGGTTCTTGATCATGACGGTTCCGGAACCGCACCGGGCACCGTTCGGGCACAAACCTGGTCCGTCGGGGCTGGTCAGCCCACCCGGTAGCGGCGGCGTCCTCGTCGGTCCCCGGGTGGATCGGGTCCTGGCCGTACCCGCTCGACGTGAGCGGAACCGGGCGCGGCGCTCAGGGTCGGCGGAGGACACGGCCGATACCGGCGGCGACGGAGACGACCAGCATCCAGCCGACCAGCAGGAACAGGACCGCGATCCCCTGGTGCCAGCCGACCGGGTCCCAGGCCTTCTCGTGCCCCAGGTCGAGCAGGGGCACCACCAGGTCGAGGGTGTAGAGGAACGGATCCCAGGCGAGCTGCTCGTCGGGCCTGACCGAGGGGAGCGGCCCGACCCCGGCGAAGTAGAGGGTGCCGGCGGTCAGCACGCCCAGCACCCAGACCAGGACACGGGCGGGCTGGTAGCCGTAGCCGACGGTCCAGCGCTGGATCGCACCCCAGAGCCTGCCCAGGGGGCCGAGCGTCCGGTGGCGGAGGCGTTCGCGCTCCCGGGAGACCAGGCGGGCCTGGCGTTCCTGGCCGTCCCGGCGCAGGGCGGCGGCCAGCTGCTCGTAGGGGTCGGGAAGGAACTCGGCCCGACTCTTGGGGGCGGTACCGGGAAGCTGGGTGGTGAGGGTGTAGTCCCGCATCCAGGCCAGCCGCTTTTCGATCGAGCAGGCCGGGGAGGTGCTTCCGGGTAGCCGGCTGAGGCGTTCGTAGCGGAACCCGTCCAGGTCGATCCGGCAGGCCTCGGGCCAGCGGCGGGGATCGTCGACGAACCGGCCCACCCGGGCGTCCCGGAGATTGATCACACCCCGTGACTTCGGGTGCGGGAACAGCACCAGGTGGGCTGCCTGGGTTTCGGTCAGGTTCAGGGCGGTCCTGCCGGGGTTGGACAGCCAGGCGTTGACCAGGTCGAGCCGACCACCGATGCGCGCACGGTACAGGCAGACCTCCCCGTTGGTGGCGAAGCCCCTGTCGGCGAGCAGGTCCCCGCCGACGGTGGCGTTGTCCAGGCCCAGGGCGGTGCTGTGCGGGTTGGTCAGCCGAGCCTCGGACAGGTCGAGCCGACCACCGATGTGCACACCGTGCAGCCGGACCTGCCCGAGGGCGGTGAAGCCCTCGTTGAGGAGGAGGTCCCCGCCGATGGTGGCGCCGTCCAGGATCAGAGCCTCGCCTTTCTTGTTGGTGAGCTTGGTGCCGGACAGGTTGAGGTGGCCGCCGATGCGTGCACCGGACAGCTGGACCTGACCGGTGATGGTGGTGTTCCAGGCGAACAGGTTGTCGTCGATGGTGGCGCGGTCCAGGTCCAGGGCGGTGGCACCGGGACTGGTCAGTTGGGCACTGGTCAGGACGAACTGGCCGTCGATACGGGCACTGGGCAGGCGGACCTGGCCGCTGACGGTGAGGTTCCGAGCGAACAGGCCGCCGCCGATGGCGGCATGGTCCAGGTCGAGGGCGTCGCCATCGGGATTGGTCAGTTGGGCGTCGTCCAGGACGAGCTGACCGCCGATACGCGCACCGGGCAGACGGGCTTCTCCGGTGGTGACGGCTTCCCGAGCGAACACACTGCCCTCGATGAGGGCACCATCCAGGTTCAGGACCTCGCTGTTCTCGTTGGTGAGCCGGGCGCCGGACAGGTAGAGACCGCCGTGGAGGCGGGCGCTGCCCAGGTAGATCCGGCCGCTGACGGTGAGGGTCCGAGCCAACAGGTCGCCGTTGATGGTGGCGCGGTCCAGGTCCAGGGCGTCGTCGTCGGGTGTGTCCAACCGACCGTCGGTCAGGTCGAGATCACCGTGGAGGCGCGCACCGACCAGGCGGATCCGGTCGGCGACGACATCACGGGCGACCAGGTCACCGTCGATGGTGGCGCCGTCCAGGAGCACGGTGTTGCCGTTCTCGGTGGTCAGGCGGGCGTCGGTCAGTTCGAGGTTGCCCCCGATATGTGTCCCAGAGCAGGCGGAGCGGGCCGGTCACCACGGCCCGGTTCAGCGTCAGGCTGCGGGTGAACCTGGTCTGGGTGGTGTCGATCCCCGGCAGGTGGGAGCCGGTGAGTTCGACCCAGTTGAGTTCGGCACCGGAGAGTTCCACCGGCTGCTCGAAGAAGCAGCCGGTCAGGACGATCGGGGCCTCGGTGCGGATGTTGGTGAGGTCGAGCTGCCCGGAGATACGGGCGCCGATCAGATACAGGCAGGCGGTGTGGCCGGGGTGAGGGGTGGGGGCGTGCCGCAGGATCTGCTCGACGACCGCGCCGCGGACGGTGCGGTGGGCACCCCACTCGTCTCCCCGAGCAGGGTCGTTGTCCTCGTTGTCGCTGAAGTCGAGCGCTTCGCCGCGCCGGTAGGCCTCCCACAGCCAGCGTTCCGGCGCGCTCCAGTCGGCCGGCACCGCTGCGTTCTCGGCAAACAGTCCCGCCATGGACCGATCATGGCGATGTCGGGACGAGGTCGGGGGCGGTTCGACACAAGCTGGACCGATCGGCCCAGCAGGTCATAGCCGGTTCGGAGCGGGGTGTGACCGGGAGGGGGCTGCACGCTCCGACCGCGCCCGGCCGGGTGCGGTCGGAGCGGGTGGTTCACGGCCTGCGGAGGACGCGGCTGGCGCCGGCGGCGAAGGAGGTGACCAGCACCCAGCCGGCGACCATGAGCAGGACGGTGACCGTCTTGTCCCATCCGGTCGGGTCCCAGGCCTTCTCGTGCCCCAGGTCGAGCAGGGGAATCAGCTGGTCGAGGGTGTAGAGGAAGGGGTCCCAGGTGGGGTGTTCGTCGTCCTTGATCGGTTTGAGTGGTGCGGTGCGGGTGAAGTAGAAGGTGCCGGCGGCCAGCACGCCCAGCACCCACGCCAGGGCGAGGACGGGTTGGTAGCCGTAACCGATGGTCCAGCGCTGGACCGCACCCCACACCACACCCGGGACACCACGGGATCGGTGGTGCAGGTGCTCACGGTAGCGGGAGACCTGACGGGCCTGGCGTTCCTGGCCGTCGCGGCGTAGGGCGGTGGCCAGCTGCTCGTAGGGGGTGGGGGAGAACTCGGTGCGGCTCTTCTTCGCGGTGCCGGGGAGCTGGGTGGTGGTGGTGAAGTCACGCATCCACCGCAGCCGCTCCTCGATGGGGCAGGCTGGGGAGGTGTCGCCCGGAAGTCGGCTGAGGCGTTCGTAGCTGAAACCGTCCAGGTCGACCTGGCAGCCCGGCGGCCAGTGCTCGGGGTCGTCGGTGAACCGGCCCACCCGGGCGTCCCGGAGGTTGACCAGACCCGCCGAGTCCACGTGGGGTAGCAGGATCAGTCGGGTGGCCTGGGCCTCCACCAGGTTCAGTGCGGTGCCGTCGGGATTGATCAGCCGGGTGCCCTGCAGCGCCAGCTGGCCGCTGACACGGGCGCCGAACAGGCGAACTTCCCCGACGGCGGTGAAGCCGTCACCAGCGAGCAGATCACCCTCGACAGAGGCACCGTCCAGGTTCAGGGCAGTGCCGTCGGGATTGATGAGCAGGGCGCTGTTCACAGCCAGCTCGCCGTTGATACGGGCGCCGGACAGATCGAGCTGGCCGACGGCGGTGAAGTCGTCACGGATGACCAGGCCGTCGTCGACGGTGGCGCCGTCCAGCAGCAGGGCATCGCCGTCCTTGTTGGTCAGGCGGGCACCTTCCAAGGCAAGTTGGCCGCCGATGTGGGTGCCCGACAAACGGATCTCGCCAGTGGCGGTGAAGCCGTTACTGATGAACACGCTGCCCCCGATGGTGGCGTCTCCCAGGCTGAGGGCGATGCCGTTCTCGTTGGTCAGACGAGCACCGCTCAGGTCGAGCTGACCACTGATGTGGGCGCCGGGAAGACGGACCTTGCCGTTGGCGGTGATGTTCCGAGCGAACAGGCTTTCCTTGATCGTGGCGCGATCCACGCTGAGGGCGTCACCGTTCTCGTTGGTCAGACATGCGTTGGACAGGGTGAGAAC
>DATCJU010000087.1:0-13564 GCA_036562635.1 Pseudonocardiaceae bacterium
GCACACGCGGGGGTTGTCCCCCGGTCGCGTCGACCGCGGTGTCCCCGTTGATGTCGTCCCCGCACACGCGGGGGTTGTCCCTACTCTGTCGGTTAGTGACCGCACGCGCAATAGTCGTCCCCGCACACGCGGGGGTTGTCCCACCCCGGAGACCGCTGGGATCGGCTACGTGATGTCGTCCCCGCACACGCGGGGGCTGTCCTCGTCTTCCCGCTACGGATCGAGCCGTGCCACAGTCGTCCCCGCACACGCGGGGGCTGTCCGTCGTCGTTGGTGCTGCCGTTCGACCAGGTGCCGTGGTCCCCGCACGCGGGGGTTGTCCTACTTCATTGAGGCTGGAGGCCCAAGTTTCACGGGCCGGCTCGCAATCTGTGAAAGCCAAGCCTGATCACCGGGAGACGCGGCACAGCTTCGTCTCCCTGCTCTCCGACACCGGCATGCCACTGGAGAACATCGCCCGCCTGGTCGACCACGGCGGCACCACCGCCATCGGGACGGCCCACCGCGAACAGGTCCGTCCCGTGCTCGAGGTGAGGAGCACGAGCCATGGGCCAGCTCTTCACGCCCACCGGCTGAGCCCTAACCAGGCGAGCCGAGCCCGTAGTCACTCAGTTGGTCACGCAGACAGACGGAGGGCCTGCCACCCGCGTGGGTGGCAGGCCCTCCGACCTGCTCTTTTGCTGGTCGGGACGACAGGATTTGAACCTGCGACCCCTTGACCCCCAGTCAAGTGCGCTACCAAGCTGCGCCACGTCCCGGCCGCATCCTCCGTGGGATGCGCGATCAGCTTAACCCATCACCCCGGCAGGCCCAAAATCGACCCCCGGCAACAGCCTCTGACATGCACGAACGGGGGCGTGAAGCCCCCGTTCCTCCCCTGGATCGGCACTCCCCGATACCGCGGACCACTATGTCGGAGTGATCGAGAGCACGGCACCGCTGATCGGCGCATCATGCCTGCATCCATCGGACGAGTCACTCCCGGCTGGGCAGAGTCCGTGCTCCACCAGCCGCCGCACCACGGTCACCGTTTTGGCGGCGTCCGGCACGCCCCGAAACGCCCACAGCCCCACCGGGGCAGGCACGACACGTACCTGCTGCCCGATGGGGCTGTGGGACGAGTGTGGCGGCCTCCGGGGGCGCCTCAGCGCCGCGAGGACTTGTTGCGCTCCCGCACCCGCACCGCGATCCGCACCGGCGTTCCGGTGAACCCGAAGGTCTCCCGGAACTTGCGTTCCAGGAACCGCCGGTAGCCGGCCTCCAGGAACCCGGTGGTGAACAGCACCACCGTCGGCGGCCGGGTCTGCGCCTGCGTGGCAAACAGGATCTTCGGCTGCTTGCCGCCCCGCACCGGCGGCGGCTGCGCAGCCACCAGGTCGGACAACCAGGAGTTCAGCTGCCCGGTGGGCACCCGGTGCTCCCACGACTCCAGGGCGGTACGCAGCGCCGGCGCGAGCTTGTGCACCGAACGCCCGGTCAGCGCGGACACGTTGATCCGCTGCGCCCACGGGACGCGGACCAGTTCCCGGTCGATCTCACGCTCCAGCATGCGCCGCCGGTCCTCGTCGACCAGGTCCCACTTGTTGAACGCCAGGACCAGGGCCCGACCCGCCTCGACCACCATGGTGATCACCCGCAGGTCCTGCTCGCTGATGGGCTGGCTGGCGTCCAGCAGCACGATGGCCACCTCGGCGGCCTCGATGGCCGCGCGGGTCCGCAGCGAGGCGTAGTACTCGGTGCCCTGCGCGGTGTGCACCCGCTTGCGCAGACCGGCGGTGTCGACGAAACGCCAGATCTCCCCGTCCAGCTCCACGAGCGAGTCGACCGGGTCGACGGTGGTCCCGGCGACCGAGTCGACCACGGCGCGTTCCTCGCCGACCAGCCGGTTCAGCAGGCTGGACTTGCCGACGTTGGGCTTGCCGACCAGGGCGACCCGCCGCGGCCCACCCGTGGCGGCCGGCAGCTCGCGCGGGGTCTCCGGCAGGACCTCGAGCACCGCGTCCAGCAGGTCACCGGATCCGCGGCCGTGCAGGGCGCTGACGGGGTAGGGCTCGCCGAGCCCGAGCGACCACAGGCTGGCCACGTCGGCGAGCAACCGCTGGTCGTCGACCTTGTTGGCCACGAGCAGCACCGGGCGCTTGGACCGGCGCAGCACCCGGGCCACCGCCTCGTCGGTGTCGGTGGCGCCGACGGTGGCGTCCACCACCAGCACCACCGCGTCCGCGGTGGCCATGGCCAGCTCGGCCTGGGCCGCGACCGAGGCCTGCAGTCCCTTGGCGTCGGGTTCCCATCCGCCGGTGTCGACCACCGTGAACCGGCGGCCGTTCCACATGGCGTCGTAGGCCACGCGGTCCCGGGTCACGCCCGGGGTGTCCTGCACGACGGCCTCCCGCCGCCCCAGGATGCGGTTGACCAGCGTGGACTTGCCCACGTTGGGTCGTCCGACCACCGCGACCACCGGCTGCGGCAGTTCGCGTTCCCCTGCGTCGTCCCCCGCGGCGGCCGCCTCGTCCAGCGCCGCCCAGTCGGCCTCGTCGGCCCACGTGCCGTCCAGGCCGGTCACGTGTGCCCTCCCCTCTCCGATTCCTCGGGTCCGTCTGTGGTCTCGGTTGTACCCGGCATGTCGGGCTCGTGGACCGGCCGCCCCCGCCGTTGCCGGTCCAGGTCGGCCACCAGGGCGGCCAGCTCGCTGCGTACCCGCTCGGTCGCGGCGGCCAGGCCGGTCCGGCCACGTTCGGCGGGCAGGGTGAACGGCTCGCCGAACAGCACGTCCACGCGGGGGCGGAAGCGCCACCGGCCGCCGGGGGGCCTTGCGATGCCCCGGCACGCCACCGGCAGCACCACCGCTCCGGTGGAGCGGGCCAGCCAGGCCGCCCCGTTCTGCGCGGTGGCCACGTCGCCGGCACCACGGCTGCCCTCGGGGAACACCCCGACCAGGCCGCCGGAGCGGAGTGTGCGCACCGCGGCCAGCAGTGGGGTGCGGTCCGGTTCACCGCGGCGCACCGGGATCTGTCCGATGCGGCGCAGGAACCAGCCCACCGGCCCGCGGAACATCTCCCGTTTGATCAGGAACACCGACCGTCGGGGCAGCAGCCCGAACAGCAGTGGGCCGTCCACGAACGTGCTGTGGTTGGCCACGAGCACCACCGGACCGGTCCGGGGTACGCGTTCGAGGCCCTGTACGTGCAGTCGGTAGCCGAGGGGGAACACCCGGCCGGCCACCCGGTACGCCAGGGTGTGCAGCCAGGGCCAGGCTCCGGCGGGAAGTTCTGCCCGTCGCTGCTCACGCCGGGACGGCTCGTCCGCGTCGAGAGCACGCATACGGCTCACCGCCCGGTCCGTTCCGGTACCGCCACCAGCCCGCGCTCCAGCACCAGCGAGATCAGTTCGGCGAGCACCCCGTCGATGTCCAGGTCGGTGGTGTCCACCTCGACGGCGTCCTCGGCAGGCCGCAGCGGGGAGACCGCCCTGGTGGAGTCCAGTCGGTCGCGCCGCTGCACGTCGGCCAGGGTGGCGTCCACCGTCGCGCTGCGGCCTTCGGCGTTGTCCTGACGGGCGCGTCGTTGGGCTCGGGCCTCGGCGGAGGCGGTCAGGTACACCTTCAGCGGGGCGTCGGGGGCCACCGTGGTGCCGATGTCCCGACCCTCCACGACGATCCCGCCCACGGTGTTCAGTGCCTCGGCGATGATCTGCTGCTGCCGTTCCACCAGGATCCGCCGTACCCCGGGGACTGCCGAGACGGCGGACACCGCGCCGGTGACCTCGGGGCCGCGGATCTCCGCGCTCACGTCCTCCTGGCCCAGGTGGATGGTGGGCTGCTGGGGGTCGGTGCCGGAGACCAGTTCGACTTCCGCCGCCACCTGGGTCACCTTCTCGGCGTCGGTCGGGTCCACCCCGGCCCGCAGCACCGCCAGGGTGACTGCCCGATACATGGCGCCGGTGTCCAGGTAGCGGGCGGAGAACTCCTGTGCGAGCCGCCGCGAGACGGTGGACTTGCCGGTGCCCGACGGCCCGTCCATCGCCACAACGCCCCGCAGTTCGCCCCGTCGTGCCACCTCGTCCACCTCTGCTCGTCGCCGGTGTTTCACCCGGTCGGTGTATGCAAACCGTTCAACCGCCCATTCTGCCTGTCCGGTGCCGTCATCACCGAACCGCTTCCGGTGCAGGGCCACCCGGTGCCGGACGGTGGGGCACAGCTGCTCGGGCGGGCGCGTCCAGCCGGGTGGCCCGCTCTCCCGGTTCGCTCCCGGGACCGGTCACCTCGCCGATGCGGGTCAGCGGGCTGCGAGCTCGGCGAGCAGCAGACCGCTGCGGGGTTTGGGGGTGAAGTAGGTGGCCTTGCGGGGCATGATGCGGTGCTGCCGGTGCACGGCGAGCACGTCGGCGTAGGGCACGGGGGCGAGCAGCACCACCGCGTCCGCCCCGTCCGGCATCCCACTGTCCAGTTGCGGGTCGGGCAGCGGCCGGACCTGGGGACCCGACAGGTCCAGTCCCAGCGCCTCGGCCAGCAGTACCCGTTCCACGACGGCGTGGTCGATCCGTGGTGTTGGCGCGTCGGGTTCCGGTGTCGGCAGTTCGACGCTCAGCGCACCCTGGTGGGTCCACACCACCACTCGTCCCGGGTCCTTGGGCGGTTCGGCACTGGTGGGGAACTGGACGTCCAGACCGGCCCGGCTCCAGCGGTCGGCCAGGTCCTGCGCGCCCAGCCCGGTGCCGGTGAGTACCCGGTGGATGGCGCCGATGCGCAGGTCCGGGCCTCCGGTGACCAGGGCGAGCATGCCGCCGAGCCCGGCTGCGGCCGCGGCGGCCACCCGGTGGTTGCCGTCGGCCACCAGCAGCGGCTGTGCGCCGGCGACGGCCAGGACCTCGTCCTGATCCGGTCCGGGTCCCAGCAGCCACATGCGGTGTCGTCGGCCGGCCGAGTCGACGGTCTCCACCACCGGTGGGCCGAGCCGGGTGATCGCCCGACGCACGACGGCGGTCAGGGACGCTCCTCGTGAGACGGGGACCAGCAGTGCGGCGCTGGTGGCGCAGCCCAGTGCGGTCAGCACGGCGGCGCGTTCGGCCACCACGTCGGGGTACACCTGCTCGCTGTGTCGTACCCGGGCCAGTCCGTCCGCGCCCACGGCGGCCGGGTCGACCAGGCAGAGCACGCCGACGGCCGTGCCGTCGGGGCCGTCCACCTCGTAGGGCGCCACGACGTCGGTGACCTTCCGGTAGGCGGTGGCACGCAACCGGTCGAGGGCGCTCCTGGCCGTGGGCAGGGCCGAGGCCAGGTCGAGCCCGGAGGCGACGGCGGCCGGGGTGCGGTGGGGGTGCTGCACGGCCAGCAGGGTGTCGGGTCCCACGGTGGCCAGGGCCGCCCGAACCTGGTCGGCGGTGGCGAACTCGTCGACGTCGGGTCCGGGGATCTCGTCCCGGACGACCCAGCCCTCTGCCAGCGGGCGCACCCACGTGCTCATCCGACCATCGTGCCCTGCGTGGACGGCACCGACGACTTCCACGTGACATGGAACACGTATCGAATTCCCCGGTTTCTGTTGCATCGGGTCCGCGTGGTCTTAAGCTGTCCCGCCGTGAATGTCGAGGTGACCCCGCTGCCCGGAATCGGAGTCCGGCAGGACTTCCTCACACGTGCAGGCCGTCGTATCGGAGTGATCACGTACCGGGACGGGCACTTCGATCTGATCATCTCCAAGGCTGATGACCCGGACGCCTGCGTCGCGTCGATACCGCTGACCCACGAGGAGACCGGCACCCTGGCCAACCTGTTGGGGGCGCCGCTGCTGGTCGAGCATCTGACCGAGCAGCAGCGCGGTGTGGCCGGGATCTCCACCGTACAGCTCCCACTGGCCCCGGGATCTCCCTACGACGGGCGGACACTGGGGGACACCGCGATGCGGACCCGCACCGGCGCCTCAGCTGTTGCCGTGGTGCGGCAGGGCAAGGTGCACCCTTCCCCCACCCCGGACTTCGTGCTGCGCGGGGGCGACCTGTTGGTCGTGGTGGGCACTCCCGAGGGTCTGACGGCTGTGGCCGACGTCCTGGCCGAAGGCTGACCCGGAAGTAGTAGCTGACTGTGCATTCGACCGCACTCGCACTGATTGAGCTGGGTGCGATGTGCTTCGCCCTGGGCCTGCTGGGCCGGCTGGCGTGGCGCATCGGGCTTTCCCCGATTCCGCTGTACCTGCTGGGTGGCTTGGCTTTCGGGCAGGGCGGGCTGATACCCCTGCACGGCATCGAGGGGTTCACCGAGATCGCCGCCGAGATCGGGGTCATCCTGCTGCTGTTGTTGCTCGGCCTGGAGTACTCGGCGGCCGAGCTGGTCAACGGCATGCAGAAGTCCTGGCAGGCGGGTGTCGTCGACCTGGTGCTCAACGCCGCCCCGGGGGCGATCGCCGGGTACCTGCTCGGCTGGGGCCCGGTGGGGGCGTTGACCATGGCCGGCGTCACCTACATCTCCTCGTCCGGCATCATCGCCAAGGTGCTGGGTGACCTGGGCCGGCTGGGCAACCGGGAGACCCCGGTGGTGCTGTCGGTGCTGGTCTTCGAGGACCTGGCCATGGCCCTGTACCTGCCGATCCTGACCGCGCTGCTGGCGGGGGTCACCCTGATCGGTGGGCTCACCACGGTGGGAATCGCGCTGCTCACGGTCACCGTGGTGTTGGTGGTCGCGCTGCGCTACGGCCGTTTCGTGTCCGCCCTGGTGGACAACCCCGACCCGGAGGTGTTCCTGCTGCGGGTGCTGGGGGCCGCACTCCTGGTGGCCGGTATCGCCTCCCAGCTGCAGGTCTCGGCCGGTGTGGGCGCGTTCCTGCTGGGTATCGCCATCTCCGGTTCCACCGCGGAGAACGCGACGCGCATGCTGGAGCCGCTGCGTGACCTGTTCGCCGCGCTGTTCTTCGTGGTCTTCGGTCTGAACACCAACCCCAAGGACATCCCGCCGGTGCTGTTGCCCGCGCTGGCACTGGTGGTGGTCACCACGGCTACGAAGGTCCTCACCGGTTGGTGGGCGGCCAAGCAGCAGGGCATCTCCCCGATGGGTCGGCTGCGGGCGGGTGCCGCCCTGGTGGCCCGGGGCGAGTTCTCCATCGTGATCGCCGGCCTCGCGGTGGCCTCCGGTGCGGTGCCCGACAAACTGGCGGCGCTGTCCACGGCCTACGTGCTGCTGATGGCTGTGTTCGGTCCGATCGCCGCGCGTGTCGTGGAGCCGGCGGCCCGCATGGTGTGGTCCTGGCGCTCGGCGAACCAGATGCCGGCCGCTCAGGAGAAGAAGGAGGCCCCGGAGGAGCACCCGGACACGGCCGCCCAGGTCCCGGCGCAGGAGTCGTCCGAGATGGCGCTCGGCGAGGATTCGGGCAGCCGCTGAGGGTTCCGGGAACACGTCTCACCCGTACATCGAGGTCAGGGCCGCCCACCCGCGACAGGGGTGGGCGGCCCTGACTGTGTGGTCACAGACCGACCGCGGCGTAGAGGGAGCCGACCTCCTGTCGGTTGAGAGGACGTAGTTTGCCCGGTTTCTGGTTGCCCAGGCGCACCTCGCCGATCGCGGTCCGGACCAGGCGACGCACCGGGTGTCCTACCTCGGCCAGGAGTCGACGCACGATGTGCTTGCGACCCTCGTGCAGCACGACCTCCACCATGGCGCGGTTGCCGAGCGCGTCCACCACCCGGAAGGAATGCACGGTGACCGGGCCGTCCTCCAGCTCGACACCGTCCCGCAGCCGACGCCCCAGGTCCCGCGGGATGGGGCCGGGGACCTCGGCGAGGTAGGTCTTGAGCACCTGGTAGGACGGGTGCATCAGGCGGTGTGCCAGCTCCCCGTCGTTGGTGAGCAGCAGCAGACCCTCGGTGTCGGCGTCCAGGCGACCGACGTGGAACAGACGTTCGGGCCGGTGGGCCACGTAGTCCCCCACGCAGGGGCGACCGCGGTCGTCGGACATGGTGGTGTGCACCCCACGAGGCTTGTTGAACGCCAGGTGCACCACGTCGTCACGCACGATGACCCGCATACCGTCGACGTGGATCACCGCGGTCTGCGGGTCGACGCGGCGGCCCTGCTGGGTGACCACCTCGCCGTTGACGCTGACCCGACCTTGCGCGATCAGCTCCTCGGAGGCACGCCGGGAGGCAACCCCCGCCTGGGCCAGCACCTTCTGCAGACGCACCCCCTCGTTCTGCTCGGGTGCCCTGCGGGGGCGGGCCGACGCGGCACCCGGGCGGTGACGGCGGTGGGTGGAACGGTTCTCAGACATCGTCGATGGCATCCACTTCGGGCAACAGCGGGGCGAGCGGCGGCAGCTCGTCCAGGGAGGACAGCCCCAGCCGCTCCAGGAACAGGTCGGTGGTCCGGTACAGGGTGCCCTGGGTCTGCGGGTCCTGACCGGCCTCCTCGATCAGGCCGCGGGCGAGCAGGGTGCGGATGACACCGTCGACGTTGACCCCGCGTACCGCGGCCACCCGGGCCCGGGTGACCGGCTGCCGGTAGGCGATCACCGCCAACGTCTCCAGCGCGGCGCGGGTCAGCTTGGCCCGCTGACCGTCCAGGAGCATGCGCTCCACGAACGGCGCGAACCGGTCGCGGGTGTAGAACCGCCATCCCTCGCCGACGCGGCGCAGGTCGATACCGCTGCCGGAGGCGGTGTAGTCGGCCGACATCCGCTGCAGCATGTCCCGTACCCGGTCGACCGGTTGGTCGAGCGCGCCGGCCAGTACCTCCTCACCGGCCGGGAAGTCCACGACCAGCAGCAGTGACTCCAGGGCGGCGCGCAGCGTGTCGTCGTCGGTGAGGTCGGGCGGTTGCTGGGCACCCTGGACAGCGACCGGCTCGGACGCGTCGCTCGTCTCCTCCCGCGCCGTGTCTCGGCCGGGGTACTCGGTCACCCGTACTCCTCCTCCTCGGTGTTGGCCCGCTCGGCCTCCGCGTCCGCCCTGGCCTGCTCGACGCTTCCCCCGGTCCAGCGCACCCGCAGCTCCCCGAGGGGATCGGGCTGCTCGAACAGCACGACTCCCTCGCGGTAGAGCTCCAGCAACGCGAGGAACCGGGCGACCACCTCGATGGTGTGTGCGCAGTCGGCCACCAGGGCACCGAACGTCGCCTCTCCCAGCTCGGCCAGCCGGACCCGCAGCACGGCCGCGTGCTCGCGCACCGAGACGCGGTGCATGTGCACGTGGTCCAGCGACACGGTGGGTGGTGGCTTCGGCCGGAACACGGCCGCGGCGATCTCCGCGAACCGGGCCGCGTCCACGCCGAGCATGACCTCCGGCAACAGTCCAGCGTAGCGCTCCTCCAGGGAGACCGAGCGCGGGTAGCGGCGGAGCGCCCCGGCCTCCAACTCGGCGAACAACGCGGCCACCTGCTTGAACGCCCGGTACTGCAGCAGGCGGGCGAACAGCAGGTCGCGCGCCTCCAGCAGGGCCAGGTCCTCCTCGTCCTCCACCTCCGCGGCGGGCAGCAGGCGGGCGGCCTTCAGGTCGAGCAGGGTGGCGGCGACCACCAGGAACTCGGTGGTCTCGTCCAGGTCCCACTCGTCGCCCATGGCGCGGATGTGCGCGATGAAGTCGTCGGTGACCTGGTGCAGGGCCACCTCGGTCACGTCCAGCCGGTGCTGGGCGATGAGCTGCAGCAGCAGGTCGAAGGGGCCCTCGAAGTTCTCCAGGCGGACGGTGAACCGTCCGGTCGTGGTCTCGGCCGCGGCATCCTCCGGGGCCGTTGTCGAGGTTTCGCCGACCTCGTCCTCCCGTGCCGTGGTCATGCGTCCGCGTCCTGGCGTAGCTGCCGCACCAGCAGCGAGTCCGGCCCGTTGGCCTGCAGGTCGGCCAGCAGCACCGCGACCGCCTCCCGCACGATACGGCCCCGGTCCACGGCCAGGCCGAACTCGGCGCGCAGGGACAGCCGGGCCTGTTCCAGTGCCAGCAGTTCCTCACCCGACACGTAGACGGTGATCTTCGCGTCGTGCTTCTGGCGGCCCGACCCTCGTGGCCGGGTCTGCTCGCCGGTACGCCGCAGCCGCTCGTCGGTCAGCGGAGGCGGCGAGGCCGGGACGGTGGTACGGAACAGTTCGGCCGCGCCGGGCAGCGAGGCGCGTCGCATGGTCACCGGGCGATCACCTCGCGTGCGAGCTGCCGGTACGCCTTGGCGCCCGCGGAGCGGGGTGCCCACGTGGTGATCGGTTCACCGGCCACGGTGGTCTCCGGGAACCGGACGGTGCGGTTGATCACGGTGTCGAACACGATATCCCCGAACGCCTCCACCACCCGTGCCATCACTTCGCGGGAGTGCAGCGTACGCGGGTCGTACATCGTGGCGAGAATGCCGGTGATCTCCAGCTTGGGGTTGAGCCGTTCCCGCACCTTCTCGATGGTGTCGATGAGCAGGGCCACGCCGCGCAGGCTGAAGAACTCGCACTCCAGTGGGATGAGCACACCGTCGGCCGCGGCGAGCGCGTTCACCGTGAGCAGCCCCAACGAGGGCTGGCAGTCCACCAGGACGTAGTCGTAGCGCGGAATCAGGGGGCGCAGGGCCCGGCTGAGGGTCTGCTCCCGTCCCACCTCGGAGACCAGCTGCACCTCGGCCGCGGACAGGTCGATGTTGCTGGGCAGCAGGTCCATGCCCTCCACGCAGGTGCGCATCACGACGTCCTCGACGTTGACGCCCCGCTCCATCAGCACGTTGTAGATGGTCACGTCGAGCTGGTGCGGCTGGATACCCAGGCCCACCGACAGCGCGCCCTGCGGATCGAAGTCGACCAGGAGCACTCGTCGCCCGTACTCGGCGAGCGCCGCGCCGAGGTTGATCGTGGACGTGGTCTTGCCCACCCCGCCCTTCTGGTTAGCCAGCGCCAGCACCTTGGCGGGGCCGTGCTCGACCAGCAGCGGTGGGTCGGGAATGTGTCGCCGAGGCCGCTGGAACGGTCCGGGAACCACGTCGTCCTCTCCATCGGCCGCATCCAGGGTGTCGTTGTCGGAGGAGGGTTGCGCCCTGGGTGCGAGATTCAGGTGCTGCACGACGTCACCGGAAGACCGCCCCGGGGACGGCAGCGGTGTCGACATGGCAACCTGGCTCCTAGCTGATCAACATTCTTGTTCGACCGCAGAGTAGGCGGGTGGCGAGGATACCGGCAACGCGCCCCGCCGTTCGTTGTCCAAGGTCACCGTGGCTTTCTCGATCGACGAGCGGAACGCAACACGGCGTCGAGCAGACCGGGGAACAGTTTCTGGAGTTCCTCCCGTCGCAGTGACACGTAGCGCTGGGAACCTTCGGCCCTGGTCCAGGTCACCCCGGCTTCACGCAGCACCCGGAAATGCTGGGAGAGTGTGGACTTGGCCACCTTCACGTCGAACGATCCGCACTGCCGTTCCCCGCCGTCGGCGATCTGCCGGACCACGGCGAGCCGGGTGGGATCGCTGAGCGCGTGCAACACACCGGTGAGTGTGATCTGTTCCGGTGCCGGGTGCTCCAACTCGCGTGTCACCGCACCTGCACCTCCTCCTGCCCCCGGTCCACGATACCTTTTTCGTATTTCGACGAATTGCGTTACTCGGGGAAAGGTGTCAGACCCATCGGCAGCGGGTGTCGGAACATCCCACACGGCGGACGGTCGGAACCGACGGGCGTTCATCCCAGCGCACGGGGATGCGTGGTGGCGTGGACCTCGCGCAGCGTGTGCACCGTGACCAGTGTGTAGACCTGGGTCGTGGTCACCGAGGCGTGCCCGAGCAGCTCCTGCACCACACGGACGTCCGCCCCGCCCTCCAACAGGTGCGTCGCGAAGGAGTGACGCAGGGTGTGCGGGGACACCGCGTCGCGCAGCCCGGCACGTGCGGCAGCCTGCTGCACCACCTGCCATGCGCTCTGCCGGGACAACCGGCCGCCACGGGCGTTGAGGAACATCGCCGGACTCCCCCGGCCGCGGGTCGCCAGAGCGGGACGTCCCCGGACCAGGTAGGCCTGCACGGCGGCCAGGGCGGGACGGCCGATCGGCACCAGCCGTTGTCTGCCCCCCTTGCCGTCGAGCAACACGACCCGTTGGTCGGCGTCCAGGTCGTCCAGGTCCAACCCCACCGCCTCGGAGATCCGCGCCCCGGTGGAGTAGAGCAGTTCCAGCAGGGCCCGGTCCCGCAGGCCTCTCGGGTCCTCACCGCCGACGCACTCCAACAACCGCAGGACCTCGTCCACGGACAGCGCCTTGGGCAGCGAACGCGGCGCCGACGGGGGGCGGACCTCGCGGGAGACGTCCACCGCCACCCACCCCTCCCGGTGGGCGAACCGGTGCAGGCCCCGCACCGCGACCAGGGTCCGGGCCGCCGACGACTCGGCCAGTGGTGGGTGACCGGCGTCCCCCTCCCGCAGCAGGGCCAGGAACTCCGCCACGTGCGCCTCGGCCACCTCGGACAGCCCGCCCACCCCGGCACGGGCCAGGAACTCCAGGTAACGCCGCAGGTCCCGGGCGTAGGAGTCCAGGGTGTTGCGTGAGGTGCCCCGTTCCACCGCGAGGTGGTCCAGGTAGGCGGTGACCACCTCGACCAGTGCGGGAGCCGGTTCCGGCGCCGTGGTGGCAGGGGGTTCGGGCACGGTCACCGCAGCAGGTCGTCCAGCTCGACGTGCGGCAGCCCGTGGGCCTGCGCCACCTCCGCCCGTACCACGTGCCCACCGCTCACGTTCACCCCCCGGGCCAGGGCGGGGTCCTCGGTCACGGCACGACGCAGCCCCTTGTCCGCCACCATCACCGCGTAGGGCAACGTCACGTTGGTCAGCGCCCACGTCGAGGTGTTCGGCACCGCGGCGGGCATGTTCGCCACGCAGTAGAACACCGAGTCGTGGACGCGGAACGTCGGATCGTCGTGGGTGGTCGGCCGGGAGTCCTCGAAACACCCGCCCTGGTCGATGGACACGTCCACCACCACCGAGCCGGGGCGCATCCGGGACACCAACTCGTTGCCGACCAGTTTGGGTGCCCGCGCACCCGGCACCAGCACCGCGCCGATCACCAGGTCGGCCCAGGTGCACGCCCGCTCGATCTCGTAGGTGTTGCTGACGATCGTCTGCACACGTCCCCGGTAGACGAAGTCGATCTGGCGCAACCGGTTGACGTTGGTGTCCAGCACGATCACCTCGGCCTGCAGCCCCAGGGCGATGGCCACGGCGTTCATCCCCGCCACCCCGGCACCGATCACGGCCACCCTGCCGGCGGAGACACCGGAGGCCCCGCCCAGCAGCACACCGCGTCCGCCCTGGGCGCGTTCCAGGCAGTGTGCTCCCACCTGGGGCGCCATCCGCCCTGCGACCTCGCTCATCGGTGCCAGGAGCGGGAGGGAGCCGTCGGCCAGCTGCACCGTCTCGTAGCCCACCGCGTGGACACCCGAGTCCAGCAGGGCTCTGGTGCACTCGGCGCTGGCGGCCAGGTGCAGGTAGGTGAACAGGATCTGACCGGCGCGCAGTCGGTGGTACTCCTCCGGCACCGGTTCCTTGACCTTCAGCACCAGCTCGGCCTCGCCCCACACGTCGTCGGGGTTCGGCACGATCCGGGCCCCGGCCGCGGCGTAGTCCAAGTCCGGGAACGAC